>JAEZBX010000104.1 GCA_023412765.1 Bacteroidota bacterium
CCTTTAAACACCGGCATAAATGCTAAAAAGTTACTTTACCACTGGCCTGCGCAATCTGTTTTCGCAGAAAATTTATTCATTTATCAAGATAGTAGGACTTGCATTTGGTCTTGCTGCAAGCATGATGATCTACTTGTACGTACAAGAAGATCTCTCATACGACACGATACATCAGAAAAACAACAGAATAGTCAGACTGCTCACAATAGACAGCGCCGAAGGTGTGAGCAGCAAACTGGTAGGCGTTACTCAACCAAGGCTGGCGCCTGCCGCCGAAGAAGAACTTCCCGAAGTCGTGGAAAGTGTGCGTTTTACAGGTGGCGGTCGCTATGATCTAAGCTATAATGATAATGTCTTAAAATGCGAAGCAGCTTTCCGCGTCGACCCTGCTGTTTTTGACGTGTTCGACTTTAAAATCCTCAGCGATCAGAAAACAGGTGTTCTCGACAACCCGGGGTCAATCGCAATTACTCAAACTCTTGCCAAGAAAATCTTCGGTGATGAAAATCCAATCGGCAAGACAGTAAAATTGAATCAAACAACGGATCTCAATGTAACAGCGCTACTGGAAGATGTTCCAAAGAACTCACATCTCCAATTTGATCTGCTTCACAGTTTGGTTCCGGGAAAGGATGAAAACGGACTGCGCCAGGCACTGGAAACATGGCAAGGCATTTTTACATTTTCATTTCTTCTGCTTGACAAACCAGCCGACATCGCTGACCTCAACGCCAAGTTACAAGCGATCACTAAAAAGAATAACGCTTATGAATTTTTCACTCCTGTAGTCCAACCGTTGAAAGATGTGCATCTTCATTCAAAAGATATTCTCTTTGAATCGAATGCTAATAAATCCGATGTACTAAATGTATACGTTCTTTCAACGATCTCTGCTCTTATTCTTCTGCTAGCTATTGTAAACTTCATGAATCTTGTGACGGCAAAGTCTGCAAGTCGCGCCAAGGAAGTTGGTATGCGAAAAGTAATCGGAGCCGTACGCTATCAATTGATTGGCCAATATTTGACTGAGTCGATTATAGTAACTTTTGTTGCAGCTGTGCTAGCGATCATTCTCGTCTTTGTTGCCGTTCCGCTTCTTAACAACACATACCAGCGGTTTGCAGATGTATCTATTCTGCTCCAACCGCAAAATATTATAATCATTCTAGGTTTGATCTTAATTGTTGGTGTTCTGGCAGGCTTGTACCCTGCGTTTGTACTTTCTGGTTTTAAGCCAATCGTTGTCTTGAAAGGATCATTCAAAAATTCTACCCGAGGCATTCAATTGCGTAAGGCGCTGGTCATTCTTCAGTTTACTATATCTATAGCTTTGATGGTTGGAACCGGCATTGTCTTTCAACAAATGAATTTTATTTACAGTACAGACTTGGGCTATAGTCGCGAACAGGTGATTTCAATTCAACAGAATGGTGGAGCAATTTCGCGATCTTCCACGTTGAAGACGGAACTTTTGCGAAATGAAAACATTCTTGCTGCTGGTACCTCTTCAACACGAATTGGGCAACAACTTGGGCGTACGAACATCTTTCCTGAAGGGTCCACCAGTGAAACCAATATTATTACCAGCATCATGGCTGCTGACGAAAATTTTATACCTACCATGGGAATGGCAATGACACAAGGAAGAAATTTCTCTCTTGATTTTTCAGACTCTGTTTCGATGATAATAAATGAGGAAATGGTGCGACTATTGAAATGGACTGATCCCATTGGAAAGAAAATCAGTATTCAAACCGGGCCAAACGCTGGCGATCAAACACCATATACCGTCATAGGAGTTGTCAAGGATTTTCACTTTGCAACAATCCGTCACAAGCTCGAGCCCATGTTTATGTTGTATACCAAAGACAACGGAGCGTTATCTGTTAAAGTGAAAGCAGAAAATATGACGGAAACGCTGTCATTTATCGAAGAGACATGGAAGAAGGTAAATCCAGGTACAACGTTTGAATATGATTTCCTTGATGAACAATTTGCCAACCTCTATCGCAACGAACAAGCCTTTGCGAATATGTTCACCCACTTCACAATCCTTGCATTGGTGATCGCCGGGTTAGGTCTGTTCGCGCTTTCTGCGTTTACGGCTGAACAGCGAAAAAAAGAAATTGGAATTAGAAAGGTATTAGGTGCCACCAATGCCAACATCTTTTATAAACTTTCTATCGAATTTGTTACTCTGATTTTGATTTCATTTTTGATGGCTAGTGTGGTTGCCTATTTCGTTATGGCTAAATGGCTCCAGGATTTTCAATACAGCATCAAGATCGGATTCGAAATATTTTTGATAGCTGGATTGGGTTCGCTGATGATCGCACTGCTGACCATTAGTTTTCAGTCGTTAAAAGCAGCATTTAATAACCCGGCCGACGCTCTACGAAGCGAATAATTCAGCATGCTTAAAAACTATTTCAAAACTGCGCTCAGGAATTTTCAACGACATGTTGGATACACGGCGATCAACATTGCGGGTCTCACATGTGGTCTGACCGCAACGATTTTTATTTTATTATGGGTGAGCGATGAATTGAAATATGACTCCTTCCATAAGAATAACGATACACTCTACAAAGTGTGGCACAATTCAATTTATACAGATGGGTCAATTAAAACCTTTCCTTCCACACCAGCATTGTTAGTCCCAGCTGCGAAAGAACAGATCCCGGAGGCTGAATACGCAACACGAATGGACTGGGGATCAGAACTTTTATTTGTGACCGATGGAATTTCGATGATGCAAAAGGGAGTGTGGGCAGATCCTGATCTTTTTAAAATGTTCACCTTCCCTATCAAGCTTGGCAATGCAGATAATCCTTTGCCGGACAATAATTCGGTTGCCATCTCTGAAAAGATGGCGGAAATATATTTTGGAAACGAAGATCCTATCGGCAAAAGTTTTAGGGTATCAGAAGATTGGGACGTGAAGGTCACAAGTGTTTTTAAGAACATCCCTTCCAATTCGTCAATGCAATTTGACTTTGTTTTGCCCTTTGAAACTTACGCGAAGGGTCGCCCCTGGATGCTTGCAACCTGGGAAACTTCCAGTAACCAATCGTTTTTGAAGTTAAAAGTAGGTGCGTCTGCAGAAGCTGTAAACAAAAAGCTTTTGTCAATGGTGCAAACAAATTGCCCACCCTGCCTTGTCAATCCTTTCCTCCAACCATTTAAAGACTTCCACCTTTACTCCAATTTCACCAGTGGAAAACAAGATGGTGGACGCATCGAATATGTTCGGGCATTTTCCCTCGTCGGCCTGTTTGTCTTATTGATGGCCTGCATAAATTTTATGAACCTCGCGACGGCGAGGTCTGCAACTCGAAGTCGCGAAGTTGGTGTTCGCAAAGTAGTTGGAGCCCGGCGAAGAACAATTGCCACACAGTTCTTAGCCGAGTCGCTGCTCATATCGATACTGAGTATGGTTATAGCATTAGCTATTGTCCAACTAACCATTCCATTGTTTAATTCACTTACGCATAAAACCGTTGCCCTGGAACCTGACCCTTTCATGACTATAATGTTGGTAGTGATAGTGCTGTTTACCGGGATTCTGGCGGGAAGCTATCCAGCGCTGTATCTTTCTTCTTTCAAACCTATTTCCATACTAAGTGGAAAAACATCTCCCTCTGGAGAACCATTTGTAAGGAAAGGACTGGTGGTTTTTCAATTTTGTCTTTCTGTTATACTCATTGCAGGCAGCATTGTTATCTACAATCAGCTTCAATATATACGAACGAAGAATCTTGGATTAAACCGCGAAAACGTTCTGACGATGCAAATCCGGGGTGGTATCGCCAAGAGTTTGGAGGCATTTAAAGCTGAGGCAATGAGATGTGAGGGCATTTCCGGAATCTCCGCAGCAGCTGACGTCCCATTTGATGTTCAAAATACAACATCGGACCCGGTATGGCCCGGAATGCAAAAGGATGAGGTAATTCCATTTAAGGTAACGATGTCCGACGCGAATCTCATTCCCTTGCTAGGAATGAAACTCATTGAGGGCAGAAATTTTATGGAATCCGAGGCCGATACCTCAAACTACATTATCAACGAAGCTGCCGTGAAAGCGATGAACCTAAGTGATCCAATAGGCACACCGTTAGAAATGTGGTTCGGGAAAGGTCAGATCATTGGGGTCGTGAAAGATTTTCACAATCAAAATTTTCGCAGCACAATTGATCCGTTAGTAATGACGTACTCCCCATCCAATGCCTGGCAGCTTTATATAAAGCTTGATGGCTCTAATCTCGAAAGAACGTTGCAACAACTTGAACAAGTTTATAAGAAATTTGACAACGTATATCCTTTCACCTATTCGTTCCTCGATCAACAATTTAACAACCAGTACCAAACCGAAATTACGACTGGTAAACTCGCGACGTGTTTTACGGTCATCGCAATTTTTATATCATGTCTGGGATTATTTGGCCTCGCATCATTCACTGCAGAACGCAGAACAAAAGAACTTGGTATCCGAAAGATACTTGGAGCAACGGTGTCCAATCTTGTTACATTGCTTTGCAGTGAATTTACGAAACTGGTTTTTTTCGCATTAGTTGTGGCATGTCCGATAGCGTATTTTGCAACGGACATGTTCCTCTCACAATATGCTTTTCGCACAGAGCTATCACCCTGGATATTTGTGATAACGTCTTTGGGAATTGTGATCCTGGCATTGCTCACAGTAATCTTTCAATCGATCAAAGCCGCAATTTCAAATCCCGTAAAATCACTTCGAACGGAATAGCCTATTCTGACCGTTGTCAGCCTTAATTGGGCTTCTTGCGCGTAATAGACACTGAGCCGATGGCATAAGTATGACCAGGCGAAGCAGCCTCCTGGTGTGCGAAACTAATACTGGGACGTGCCGGGTTATTGAAACTTAACGCATCTTCCGTTATCATCGACTTGTTCTCTGCAAGTATAGCTGGACCCGTCTCTTTGAAAATAGTCACATTATATTTTAATGTTGATGGAGAAAGAGTAAAAATAACAGTATGAACCTCGGTGCCAACATTTCCGATTACCGCGTAGTTGCCCTGCGCGAGATCATTGGTGAGACCTACTTCACCATTCGCTCTGATTCTCATTGCAGCCATAAAATGGCCATAACCGTCAGACACGTATATGTAAACATCCTTGGTTGATGCGCCTGTGTTCTGGCCTGTGTAAGTGATCCACGTGGTTTTTGTCAACGCTGTGCCTACACCTTTGAAAACGATGCCACGCTGGTGGGCGGGAACCTCTCCAATAACAACGTTTGTATAGTGCAAAGCCTTAGCACCCGCAATACTGGAGGTTTGCACTTTTAATTGAGGCTCAACACCCGTGTGATACTCAATAACATCACCGCTCGGGCTACCAGGCAGATCTTTAGCTGGCGGCGCGTTAAGCGCATCTGCTTCAAAAGTAGCTACTAGAATTTTGCTTGGTTGACATGAGAACATAAAAGAACTGGCTAAAACAGCGAGGTAAATGACAAATAACTTTTTCATAGTATTATTTTTTTGATTGACGCTCTAAAATTGTCTGTTAACGGGCTAGGGTTTCTTACGTGAAATAGCAACCGAACCAATTGCATATGTGAGACTGCCGGTGCCCTCCTGAAGGAAGCTTAACGATGGATGGGCAGGGTTTGCAAAGTTTAATTTGTTTTGAGTGATCATTGGTTTGTTACTGGCGGTAATCGTTGCGCCATTAGATGGAATAATGCTAACATTATAAGTTAAGGATGATGCGATAGCAGCAAAAATTATGGTGTGAGGACCCGTTCCTAGATTTCCAATTACATCCGAGTACGTATCACCGATATTAGTAGCAAGCCCGACTTCACCATCAGGCATTATGCGCATTCTGGCAATGAGATTCTGATGACCATCAGAAACATCAATCATAATAACTGAACCCATGTTTTCGCCGGTATGCTGAAACCAAATTGTTTGGGTCAGGTCTGCTTCAATCCCCCTAAACGTTAGCCAACGTGAAGCCACTGGCGGTGGATCAGTCAGGGCAGTATTCGTATAAAATAATGCTTTATCTCCCGAGATAGAGGAACTCTGCACTTTCAACTGCGGAATGATGGCATTATGAAACTCAATAACATCTCCAGACGGAGCGCCTGGAAGATTGGTCGCAGGCGGACTGTTGATTGCATCAGATTCAAAGGTGGCCGTCAAAAGTTTTGTACAGGATGATGCTGCGAAGGCGATAAATCCTATTAGAGGCAATGCATATTTTTTCATGACACAACTTATTGTACACGTTTGAAAACGGTAAAATCCACGGGGATGTTGTCTGAAAGACGTCGCTGTTTTCTTGTATTTTTCTTGAGATGTACCAGCTATCGGGGATTGATTTTGTTAGGAATAGGGAGTAGGGAATAAGGAATAGGGAGTACGTACCTTATTCCCTATTCCGTATTCCTTCTTTGGAAGGCCACGAAATCCAGAGATACCGCCTTGAGTGGTCATAGCAGGTCTCTCAAAAAAAAATCACCATTAACACGTTCGTGCGCTGCAACCTTTCGTTACATATTAGAGTCATGTAATAAAAATATGATTGATTAAATAAAAATAATTGGGACGTAGGGGTAATAGCCCGCCAAGTTGTCCTAACTTAGCAAGCCTCGAATAACATATGAAAATCACAAAGAGAATCCTTACCGCCGTAATATTAATTACACTCGTATTGCCCGCTTCGTTCGCCCAGGAAATTACCCGCGACCTCAAATCATTCAGGAAAATTATCGTCTCTCCCAGGATCAATCTCATACTTGAACAAGGTGAAAGCGAATCCATCAGGCTAACGCATTCTAATGTGGACGCTGATAAGATCAATATCCAGGTTCAAGGCAAGACATTGCGTATTTATCTTGATGATGCCAAGGTTACAGAGAAAATGTATCGCACAAACGGAAACCAGAAAAGAAGCATTTATTATGATGTATCTGTTACGGCATACGTAACCTACAAAGAGTTGGAGCACCTTGAGATCAGGGGCAATTCAGAGCTTACCTGCAACGGACCTCTTAGTGCCGAACGTTTTACATTAAAAGCATACGGGGAAAACGACATTAATCTTGCCTCATTAAAGACCGAATATCTTAGAACAAGCTTGTTTGGCGACAATGATCTCAACATAAAGACAGGCAAAGCCGAATATCAAAAGTATAAGTTGTTCGGTGAGAATATGATTGACACTCAGGATCTGAAAAGCTTTTCTGCCACTACTACAATCTTTGGCGATAGCAGAATAAAACTAAACACTCAGGACAATCTTAAGGTACATGCCTTTGGTGAATCCCAGGTTTCGTACAATGGGAACGCCAGTGTCAATAAGGGCTTGATCTTTGGAAAAGCACAGATCACTAAGCTGAGCAACTAATTGCTTTACCGCGTTTACCAAGAACCTTTTAAAACGATTTCATAAATTTCTATTTTGCGGGATGTCTACGACATATCCGGTTCAAAAGGTCATTGGTGAACTTTCCCGTACACTCGAGCATCATTCAATCGTTATTCTTCAGGCGCCACCTGGCGCTGGTAAAAGCACAGTAGTACCTCTCCTCCTTTTGGACGAGCCATGGTTACAATCAAAAAAGATTGTAATGCTGGAGCCACGTCGGCTCGCAGCAAAATCAGTCGCCGTACGCATGGCAACTTTACTGAAAGAAGAGATCGGAAAGACAATAGGTTATCGGGTGAGGTTCGAAAGTGCTGTAAGCCACAATACCCGCTGTGAAGTTGTAACTGAAGGCATTCTTACCCGGACCATGCAGTCGGATAATTCACTGGAGGGAATTGGACTCGTCATCTTCGATGAATTTCACGAGCGCAGTTTGCAGGCAGACCTTGCGTTAGCGCTGTGTCTGCAGGTGCAACAAATTCTCCGAACTGACCTGCGCATTTTGATAATGTCCGCTACTCTTGATGGCGAGAAAATATCATCTCAGCTTGGTAACGCCCCCATCGTAACCACAGCTGGTAAACAATATCCTGTCTCCTTGCGCTATGTCCCGATGGAGAAGGACGCACCAATCCCGCCGTCAGTCGCGCGTGTAATAAAGAAAGCAATAAATGAACAAAATGGTGACATCCTTGCCTTCTTGCCTGGCACTGGAGCCATCCATCGCGTTTCTGAAATACTCGAAAGTGAAAATATTCCAGCGGATATATGTCCGTTATACGGAGATCTACCGTTCCGGAAACAACAGGAAGCAATCTTACCCAACACAGCAGGTAGACGCAAAGTTGTATTATCCACTTCG
This sequence comes from Bacteroidota bacterium, assembly GCA_023412765.1. GTDB lineage: Bacteria > Bacteroidota > Bacteroidia > Cytophagales > Cyclobacteriaceae > Chryseolinea. Next base: position 8,282 of record JAEZBX010000104.1, read on the forward strand.
ATCGCTGAGACATCCCTGACCATAGAAGGTATAACTACCGTTGTTGACAGCGGCCAATCGCGAGTACCGCGCTTTGATCCTAAAAGCGGACTTACCAGGTTGGAAACTGTGCGCGTAACAAAAGATGCAGCCGATCAAAGAGCCGGCCGAGCGGGCCGATTAGGTCCAGGAACGTGTTATCGGTTGTGGGCTGAATCGGCGAATCATACCTTACAGGCTACCCGCCAGCCGGAAATTTTGGAGGCTGACCTGGCGCCACTCTACCTGGAACTCGCCAATTGGGGAATAGAAGATGCGAGAGAACTTTCGTGGATAACAGCTCCACCGGCCGGTGCCCTCAATCAGGCGAAGGAGTTGCTGAGTCAGTTAAATGCCCTATCGGAAAATAAGATTACGCGGAAAGGTAAAGAGATGCTGCGCCTTCCAACACATCCTCGGCTTGCGCACATGTTGTTAGAAGCTGTCGCATTTGACATAAACTCAGGTTCATCAGGTGAAAGGTTTTTTCTTGCACTTGCAACTGATGTTGCATCCGTGATAGAAGAGCGTGACCCTCTTGCAAAGGAAACGAGTGTGGACCTGTCACTGAGAATTGAAGAACTTCGCAAATGGCGGAAGGGTGAGCGAGTGAATGCAGACCGTGGCGTTCTTGAACGAATTGAGCGGCTAGCCGCATCGTGGCGAAAGTTGTTCAAGATCAAAGAAGACAATGCAACACCATTGGATACAGATATTGGAAAACTGCTCGCCCAAGCATATCCTGATCGTATTGCAAATCGAATCGAAAAGCATGGAACTCGCTATAAGATCCTAAACGGCCGGGTTGCCAGGCTGCCTGACCATGATTTACTCGCAAGTAGATCATGGCTGGTTATTGCTCAAATCGACAGTGGAGCCGGCGAAGGAAAGATTTTTTCAGCCGCACCATTAGTCGAAGAGGATGTAGCCCACCTGGCAATAGAGAAAGAGTCGATAACGTGGGACCCTGATAAAGGTATCCAGGGATCAGTCGACAAGCGTGTTGGAAACTTGGTTTTGTCCAGTAGACCGATCGTGAATATCCCCCTTGAGCAACGCACGCAAGTCCTGGTACAAGCTTTACGATCAGAAGGACTAAAATTGCTTCCCTTGAAAGATGAGCATCGAGTTTGGCAGGCGCGGGTAATGAGCTTACGGCGGTGGAGGCCGGAGGAATCATGGCCCGATGTTAGTGATGAAAATTTATTGCGTACAGTAGAGGAATGGTTAACCCCCTTTCTTGGTGAAGTATATAAGCCATCCGATTTTCAACGGTTGAATATGCATCAGATACTTTCGACCTTGTTGCCGTGGGAACTGAGCAGCAAGCTTGATAAGTTGGCGCCTGCGGGTATCGTTGTGCCGAGCGGTTCTACGATCCGGATCAACTACGCGATCTCCCGTGAAACTCCTACGTTGGAAGTGAGACTTCAAGAGATGTTTGGCCTTTTGGAAACACCCACTATTAACGAGGGAAGAACCAAAGTAATGCTGCACCTTCTCTCACCAGGATACAAACCAGTACAGGTTACACAAGACCTAAAAAGCTTTTGGCAGACTACGTATCACGAAGTCCGGAAGGAACTGCGGATGCGATATCCCAAACATTCGTGGCCGGAAGATCCGTGGACTGCGCAAGCCGTCAGAGGAGCCAAAAGAAGGAATAGGGGATAAGGGTGCGCGTCCCTACCATTAGCTTTCCATCGCTTCCTGTGTTCCGACCTTCACAACTTTTCATGATATGATAATGTAACATTATGTGAAATTGTCCTAACCCCTTCAGGGTTGAGTCCATTCAACCCATCATACCCCGGGTACAGCCAGGGTTTCACCCTGCTGCACCCGGGGCTATTCACATTCAAGTACCTTCGGACTTGTCGCAGAAGCAAATTGGGTCTTTGAAACTTAATGAAGGGGCATAGGCACTTAGTAGGAATAACGTATATTCTCTTGCCTGCTTGGTTACGAATAGCAACGCACTTGAGAGCGGGATAGAGTTTGATATATAATTGTAAAAAACTTTCGGGTCTTCGCTCCGAATCCCGAAGGGTATTCAATGTGAATAGCCCCGGGTGACGCTGGGGTGAAACCCCAAAGCGGAACCCGGGGTTAACACACAAACGAAGCCAAACCCCGGATGGGGTTGACGACTCAACTCGTCATCAAGGTGCCGGAACAATTGTCATAATATATTTAGTCCTGCTGTAAGCTTAATTACATAATCATTGACGTAGTCCGACATCTTCTTCCTCCTATACTGCATTATGAATCGCGGATGAGCCAGGGGAATGATTTTATCAAAAAAGCGTAAGTCTTCGTTTAGCTTTTTTAGGTACTTGAAATTCTCTCCCTCGCCGAGGCAAAAACATGTATCTCGATTTATGCCAAACGAAAGTTGTTGCCTCATCGAGTCTATAATAAAATCGTTAAGCGCAGATTTCAATTCCTTTACATCATAATAATTCAAGTTTTTTCCTCCCTTAGTAAAACCTAAAGGACTTATTGCGCTGAAATAGAACTTTCCATAAAAGAGTTCAGTTCCACCAAACGCGTCGATCATGTGATAAATGAAGTCTGCTGAGAGCTCAGTCTTTTTCTTAAACGGGTTGCTGATGCCGCAGCGCTCCTCTAACTTGTGAGGATCAGTAAACGGGACACCCGTAATACCTCCACCATGCCGTCCCGGGTTGATTCCAATGATCATGGTGCGAGAGGAGTTATCGCTGTAAAACTTTTTATAAAATTGCGAACAATAGTGAAAGGACATCTCATCAGCATAAGGATCGAGAACAACTACATCGTCCGGAAGAGTTTCGGCAATCCGGAGATTCTTGTAAAAGTGCAATACATGGTCGGCAAATGTCATGAGGTAATAAATTCAAAGGCGCTCTTATAAAAACCACCGTTCTGGATGTAATCCAGCAACTGGTTATAGAAAGGGTGTGATCCCAACGTGGCGCTATCTCCGACCATAAGAAGCTTCTTCTTTGCACGAGTCATTGCCACATTTGTTCTACGAATATCACCAAGAAAACCAACTTCACTTTTTTCGTTGCTCCTTACAAAACTGATAGCGATTACATCGCGTTCCTGTCCCTGAAAAGCATCCACCGTATTTATATTGATGAGATGACGCAACGGTTCCATTATCCCTGATGCATCCGCTAATTTATTCAGATAATCAACCTGTGCCCTATAAGGCGTTATTATGCCAAGAGAGATTTTCTCATCAACCCAAATATTTTCGCTTATACGATTAATAAGTGATTCTACCTGATGAATAAGAAGTCGTGCTTCCTCTTCGTTGTATCGGCTTAGCGTCTCAGGATCCTGTGATTCGTTGTAGCCGCAGCCCGCAGTATCAATGAACTCAACGGGAAGCTCATTTTCATTAAGCACACCTGATCGTACGGAATCATGAGCAATCAATTCATCTTTATAGAAATACCCTGAAGAAAATTTCATAATGTTTTCATTCATCCGATACTGAACTTTCAACATTTCTGACATCTGTGGATGGCGCCGAATACCTTTTTCAAAAAGTGTTGTTGCAAGGCCTGCTCGTGCGGCTTCAATTGACTTGATGGTTGGCGGCAGTTGCTGATGATCACCTGCGAATATCACCCGATCAGCTCTCAGTATAGGAATCCAGCACGCAGGTTCGAGAGCCTGGGCAGCCTCATCTATGAATGCAGTCAGAAATTTCTTACCACGCATTACAGGATGCGAAGCTCCTACAAGTGTCGAACATATCACCTGCATTGACTGCAGCAGATCATTGATAATATAAAACTCGAGCATATCCGCATCCGCCTTTAACGCCTTGCTTTCCTGCATTAAAAGTTTGCGTTGTTGTCTTTCCTCATATCCAAAATTCCGTTTGTATTTGAGCGCCGCGCTCCGAACCTGCTCCATTTTCTTTCGAAGCGCTCGCAGCTCGCGATAACTTGGATGATCAGCTATCCTCGCATCTAACGTTTTACTTAGCGACTGTTCGGTGACTCGCGCCGGGTGCCCTATACGCAATACACTCAGTCCCTGGTCCGTTAATTTATCAGCAAGTAGATCGACTGCAGCATTGCTCGGTGCACAAACAAGAACTTGCTTTTCGACCTTCACAGTGTAACCAATGGCGTGTACCAAAGTCGTAGTTTTTCCAGTTCCAGGTGGCCCGTGAATGAATCCAACATCCCGCGCAGAAACGATTTTTTCCAATGCTTTAAGCTGGCTAGGATTCAGGTCAACATCAATTGGTGAAGACGATTCTCTTGATTCTGCTTGTTCGTTCCCTAACAAAATCTCTCTTATTTCAGCAATCCTCCCATCTTCTGCTTTGATAACTTCCTTAAGGGCAAATTCCATTTCGCGATAGCTCATCTCATCGAACATCACATCGACTCCAAGGTGCGTATCATCAATCCAGTCAGGTAATTCATCGCTGTTCAATGTTATAACCATCGTGTTATCACGTACGTAATTGATCACACCATTAACATGATCCTTTTCAGGTTTGCCAGAAGAATTGGAAAAAAAGCTTACTGACTTCCCACTCTGGAAGGCGTGCGGTTGGTCAAGATGTGTAATTCGATCGACTTCGACGATGAGGCGTTCACCGGTTCCGATATAGTCACGTTTCAACTTAACCGGATACCATGTTACACCTTCTGCTGTTCTTTGTTGAAGTGATCGAAGCAGTACTTTTTGCCTGTAATATTCCAGATCCGCCTGCCGCTCAATCTTAATGAGCTCAAATGTTTTTTGTAGTTGTTCCCGTGATGACATGGAACCGGCAAAGATAGCGCTAAAGTGGAAACTTCCCTTGGCAGCTCAGACTTCTATTCGAGCAATGATTTTAACCTCTTAAGTTCTTCCTGATTACCGCGCGAATTGATTGATGTAATGATGCCGTATTTTTCACGGGTAGTCAAGCGCCAGCTTAAAGATGCACGAGGATTGTTTACCCGAAGGCTGTCCATTTTGTTCAGGATTGGAACGTAACTTTCCAATTCGTACTGCAGATCGATACGGTCAATATCCACATTTAGCCATGACTTAGCGTGATTGATCTGCATATCACTATTAATATCCTGAAAGTTCTCAAAATTATTGTAGACGTTGGTAATAGGCTGCGTAATAGCGTCGATTATGTTTTGCTTTACATTAGGCGCGATATCTCCAAGCTTGGGTGAATCACGAATGGAAACAAAGATTACACCCGAAGTATTTTCATTGATCCAGTCCTTGAATGCATATGCAAAGCGTATCGCGTCCGATAGACCGAAATTATCTGAAATCCCGGCATCCATTATCTGGATTGCAGGATTACTAGGCAATGATGTATTCGGCGTGATATATGGGAATGTAGCGGTCATACGCAAAGCGGAAAGGAAGCGGAGATCCTCACCGTTCTGATCTTCAAATAAAGAGATAAAATCGACACCGCTGAATTTCGTTAACTCATAATCGGGAAACGATGAAATATCATAATTCATGAACGACACGGGCCGGGCACCGATATACAATTTGCGTCCATCGTTTACAATTGTTGGCGAGAGGATCATCATCGGAATAATGCCTTTCAATTCAGCGCTGTCATACGCTTTGATCGGCTTATCCAATGTGCGGTTCGTTATAAGATTAAGCTGTTCTTCGAAGGTATAAGCTCTGTCTTTGTAGTAGTAGTTGCCGTCGTATTCAAATTTTGTAAATCCCACAAAGAGATCATTTGCCATCAAGCTAAAAATGATGGGGTTCAGATTATCGGTCGATATGAGTTGGCGATGCAAATTAGCATAGGGCTGAACATTCTTTCCCTGGCGTTCGCGAAGGATCAGTTCACGAAAATAACTTGCACCAATAAGGCCTCCCGACGCTCCCGTGATCAAAACGCTGTTGTTCATCAGCCCTCCATCGGTCAGGCTATCCGCAGTTTGAAGCGACGTAAGTGCCCAAAGAGCAGCACGCTTTCCGCCACCACTAACACAAAGGAACACTATTGGTGGTTTTTTATCTCCTTGAAATTTGGCTTTCCAGCTGTCCAACATTACCCGGGTTGTGGCTCGATCGCGCTCGAGGTGAGCAGAATCGTTTAAGGCGGCAATGGTCGAAGGAGAATATTCGACAGGTGGCACTTGATAGTTTAAGCCGAATGCCTCATATCGTCGTATAAAATATTCTTCGCCAATAAGATGGTTAAGGATCAAAAAAAGTATAAGCGCACTTGTCGTAGCCCAGCCCCCGAACCAGTAGGAAAAGGCGCCGGAAAGCATCACAAAGATTGTCAGATAGATGATAAAGGTTGATGCCGCTGGAAGCTGAAATACAGGGTGGTCTTTAAAAATTCCGAGAACCAAAACAAAAACAAAAATAAATAACTCGATCAATACAAGATTGAGGTGATTTTGATCGAATACATGAAGTATCTGGGCCTTGTTATAGATCTTCGTGTCCTTGACATTCTTAAATCGCAGATCATAATCAAGATAATTGTCGACGCGCACCTGTTTCTTCCGAACGATGTCGAGTTTTTTCATCACGTTCCGGCGCGTCGCCCTAACGTTGGTTTTCAGTTTCACATCGATTTGACCAACTACATATTTGAAGATATCATTGTTCGTAAACCAGAAATAAATTGACAGTATACTGGTCATCACAAAATAGCCGGTAATCAGTCCCCCTACATTCAACGCAACGTCGGCCCTGGTGGAATACTCATTGTTGAATTGAAACTTAATGATCTGAAAAATATACGTAACGAGAAAAGCCACCGGGATTACGCTGTTATTGATAACAAACTTTGTAAATGGTTTTGGCATCGAACCGATAAAGGAGAACCTGTGTCCATCGGTAATGTAACACGTGATATGGAAGGCTGTTGTAAAGCCACCGGTTGCCATTCCAAGAATAAAGAAGCTGCGAAAGTTGACCTTATGAAGATATTCAGGGTCAAGGAACAGGTAAGGAATTCCCATGTATTTGCCGAAACTGCCGCTGACCAGGGCAAATAGGATGAACCAGCACAACATCAACACCAAATTGCGTTGAAAATTGTTCAGTAAAAGTTGAACGGGGAAAGAATAAGCTATCTTACGATATAAAAAATAAAGTTTTCGCATAGCTACCTCTACTCAAGGTATGAAATTTATGATTGAAATTAAGACCGTGTAAATGACATGTATTTTATTTTGTGAGAATTCTTAATTCTAAATACAACGCATCTGAATAAGCTGTTCAATATTTACCGTTCGTCCGCAGGATCAGGCAAGACAAGAACCTTGGCCAAAATTTATTTGTCGCTGGCCCTGCGCTACAAGTCCGACTACTTCAAACATATTCTCGCGGTCACTTTTACGAACAAGGCGACGCAGGAAATGAAGGATCGAATTCTCCTTTACCTCGACAAGTTTGCGAAGGGAATTGAGGATGAAGTTGCAAATGAATTAAAGCAAGAACTCAAACTGGATGATTCCACTTTTCAGCAGCATGCGCAGGAAATTCAATCAGCTATCCTCCACCAGTACGCGCAATTTTCAATCAGTACCATTGACGCCTTCTTCCAGAAGGTAATTCGCTCCTTTACACGCGAGGCTGGACTTATGGGTGACTACCGGCTGGAGGTAGAGCAGGATGAAATTTTAGAAGAGGTCATCGACAACCTGATCGATGAACTGGGCAGCAATAAAGAGCTTACCAATTGGGTGGTAGAATTTGCCAGAGATAATCTCGAAAATGAGCGGGCATGGGATGTGCGTTTCAGTCTCATCGAATTCGCAAAGGAAATATTTCGAGATGAATTCAAGGATATCGAAGAGGATGTCATCAGGCGAACCAGCGATCGGGATTTCTTCAGGCAACTCCGCGAGAATTTGTGGGCTGTAAGAAGCAAGTTCTTAGCTGAATGTCAGGCACTAGGCAAAGAGGCATTGGAAATTTTCGAAGCATCCGGACTGTCGTTAGCGGACATTTCTTACGGACGCGGGTCAGGGTTGCTAACCTTCTTCGAAACATATGTAAACAGAAATAGTGTTAAAGGAATCCCTGAGCCAAGTGGTCGTATCAAAGAATACTTCGATAATGCTGATAACTGGCCACATAAAAGCACGACGAGACGCAAAGATGTATTAGACGTCGCCGCGAAAATTATACCCATAAAACGAAAGATCGTCGATCTCTACGAAAACCAGCTTTCACCAGCACTTAGCGCAGAGGTTGTTATACAAAACCTTTACGTTTTCGGATTAGTAGCAGACATCTCAAGAAAACTGAAAGAATATAAAGCAGAAAATAATGTGATGCTCCTGGCGGATGCACCCAAGTTTTTAAATGGTGTGATCCAGGATAGCGATACACCTTTTATTTATGAAAAGGTAGGGGCTTTCTACAGAAATTATTTGATCGACGAATTCCAGGACACGTCCGCAATGCAATGGAAAAACTTTCTGCCACTATTAGTTAACAGTATGGATCAAGGATACCCCAGCCTGGTCGTTGGTGACGTCAAACAGGCAATCTACCGATGGCGTGGTGGAGATTTAAAATTATTGCAAGAAGATGTTGAACGTCATATTGGAAAAATGAGAACTGATATCCAGGTCCTGGATAGCAACTATCGCAGTTCGGCAACTATCGTAAACTTCAATAATATCTTTTTCGAGGCAGCTTCTAAGAAAGTTGCATTCGAGACCGCAGGTGGTATTGCATCTGAAGCGTATCGCGACGTCCGCCAGAAAGAATTTCGCGAAAACGACGGCTTTGTTGCAATAAAGTTTCTTAAAGACCAGGAAGATCTTTCGTGGCAAGATCAGGCTATGAACCTGTTGCCATCATATCTCGAGCAGTTGCAGGACAATGGAATCGCCCTGAAAGACATTGCTATCCTGGTGCGCAGGAATGACGAAGGCCAGCAAATTGTGGCCAACCTCTTAACCTATAAAAACTCGGATCTCGCTAAACCCGGGTATCGATACGACGTGGTGTCCAATGAATCACTTCGGATAGATGGCGCATCGTCAGTTAATCTTTTGCTTGGTGCGATGCGTTATCTGCTAAATCCAGAAGATGTTATCTCCCGTGCACAACTGGCATACGAGTTTGCAAGACAACAAGAACCGAAGCGGCCACTTACGGAAGTTTTCGCGGTAGCAAACCAGGTATTTTTTGAGAGTAACCTCCCTCCCGCTTTTGCAAAAGAAAAATCATCCTTGAAAAAATTGCCGCTGTTCGAGCTTACTGAAACGCTTATTGAAATATTTAAGCTTGGCGACCAAAAGGGTGAGTTGGCTTATCTTCAGGCTTTTCAAAACCTCGTACTCGAATTTTACAGTCGCGAAAGAAATGATTTGGGTGCATTTCTGGAGTGGTGGGATTTGAACAAGCATAAAAAATCCATCCAGGTTTCGGGCGATGTCGACGCCGTGCAAATACTTACAATACATAAAGCGAAGGGACTTCAATTCAAGTATGTAATTATTCCTTTCTGCCTGTGGAATCTTGATCACGATCCTTTTCGAAGTCCAACGCTGTGGGTATCCTCTTCTGAAAAGCCGTTCAAAGATGCAGGATTTCTGCCGGTTAGATATTCTAAAACCCTCGACAAAACATGCTTTAAAGACTATTACGTAGCTGAGCGGACGAGAAGTTATCTTGACAATCTTAATCTGCTATATGTGGCGCTTACCCGAGCAGAACGGGGAATGATAGTGCTAGCGCCTCATCGATCTAAGATCGAAAATGCCCGAACGGTAGCTGACTTGCTGCATCTCGGCATAACTCAAACAGCCCTCGCCGACAACTGGAAGGAAGTAACGCTTGAATATTCCGTTGGGAAATTAGCAGCGAGCAGCCATGGAGCTCAGATCATGTCCGAGGCAGTGAGCCTGAATTCTTATCCGGCATTCCATTGGCGGGAGAAGTTGGTAATTCGTCAGACCGCTAAAGGATATTTTGATCCCGCACAAAATGAAAAGCTTGAGAAGATGAACATGGGTATTCACCTTCATACAATCCTCTCCAGAATTAAGTATTCGCGTGATCTTCAGACTGTGGTAGAACAGATGCTTTTAGAGGGTATTATTACAATAGACGAACGTGATCCGATCGTTAACCAAATCGAAGAATTGTTTAAGCTACCTCAGGTTTCCAGATGGTTCGATAACGATTGGGATATCCGTACCGAGATTCCCATACTTTTACCTGATGGAACAGAGAACCGAATCGACAGATTGATGATCAAGGATAAGAAGGCGGTTGTTGTTGACTTCAAGACAGGCAATCCACAAAAATCAGATCAGCCTCAAGTGTTGATGTACATGGATATTTTACGCAAAATGAATTTTGTGGACGTAGAAGGATATCTGTTGTATATCAAAACAAAACAGGTTGCTTCCGTTAGCCGTGAAAAAGTAAAAGTCTCGAAGAGAAAGGATGAAAATCAGATCAGTCTTGAATTTTAAAATGTGCAACCTAATAGCTATGCGCTTCTTGTTCAATCAGGAGATTGTTACATGGTAAACATCACGCATATTCCGTTGAATATCCCTAACACAAAAGCCCCCTGGCTGCGGAATTTCTTCGATCAAATCAAATTTTGTACAGGATTTTGGCAAAGCTGAAAAAACAAGAATAAAGTTATGAATACGCTTATTCGGGATAATCGTCCATAATGGCGCTATTGAAATATTTTCAGCGTGCACAAGAGAAGATTTTGAACCAGATGAATGATCGACCAGGAATGTAGTTCTCCATATCCTTATTAACGCATCCTCCCAGGTATTGTCGAACGAACAGTGGACATAAACGTATGAATCTTCCAAAACTGAAAGCTGTATCGATGCAAGAACACTGTCGTCAACAGCAGGCTTTACCTTAACCGGGGGATCTTGAATAATGGTTTTCGAACCGTTTGTCATTGCTATGTTGTAAAGTTACAGCAACATCTCAAACATCTCAAGTGCTAATGCTTTTCATTTGACTTTAATCGTTGAGCGCAATTGGCTAACGCACGATACTGATGGTACGCTGCCTTCCATATGTGGCCCTTTAGCGCTGTCTTTTGTTTCGGGTCTTTGTCCAGACCGCCGGGATACCATTCACCGTGCTCATGATCGATCAGGTTTGTGTCAATATATGTCCACATCTTCTTGAACTTTTCGAAGTATTGCCGTTGGTCATCTGGATAAAGGTCCGCCATGATCAAGAGTGTGTTCAGACCCTCCGCTTGTGCCCACCAATTTTTTGTGTCCCTGATGATAGTTATATCATTCTTATCCTTGAAATAATAACCCTCATCATAAAAACCACCAACCTCATCGTCCCATCCTTTATCAAGAGAATGATCTACCATCTTCTTACCGATTTCCAATGTGCGCGAGTTGTCAGTTATTCCGAGAGCGTGTGAAGCCTCCAACATGAGGTAGGCAGTTTCAACATCATGGCCAAACGAAACGTGATCAAGTCCGCGATGTTTCAGCACAACTTCTTCACTTGAATCGCGAAATGAAACAGGTGTCCAGTCGGGTTGAAAGAACAAAGTAAGGGATCCCTTGTCATCCACGATAGTGTCTCGAATCAAAGTAAGCATTTCATTCACTCTTTCACCTACTAGTTTGTCAGGCCAAACCTGATACAATTCTGTAAATGCTTCCAGCAAGTGGATTGAGCTGTTCTGATCCTTGTAACCTGTCTCTGCCGTGGATGGCACACTGCTGTCGCGTTGTATTACCGATCCATCTCTCTTCATATGTTGAAAATATCCCTTGAACACTGGATCGTGACTATGCTCTTCCATCCACATGAATGCTTTCTTGGCAAGGTTCAAGGCGCTTGTATCCTGCGTGGCGTGGTAATAAGCGGCGAGCGCATAAATACCGAATGAATTTCCATAGGCCGTTTTTTCGTCAGTGGGTCCGCCCTTCACATTGCCCTGTCGATCGACAAGTGTATGAAAACCTCCATACGTCTTATCCCACATTACATCCTTCAAAAACTTAAAACCATGTGTTGCACATTCCTTGTAATGTGGAACATCGGGATAAACTTCTGACGCCTTTGCTGATGTCCACACATGCCGCGCCTGCGAAACGATCATCTTGTCCTGGTCGCCGGTAGGCTTGAAATCAAAAGTCCATGTGCTCAGGTATCCACCATATTCTTTGTCCATTGCCGCCGGATACCATTTGTTTAAGAGTTCTGTAGTAATAGAATTTTCTATCTTTTGAGCGAGCTCAAGCCTTTCGTTTTTTTCCTTAGATGCACATGCCGCAAAGCACAAACAGATTACAAAAAATACAAATGAACGAACAGTTAAATTTTGCATGGACAAAGTAGAAGTTGATGACATGAATGAATGATCTGGAAACAATTCCAATGTGATTGGACAATTGAATTAGCAGAAAATTCACGGTTCGTGCAACATTCAATTTTTCTCATTAGAGGAAGAAACTTGGACTATTCCTCGCTTCTTAGTTCAAAGCGGAATCGCGCTATGCTTTTTTTTACACAGACGGTATCCATGTAAGCATCATAGGGTGGCCCAAAGGAACCTAAAAAATTATTGTATGTGGTTGATATTGATTTTGAGAAATTAATTCTCATTATTCTTTGCGGCGGCCCGATCGGTCGTGCTTCCGAATGCCATCGACAATTCTGACTCGCTTTCATGTCCTTTCTTGGTGACATTAGTTCCCATGGCATCAGGTAATAACTTATTGGCTAAAGACATGATTACGTTCATCCATCCAGGTGCGAATCCTTGCAGAATCGTCGCTACTTTTGCTGTTGCCGACAAGACAGCCTCAGACTGTCCTTCTTCTATAGCCGAGATGATCTCTCTGGCAGCGGATTCAGCAGATTGTGAAAGCAACGGAGATGAATCTGCCAATTTAAACCAGGCATATTCTGCTTCATGATCACCTTTGACTTCAACGTTTCTTGGGCTACCTGTCCGCATAAGATTCGGCACCACCGTAGTTACCATAATATTGTCTTTCTTTAATTCCGCGTGCATTCCTTCTGATAATCCTACCAATGCAAACTTGCTCGCAGTGTATGGAAGCAAATGCGGCACGGCTATCTTACCTCCGATAGAAGTGATGTTAATTATTTTTCCTCCTCCTTGTTCTTTGAAGTAAGGTATTACTGCAAGCATCGTATACAAAGCAGACCAGAAGTTTGCTTTCATTGCCTGCTCGTATTCATTGACACCCATATTTTCCTGAGGGCCAACCTGAACCATACCCGCATTATTGATCACAACATCCAATCGTCCATAGTGCTCGAGGATATCAATAATCATCGCCTTGACCTGGCGTTCATCCGTAACGTCAACAGTCATTGATATCACTTCAGCGCCTTGCTCTTCCAACTCGACGTGCGCTTCTCCCAATTGTTCAGGCGTTCTCGCGCAGATTGCAAGTCTTGCGCCTTTGGCAGCCAGCTGTCTTGCCAAGACCAAACCAAGTCCTCGCGATCCACCTGTCACCAAAACGACTTTACCTCTCAAGTCATAGCGGTTCAAACTTTTGTAAATTGAATTAGCGATTAGGAAGGCGCCAGCTCCTATAGCGGCCCATTTTACTACTTCCTGAATTGAAGATTTTCCTGTGTCGGTAGCCATGATCGTAGATGTTTAGTGGAAACATCAATTCAAAAACAGGCCAAAAATATACTTCGACGGTTACGGCAAAAAATGCCACCCGAGTTGCCTGGATGGCGCGGTCTGTTCACTTAACAAATGTATTCCTACAGACAGGCTGTAGATGTTTTTACACACTCTAGGAATAAAACTCGTAAAGGGATGTAAAATAAACATCGTTCCAACCTTCAACAATGTCATCGTAATCTTCGTCGGGAATATTCGTATGTTTCAATTCAACCGAAGTGCCACGGGCGTGCGGATGGAGCTTAATGCTGACGAGTGAAATTTCTTTGTGATCACCAAAATACCAATGCTGAATAATTTTTTTACCTGTCTCAAATTCTACATTTTTGCCCACGATACTTCCATCAAACATAGAAAATTCCGACCCTGGTTCTGTAGACATTTCTGCAGGTTCGCCCGTCCACAAGTGAATTGTCGATGGGTTCGTAAGGGCAAGGTAAACTTCTTCAGGTTGGGCGGGAATGATGTAGTACTTTTTAAAGTCTTTCATAATAACTTCAAATACAACGTAAACTAAGGTGTTTTTTATAACCTATACTATTATTGGCGTAACTGTTCTCGTTAGTATGATGGCATTCAACCGCCCAAACATGCTTTCAGAGTTCATGATGAATCCTTACAAGATAAAATCCCGAGGGCAGTATTATCGTTTTATCACCTCAGGATTTATTCACCAGGATCACATGCACCTGATTCTGAACATGTTCTCATTTTATTTCTTCGGACGGGTCATTGAGATTGTGTTTCGATCGGTGTTCGGCGAATGGGGCGCGGTTTATTATATCGCACTGTATATCCTCGCTATTATTGTTTCTGACATTCCAAGTTATGTGAAACATAAAGACAATCCCGGTTATAATTCGCTGGGAGCTTCCGGTGGTGTCGCTGCGGTAATTTTCGCGTCGATAGTTTTTCAACCGACGCAAGACATATGTCTTTTCTTAGCGCTTTGTTTACCCGGGTTTATACTCGGCACCGCTTATATTATTTATTCCTATTACCAGGGAAGGAAGTCAAACGATAACATCAATCATGACGCTCATTTGTACGGCGCTGTGTTCGGATTCATTTTTTGTGTGGTCTTGTATCCTCCGTCGCTCGCTAGTTTTTTCCGGCAGATTATGGCGTGGAAAATTTTTGAATGACAATTAATTCACGCAAAAGATCGCCATAAAGTCACCAGGACACAAAGGAGCACGAAGTTTTTTTCCATTTTTGCCTTTCCAAAAAATTCTTTGTGATACTTCGTGTCTTTGTGACTTAGTGGCAAAATTTATAATTCTTTAAAAAATAAGACCAATATAACAGAACCAGGTTTCGCACCCTTTAGCTTAAGGCAGCAATTTCATTATGGTAGTCGAACTGCAGATCTTCGGGCAACTGGGAAAGAAGTGTATTAATTTTCTTGAGCTGTTGTTCATTCATATTATACAACACTGTGCTTGAGCGCAGGGGAACTCCTGCCTCCCTTACCTTCGAGCAAAAGTATAATCTCAGCTCCAACTCAGTTTGCTTAATACCAGAATATTTAATTTGCTTGTTTAGCATCCGCAATATTTTGCGCAGACTTTTCTTAATGTAATAGACATGGCCCGTAGGAAGTGAATGAAACATCGTATCCATTTCTGCCTTGATACTATTCACATAACCAGACTCGTCATGGGCCTCAAACAATAAGTAAGTAAGCAGCTCTTTATTTTCCTTTTTGTATTTCGCCAGCCGCATACAGATGTCGCGGACGATTTTTGAATCCAGATCAACCAGTTCTTTTTTTATTTCATTAAGCGAAGCTGCTTCCATAATTCTTAGTAAAATCTAACCTTCCATGAACGTGACCACGATTCAGCTGGAGAAATTTTCAAAATGCCTTCTTTTTCAACAAGATTCTGGTTGTGTAAAACAGAATCTGCTATGCCGTACCACGGTTCAATGCATACAAAATTTGCATCCTTATGAGACCAGATTCCAAGGTATGGAAATCCATCAAAATGAAAATCCAGTCCGTGGTCATGCTTATCGGATTTAATTGAAACCCGATCTGACTTAAGATGCTTAAACACCAATGCATCCTGGCTAAAAAGTTCGTGCGTCAATTTTAGCTTCGAAGAATTTTCAAGCAAAGGCGTTGGTTTATCCATTATAAGTCCGTGGGAATCGATCGGCCAACGAGGCGCATTTTCTAATTCAGAAAATTGAAGGTAGTGATCTTCGAAAGCCGTTTCATTTGTAAGCGGCACTTTAAAAGCAGGGTGTCCTCCAATGGAAAAATACATAATATCGCTTCCCCTATTTTTGACATTGTATCTCACTTCTAAAAAATTATCTGTGATTTCATATCCAATTTCAAGAGTGAATTCGAATGGATATTTCTCCAGGGTAATATCGTTGCTCAGTAGTTGAAAAGTTGCTTTGGTTTTGTTCTGTTCAACTTCGGTGAATACCATGTCACGGGCAAATCCATGCCTGCTCAACGTAAAGAACTTTCCATTGTGCAGAAAGCTGTCGTTCCTTAGCGTACCAACAATCGGGAATAATATTGGAGATGTTTTAGCCCAATACGCAGGATCTGCGCCCCACATGTAGTCGCGTCCGGTAAGTTTGCCTTCCACACTTGCTAACTCAGCACCTTTCTCATTAACCCTTACCTTCAAGTGATCATTTTCCAGCTCTACACTCATTATGCTTAACCTTGTTTTATGTTTACACCATTGATGGAATTATGTTATACCATCAGCGCAATTAGTTGTAATATCACAATTATCCTATTTTGTCAAGTTAGAAGAAAGACATAGGGAATAAGGAATAAGGAGTAGGGAATAAGGATCCGGTCGCAAAGTGCGCACCTTATACCTTATACCTTATACCTTATTCCCTATTCCTTATTCCTTACTTCAGAACTCTCAAAGATGACAAAGTAGGACTAGTCATAGAATAAAACTAATGGGCCTTGAATTCACAACAAAGTAAAGGGTTATGAAAAGACGAACGTTTCTTGCCACTGCGGGTATGACTGCAGCAGCTTTAAGTTTGTCGCCGGAAATACTGGCGGCCAAGAAAAAAAATAAACTTCCGAGATGGAAAGGCTTCAACCTGCTGGACTTCTTTTCACCAGATCCCAGCAACGCGCGCAAGGCCACCACTGAAGACAACTTCCGTTGGATGCAGGATTGGGGATTCAACTTTGTGCGGCTGCCAATGGCTTATCCTTCTTATCTTGATATTGACAGAAGCAGAAATATCACGCCAGATGAAGTCTACAAAATTGATGAAAAGGCGGTCGACAAGGTTGACGCACTGGTTCAACTTGCTCACAAATATAACCTGCATGTGAGCCTGAACTTGCATCGCGGACCTGGCTATTGTGTCAACGCGGGATTTCATGAACCCTACAATCTGTGGAGAGATCAGGAAGCGCTCGATGCCTTTTGTTTTCATTGGAATATGTGGGCCAAGCGTTATAAGAATGTGTCGAGGAAAAAAATCAGCTTTGATCTTTTGAACGAACCGAGCATGCGGGAAGATATGAACGATCAGCATTCCAAACGTAGCGCTGTTCCCGGTGATGTATACTATCGCGTTGCAAAAGCGGCATCGGATGCAATCCGGAAGGAAAACAAGGATCACCTTACCATAGCAGATGGCAATAACGTGGGCAACACAGTTGTTCCAGAACTAATCCCGCTTGGTTTGGGCCAAAGTTGTCGCGGATATAATCCTGGAATAATTTCGCATTACAAGGCACCATGGGCAAACAAAGACCCTGAAAATT
>JAEZBX010000172.1 GCA_023412765.1 Bacteroidota bacterium
GGCATATGTTTCTCGCCCTCTGGAAAGACAATGTTTGTAAATATCCAGGGTGATGGCCTCACGATGGCGATAACGGGTCCGTGGGAAAAGCTGAGAAGCTGACTGCCCACCTATACCTTATACCCTATACCTTATTTGCCTAACCCTTACACAAACAGCAAGGATTTACATTTCATTTCTAGTCCTTCCTGCGTTATTTGTTGACTGTCCACCTTTGGCGTATGAGTAGAAACCTAATGGTCGCAGGACGCATCTGTTTTGCGCTAGGTCTTATTGGCTTGGGAATCGAGCAATTCATTTATCCCGGGTTCCAACCCTTTCTGGTGCCTGTATGGCCATCAGACTGGCCGAGCCCGCAACCGTTGGTCTATTTGTTGAACATCATACTCATTCTCGTTGGTATCTCTATCATTCTTAATATCCGAGCTCGAGTTGTCAACTTGTTTCTCGGCGTTCTCTTTCTGACAATGTTTGTTTTTTTGCATATTCCTTTCCAATTGCAAAACAATCCCGGCGCATTAGGTGCGTGGACAAATGCATTTAAGATCCTCGCCTTTTCCGGCAGTGCATTTATTGTTGCGCTGAGCTTTGAGCGGTCGAACGACAACGAATTCATTAAAGGTTTGGAAAGACTTGCGCTTTTTGGACGATTTTTTTTCGGCGTGATGCTACTGGTTTTTGGTATTGATCATTTTTTATATGCGAAAGGCGTAGCAACCCTTGTTCCGAACTGGATTCCTTTTAGCTTATTCTGGACTTATTTTGCCGGTGTAGCTTTGATCGGCGCGGGTGTCTCGATAATTACTCGCTTTCAGATTCGACTGGCTGCCATCTTAACTGGAATCATGATCTTCACCTGGTTTTTGGTTTTACATATACCACGCGCTGTCGCGATGCCTCAGGATCTCAATGGTAATGAAGTCACGAGTGTTATGCAGTCGCTGGCGTTTAGTGGCGTTGCTTTCGTACTCGCCTTTTCTGGTGATCGTTATTAGTTAATCGTTATTAGTTAATCGTGGGAGTGGGAGTGGGTGTGCGCTCGATTGGATATTGTACGTACTTTGATCGAGCGAACCGATTACCTCCCTCAAGATAGAGGTGATAGACGAGTACTTCGGTTTGTATTTGAAATAGCCTTACGTCGAGCCCGATACCGATTACCTCTCAAAAGATAGAGCCGATAGATCGATGTTGGATTTGTAATTAAGACAACTGCCCGCCGAGGCAGATACCGATTACCTTGCTCAAAATAGAGGTAATAGACGAGTGCTTCGGTTTGTATTTGAATAGATTTACGCCGAGCCACATACCGATCACCAACCGATTACCTTCCTCTTGTACAGACGATCTATCGGTACTTCGGTTTGTATTGACGACAACTGCGCGTCAAGCCCGATACCGATTACCTCCTTCAAAATAGAGGTGATAGAAAAGTGCTTCGGTTTTTATTAAGAACGACTGAACGTCGAGCCCTTACCGACCCCGCTTCTCCATCTTCAAAACCAACGGAGTGTCTTCGATCAAAAAATAATATGAGCCATTTGAAATTCTTACGTTTATCATCAACAAATCTTCGTCTAAGGTTCCGACAAAGAGTTTTTGTTCTTTCGATCGTATGTGCCACATCTTGTTGTTCATTGCTTCCAGCTCCCGAAATTCAGATGGCGCGTTAGTTGGTAGTTGAATTGAGAATAATCCATTGCGACCAAAGACAAACCTGGAGTTTATTAGGCCACGTCTGACTTTGTCAAGAGTTGCATTTTCAGCACTTGCTTTTTGATTGTTTTTTGAAAACGAAACGTCCGTCGATACCCATGTTCCAACCACTTTTTCCCGGGTAAAGGTTTGCGCTTCAGCAAGTGGGGAACCGACGTAAAATAAAGCAATGACGAGAAGTCTGCGCATGTCTATAGATTTTGTTGCGGATCATAATAACGTAGAGATGTGAAAAAACTTATTCGCCATTACGTTTGCGGAAAATTTCCTTCCGATATTTTCCATGAGAGGTTGCAGTTATACAAAAACCGCTGGGGTCGATGGGAAAACTTTTGTATTTTTCTTTTTGATTACAAGTTTAATTTACGTGCTACTCCATGAAATTCTTCTTTGTTCTTCTCTTTCAGCTTCTTATTCTCACAACGAATGTACTGGCTCAGCAAAAGGTAATTCAACTGTATGACGGTGTCGCGCCTGGATCTGAATCATGGACCTGGTCTGAGCAAGAGAATCAAAACAATACATGGCAAACGAAGGTCGTATACAATGTGAGCAAACCAACACTGACCGTTTTCCAGCCAGAGGAGGGGAAGGCAAATGGAGCAGCAGTCGTTATCGCACCAGGAGGTGCATTCCATATACTTGCTATCGATAACGAAGGAAATGATGTAGCAAAAGCTCTCGTAGAAAAGGGTATAACATGTTTTGTATTGAAGTATAGACTGGCGCGAATTACGACAGACGACCCTGTAAAGGAGCTACAGGCTAAATGGGGTAACGACGATTTCGAACAATCTTTGGCAGCAGCTATTCCGATGGCCATTGCCGACGGCAGAAAAGCAATTGCATATGTACGCAAGCATGCTGAAGAATTCAACGTAATCCCTAATCGCATTGGAATAATGGGTTTTTCTGCCGGAGGTACTGTTACCTCGGGCACTTTGTTCGATTACACGCGTGAAAACCGACCGGACTTTGCCGCGCCGGTGTATCCTTATTTTCCGAAGAAAATGATAGGAACGGTGGCAAAAGATGCACCACCGTTATTTGTGTTAGCCGCGTCCAACGACGGATTAGGACTCGCGCCACATAGTGTTGAACTTTACAACGCCTGGCTTGGAGCAAAGAGGGATGCCGAAATCCACATGTATGCTCGCGGCGATCACGGTTTTGGAATGAAGGCTCAGAATATTCCAACGGATCAATGGATCGATCGATTTACGGAATGGCTTGACATGCTAGGCTATCTGAAGCCTACCGATCCTGCATTTAAGCCATACTTGCGTCGCGAATTTGTTTACGAGGGAAATATTTTGCCCTACCGCGTCCTATATCCCGATAATTACGACAAGTCAAAAAAATATCCATTGATTCTTTTTCTCCATGGTGGCGGTGAGCGAGGGAACGACAATGAAAAACAACTCGTGCATGGTGCGAAGCTTTTCCTTAATGAAAATAATCGCAAAAATTTTCAGGCAATTGTTGTGGTACCACAATGTCCGGAGGGATCATATTGGGCAACTGCAAAGATTGATCGGTCAAAACAACCTTTCGATATCAGCTTTGATTACTCAGCAGAGCCGCAATGGCCTTTGATTGCTGCGAATGAACTGGTAAAAAAGATTTCCAACGAAGAGGCTGTGGATAAATCAAGGATTTACATCACGGGGCTTTCTATGGGTGGTATGGGGACTTTCGAAAGTGTTTACCGCTTCCCAGAACTATACGCAGCTGCCTTGCCAATTTGTGGTGGTGCGGATACAAACGCGTATGATAAGCGAGTAAAGAAAACTGCATTTTGGATTTTTCACGGAGCGGACGATGCGGTCGTTAACGTAGATCTTTCACGCGATATGGCGAATAAATTGAAATCATTAAAAGTTAAGAACAAGTACACCGAATATCCCGGCGTTAATCACAACAGTTGGGACAATGCTTTCGCAGACCCGATATTTTTGTCATGGATGTTTCAGCAGCGGAGGAGATAGGGAATAGGGAATAAGGTATAAGGTATAAGGTATAAGGTATAAGGTATGAGGCGCAACCTTGTTCGGTTCGAACCTCAAACTTCAAACCTCAAACCTCAAACCGTAAATTTTCTGGCACCATACATTAGACCGCACACTCCACGATTAACTAATAACTAATAACTAATAACTAATAATTAATAACGATTCATCTCCCGATAAAATGGCTGACTATAGAGACGTTTACCAGTTGCTTTATAAAGTGCATTAGCCAGTGCCCCAAACGTTGGTGGAAAAGTAGGTTCGCCCATACCTGTCGGGTCTATTTCACTTTTTATGAAATGAACATCGATCGATTTTGGTGCCTCGCTGTGTCGGATCATACGATAGGTGTTGAAGTTACTCTTGTCGGGAACACCATCTTTAAATGTCAATGATCCGTACATCGCATTGCCGACAGCGTCAACGATGGCACCTTCGGCCAGGTTTCTCGCTGCATCAGGATTCACTACGATACCACAATCCACTGCGCAACAAACTCTTTGCACGATAGGTTTATCACCTGCGAAAGTCAAATCAAGTACTTGAGCGACATATGAATTATGACAGAAATATGCAGAGACGCCTCTGTGCACACCCGGTTTTTTTAATTGCCATCCAGACTTTTCGCGGGCGAGTTTTAAAACTCCTGCGTATCGGTTTGCGTCATAGTCATTCTTTTCGCCAACTGGATTTTCCGTTGCACGATTAAGAAGTTCAAGGCGGAATTCAAATGGATCCTTTCCAACTTCTTCGGCGATCTCATCAAGAAAGGATTGCTCTGCTGCTGCAATGAAATTAGACCTTGGTGCTCTGAAGGATCCAGTAGTGATATTTGATTTTATGGTAAATTCCTCAGCAAGATAGTTTTCGACCGCACCAGCAGGGAAGCGGTTTGCCTCAAGGGGACTTTCAGGAATACCACCAGCCCTCACGTGGAAGGCTATTAGATTATTGTTTTCATCAAGGGCAGCACGATATCTGGCACTATAAGCAGGTCGATAAATGCCTGAAGACATATCATCTTCCCTTGTGTATAAAAGTTTGACTGGTGCCTTTACTTTTTGAGAAATCAGTGCAGCTTCAACCAGCCAATGAGCATACGATCGGCGTCCAAATCCGCCGCCAAGTCTCGTCAAATGAATATCTATCTTTTCAACGGGAACTCCCAGACGCGCGGAGACAGTCTTTTCAGTAAGTTCAGCCTTTTGAAGAGGGCCTGCGAGTTGTACTTTCTCATCCGTTACATGCGCGAAGAAATTCATAGGCTCCATGCAATTATGCGCAAGGAACGGAGCACTATATGTTCTATCGATAACACGCTTTGCATTTCGAAATACTTCTTCCGGGTTTCCATCTCTCCGTACAACGGTCGCGGGTGTTGAGATCCTCTGTGATAGTGCGGCCAAATGATTTTGGGTACTTTCGAGTCCTGCTGGTATGGTCACCGTTGTTGATGCATTGCTACCGTAGGCAATTCGTTTTATTTCGTAATCAATGATTGGCTCCCACGTAATTTCCAAAGCTTTTTTAGCCTTCATTACTTGCCACGTAGATTTTCCGACGATGGCAACTACTTCATTGAAGGTGCAGGTATCGAAGAATTGCCTCTCGTAGTCATCATTATAGATTTTGATTGGGAAGACGTCGATGATTCCCGGCAGTGATTTTACAGATGTGTCTGCGATGGACTTAAATTTCAGACCAAAGGCTGGAGGATGAACTATCATTGCGATTAGCATCCCTTCGCGTTGTAGATCTATTCCGTACAGAGGCTTTCCAGTAATGATCTTTAAGTTATCTACATTTCTTTGGGAGGTCCCAATAATTTTGAAATCCTTGGTTTCCTTCAATGTTACATCTTTCGGCGGCTTGAGCATCGCCGCGGAAGACGCAAAAGACCCATAGTTCGCAGACCTTCCACTTTTCTTGTGATAAAGAATACCTTTGTCAGTCGAGATCTCATCGAGGGGTACGCCCCACTTTTGGGCCGCTGCCTCCCGGAGCATTAGCCTTGCCGTTGCACCGGCCGTCCTGAGGTTTTTCCACCCTTGTCTGATCGCCTGGCTGCCCCCGATGAATTGCCTTGTATACAAGTCCGTATTAAGCGGTGCCTGCTCAATGATCACTCTTTCCCAGTCGGCATCGAGTTCATCAGCAACAATCATTGGCATAGAGGTCTTGATGTTCTGCCCACCTTCCGGGTTAGGTGACATGATCGTAATAATTCCGTCGGGCGAAATCTTGAGGTAACCATTCAACCAATTTGCCCCCTCTGGGTTGGCGAGGGGCAGGACAGATGGTGAAGCCGCGGAGGCTGGCCAACCGAAAGTTATCATTAAGCCTCCGCTTGCAAGGGCGGAAACCTTCAGAAAATCGCGTCGGCTTATGGATCTTTTTGATTCTGTCATGATAGCTTAGAGGTGTCAAACTTTTATTGAATTTGAGAAAGTGTGAGAGATTATTCAAGTATTCCATATAAAAATGAAGTTGCATCTTGCATATCTGCTGGCGGATTGCTGCATTTCGCATGGCGTTCGTTATAATTGCGGTCCATTTTCTTAAGCCCGCACCAAATGACTTCACAGAATTTTCCCGTTACTGAATCGACGTTGTCGGCCGATCATCTCGGAAAAGTGTTAAAGGAGCTATACTCGTTGGGCAATGAATCTACCTGTAAATTGTTCAGAACCGGAATTAATCACCTGTATATTATCGCGGATGATAATTTAAAATTTGTTTTCCGGGTTTATACTTTCAATTGGAGAACGAAGTTGGAGATATCTGAGGAGTTAAGATTACTAACTCACTTGCAGGCCAACAATATTCCAATAGCCTGTCCGATACCAGATAAGGATGGAAACTTCATTCAGATTTTAAATGCTCCCGAGGGATCCCGATACGGTGTATTATTTTCATTCGCTGAAGGGAAGAAAATCCCACAGTTCACAGAAGAAATAAGTTTTACGATTGGCCAGACCATGGCCAGGATGCATCAGGTAACAGAAAATTTTAGTTTGCAAAGAGTCGAGTATAATCCACAAACACTATTGAAAGATTCAAGCAGAATCAGCAACAGATTTTTCGGGCAGGACTCAGAAGATATGGTATTTGTGAATCGTACTGCAGATTATCTTGTGACTGAGTTAGAAAAGGTAAAGGATAATGAAATTCGATCTGGCGCAATTCATCTTGATATTTGGTTTGATAACATGCATATAACCGAAAATGGTGGGGTCACGCTTTTCGATTTCGACTTTTGTGGCATTGGATGGCTTTGTCTTGATATCGCCTACTACATGCTTCAATTATATAATACAAGACAAAGTGACGATGTATATCGAAAAAAGCTAAAAAGCTTTATTGATGGGTATGAGTCCGTTCAGGTGATTTCGGCGGAGGAGAAACGGATACTGCCCATGATAGCAGTTAGTCTTTGGTTTTTTTATCTCGGCGTCCAATGCGATAGATTTGACAATTGGTCGAACGTATTCCTGACCCCGGATTATCTCAAGAGGTTCGTCGCCACAATCAAGAAGTGGATTGAGTATCATAATTTGCCCTCAGGCTTTAGCGGGGAATGATTTCATTGTACAATATGGAATAAAGAATAATCCTACTTTGTCAAGTTAGAAAAAAAGGAATAGGGAGTAGGGAATAAGGAGTAAGGGTGGGTCTCAAAGTGCGTACCCTTATTCCTTATTCCTTACTCCTTTCTGAGAAACCTCATCTGAAAGGTCGGATTACTTAATTATTGTCTTGAGGTGGTCGATTATTCTCCATTTTGCTTATCTTTTATGTGGATGTTTTGAGATGAAGCGAGCCGTACTTACTAGCTGGGAATTAACTACCATGACAAAGCCAACCTTCATTATTGTTATCTTTTCGGTTGCGTATCAACTTTCAGGCTGCGACAACAAACGAGATAAGAGCGAGGTCCAATCGAAGGAAAAAGAAATGAGAGTCACTACTGAAACCTTAAAACAAATTCTCGACGCATTCAACAGGCACGACCTTGATGCAATCATGGGTTATTTTGCTGATGATTGCTCATTTGATTTTCCCCGTGGCCCCGAACCATGGGGACAACGTTTTGTAGGCAAGGGTAATGTAAGAGAGGCGCTGGCTAGTCGCTTCAAAGGTATTCCCGACGTTCATTATGGGGATGATAGTCACTGGGTTTCGGAAGATGGACGCGCTGGTGTATCAGACTGGACCCTGACGGGAACAACTGCTGCCGGAGTTCCCATACGAGTGAGAGGTTGTGATCTTTGGCAATTCAAAGATGGAAAAGTGATACGGAAAGATTCTTATTGGAAGATAATTGAGTAGAAGTGGTGATGGTGTGACCGGCTATGAGAATCTTACAAAGATTCTAAATTAGTCGCGCTGACCGAGTCCCGCTAGGGAAGGCATATCGGCAGAAATTTCTCAATAGGGTGAGCCTACGTCCTCGTCAGGGACGTCATATCAGAAAAATATTTTTGTTGTATTAATGAATCACAAAATATTTCGTGCCTGACGGGCACTGGGTGTAATCCTGTTTCTGATTTTCTACCAATATGTCGTTCCTAGCGGAACTTCAAGTGATTGCTCGTTTATCTTCGCTGATATGCATCCTCGGTGTTCGATTGAACATCTAATCGCAGTGTTTAGAATTGTTTAGGTTAAACCGATCCTGGAAAAATTAGAGCTGATCCCATAAGATTTGAAAAAGCACACGCACAACAAAAATTTAAACCGAAAGTTGGACCAATATCTAAGCCGTTCCCGGTACCTTATTTATTCTTTTCTTAGTAGATTAGGTAATAACAGACAAGAGTTAATAAATTCTTAATGCTGAATACTCGGCAAGCATTAACGAAAAAAACTACTTGCGAAAAATTTTCAGTCTCACAAAACCCATATGCTTATGAAACAATTCTATGAATGTTTTGCCAGGAAATGGAAACACTCAAGGGTGATTCCACTCTTGCTTGTCATCTGCCTTCTGACGTCAAATGATCTGCTTGCCCAATCGATCACAGTTAGCGGGGTTGTAACAGACGACACAAATTCACCACTCCCCGGAGTTAACATTGTTGAAAAAGGCACTACCAATGGTACGGTGAGCAATTCGGATGGTGCATACAGCTTGATCGTTAGGTCTAACCAATCGGTACTTGTTTTTAGTTTCGTTGGTACGATTACGCAGGAGGTCACCGTTGGAAACCAATCCGAAATCAGCGTGCAACTTTTACCCGATGCCGAAACGCTTTCTGAGGTAGTTGTTGTAGGTTATGGAACTCAGGAGAAGAAAGATATCACAGGCGCTGTTGCTTCTGTCAAAAGTGAAGAATTTAACAAGGGAATAATCAATACGCCAGAGCAACTTTTACAAGGCAAGGTTGCGGGCGTTAATATAATTTCCGGCAGTGGTGAGCCTGGTAGTAAACAATTAATCACAATCCGTGGGCAAGGAAGTGTGAGATCAAGCAGCACTCCTTTGTTTGTTGTCGATGGTATGCCCTTGGATAACTCAGGGACTGGCGGAGACATTAATCCCTTGAATTTCCTCAACCCAGGGGATATCGAATCAATCGATGTTCTTAAGGATGCATCAGCGACAGCTATTTACGGAGCAAGAGGAGCGAACGGCGTTATACTGATTACGACAAAGAAAGGCAAGTCAGATAAGGCTGCAATAAGTTTCTCATCCAGCCTTGGGATTTCAAACATGGCGCGGGAAATTCCGGTATATAGCGCGGACGAATTTCGTGCGAACATTACCGCCATCGGCGGTGATCTGGTCGACCTGGGCGGATCCACAAACTGGCAAGAACAGATATCACGCACTGGCTATACACAAAATCACAATGTGACCCTCAGCGGCGGTGCAGAAAATCTAACGTATTATGCGTCTCTCGGAATGCAGGACCAGGAGGGTATACTGAAGAATAGTGCTCTCAAAAGATATACCGGGAGGATCAACATCACACAAAGGTTGCTAAACGATAGGCTTAATGTCGAACTCAATCTAAATGCGACCAATTCAGTAAGCGACAGACCACCCATTACCGATCTTATCGGTGGTGCGCTTAGCATAAATCCTACTTACCCTGCATACGATGCCAACGGCGTACCTACTGTTTTTCCTGATGTTATCAATCCACTGACTCGCCTTGCGCTTTATGATGACATCATGAACACCACCCGTATTATAGGCAACATTTCACCATCCTTCGAAATCATAAAGGGTCTGGTATACAAACTAAATTTTGGAATTGACAACTCAAGCTCTGACCGTGATATTCAGTTGCATCCAAGTACAACCCCTCAACAGGACGGAGATCTGGATTCACATTTCACAAACAATAAGAATAGCTTGATTGAGAATTATGTCACCTATAATTTCTCAAGGGGTCAACATAATGTTGTATTGCTTGCCGGCCACTCGTATCAAAAAATATTTGTCCAGACCCGGCATTGGAGTATCGACAAGTTCGCTGTTACAGGCATTGAGCCGAGATATAATCCAGGCCTGGGTCAGGAGATTGACTTAACTGACAATGCACCAGAAGGGACAGCGGTAAGAAATGAATTGCAATCCTTTTTTGGTCGCATAAACTATGGTTTCGGCGACCGCTATCTATTCACGGCAACAATTCGGGCGGATGGCTCTTCCAAGTTTGGTGAGAATAACAAGTACGGAACATTTCCTTCGTTCGCAATCGGATGGAGAATTTCAGAAGAGTCATTTATGAAATCTTTACCATTTAGCAATTTAAAACTTAGGGCAGGGTGGGGACAGACCGGTAATCAGGAGATTCCTTCTAAAATTACGCAGGCATTTTTCACTACTTCAGTATCAGGCACCACGAGCTACCCTCTTTATCCAACTGGAACTTATCCAGCTGGTACTACCTACGTTCGGTTGGCTAACCCGAACATTCAATGGGAAGTATCCACGCAAACCAACGTCGGACTTGATTTCGGATTCCTCGAAGGTGCGCTGTATGGTACCGTTGACTATTTCCATAAGGTGTCTGACAATATCCTCCTTGAAGTTGTACCGCCCGATCCCATTCAGCCGGCCACAACGTACTGGACAAACGTAAAGGATATGACTATCACCAATAAGGGTCTTGAACTTGCATTAGGTTATCAAGGACAGGCGGGCAGTTTCACTTATGGCTTGGGCGGCAATATTACGTTCATTGATAATGTAGTGGAGGACTCACCCTATACCGTGTTGACTACCGGCAGTGCTCAGGGCTCCGGATTAACATCGGCTACAATAAATGGATATGTAAATGGCGAGCCAATAGGAACTTTCTTTATGAAGGATTTTGCCGGCATCGATGAAAACGGTTTAAGCGTTTTTAGAGATGCTAATGGCGACGGCCTGGATACCGATGAAGATCGCATCGCCGCAGGAAGTGCATTACCGGAAACCATGTATAACTTCTTTTTTAACGCCGGCTTCAAAGGATTCGACCTTGCAGTAAATTTTAATGGAGTGTCCGGAAACAAAGTTTATGACAATACAGCTAACTCCAATTTCTATAAAGCGCGCTTAGCCAAGTCGTTGAATTCTACCTCTGCCGCTGTCGAGTTTTCGGAAGAATCACTTACTAACCCCGCATCTGTGTCTACAAGGTACCTGAAGGATGCTTCCTTTCTAAGATTGAACAACGTTAGTCTCGGATATAATTTCAGCCCCCAGGCATTGGGCATCGGGAATTGGGTTAGAGCTCTCCGACTTTCAGTAACAGGTCAGAACTTATTTGTAAGCACCGACTACGACGGTTACGATCCAGAGGTAAACACCGACAGGAGCATCGAAGGTATTACATCCTATGGTATCGACTACCTCAGCTATCCAAAAGCACGGACTTTTGTTTTCGGACTAAATGTTACATTCTAACCTAGCGATCACAGATATGAAAAAGATATTAATGATACTGCCGTTCTTCTTTGGTGTAATGATCCTGGACGGATGCACTGATCTTGAAGAAGAAGTTCTTGACGAATCTCTAACGGGCGGGGCAACTGCCGGTGAGATTCTCGACGGAAACCTCGCGCCGGCATATGCTATACTACCTGGTTTATTTCAGCATACGAATTATTTCGCGCTCCAGGAAATCTCCACGGATGAAGCCATCCTACCTTATCGAGGGGGAACAGATTGGGGAGACAATGGTATTTATATAGATATGCATCGGCATACGTATACAAGCGCTCACGTTCGCCTTAATGATGCATGGAACTCGATAATGCAAGGTATTTCAAGGACGGTCACGGCAATTAACGTCTTGCGCGAAACCGAGGGAGCTGATGCCGCGCTTTACCTTGCGGAAGTTCGGGGGCTCAGAGCATATTATTCAATGTTAAGCCTTGACCTCTTCGGATTAGTGTTCGTTAAGGAAAACGCCAGCGAAACATCCACGATCTTAAGGGGTAACGACGCTGTTGAATACATTAGGAACGAGTTGCTTGATGTAGAGAGTGTTGTAAGCACTTCAGTGGGGCCGGGTCGAATTTCTCAAGGAGCGGTATGGGGCTTGCTTGCACGGCTGCACTTGAATGCGCCAGTTTACCGCGATCCATATGCAGACAATTTTGATTTTACCGTTGCGGATATGGATAAGGTTATTGAGTATACAAACAACATTATCAATTCAGGGCAATACCAATTGTCTCCTGAATATTTCGAAATATTCGATGACGAAAACCATGATAACAAGGAGTTGATTTTTGCTGTTGATCAGCGCGCTGATTTGAATGGCCACAACCGTATGGCTTATTTTTCATTGTCTGGGGATCAATTTCCTTTGCCTGAGTTTGTGAGAGCAAACGGAACGGATGGACCTGGCATAACTCCCGAGTTCTATGATACCTGGGTGGATGCTTATGATGGAGCTGATCCTGCGACAATGGATCCGCGATTCTTCAAAGAAAATCTGATCATTCCTGCTGATTCATGTATCGCGGGAGAGGATTTCGAGATCAACCGTGGAATTCTGCGCGGACAACAATATGGTCTGCTAACAGACGCTCATGGCCAGCCATTCAAGCGTTGCGACGACGGCGTTAGTTACAGAATCGGGAAGCTGCGCAACATCACGCGTGCGGACAAAACGAGGTTAGTAAACTTCACCAGGGAGATCGATTATACTCCGGAGGGGAGTGGATACAGTACAGGATATCGAGTGGAAAAATATGAGTTCAGCAAGAAATCCGATACTGGCAGAAACAAAGGTGAAGCAGACATCATCATCATTCGGTACGCTGATGCATATTTAATGCGCGCAGAGGCTAAGATGCGTAAGGGGGATGGCTCCGGCGCTTTAGAAGATGTGAACTTTGTTCGCGCTTCGCGCACAGCCAGGGGGTTACCTCCGCCAGCGCTTGATGAAATGGATCTTGATATTCTTTTCCGCGAACGGGGTTTTGAGTTTTATTGGGAAATGCAACGTCGAACGGATATGATTCGTTTTGGAAAATATGAAGATACCTGGACTGAAAAAACGAACAGCGATAAGACCAGAAGGCTGTTTCCGATTCCTCAGTCAGCGATTGACGGCGCATCCAATGTACCTGGATACCTCGTGCAAAACCAGGGCTATTAAACATTCAATTTTACTTTGATATGCAGCAAAAAAAAAGGGCCATCGCGGCCCTTTTATTTTATTAACCTAATCTTCACTAAATTTTCTTTCCTGGCTTAAGGTGATTTTTAACTGCCCATTCACCAATTTTCTTTCCAAGGTCAAGGCCTGAAGTGCATGAGAACCTGAAGTGCAGTCCAGCCAATACTCGTGAGTCTGCATTTTCCAAAGCTGCCGAACTGAAACTATTGAATGTTCTGGTTGCATGATTTGGATCTGCGCTTGGCGAAGTCATTGAAAACGTGGTGTTGTCCCCCAGCAACGAAGCCAGGACCGTTGCAGCCGCATTGCCCAAAACGCTGTGTGTTGATGGGTAATCCTGAACTGGCGGTGTGTCTAAAAATGACTCCCAACCTTTATCAGGTGACGTGCTATTGTTACCGTCATTTTCAGCCTCACGGATTGCTGTATACGGCCTCCAAAAGTTGTAGTGATCTTTTGAATCCCATCCGGCAGTATATGAATCTGCAAGGGCCATATTAACTAGTGCGAACAGCCGTGCCGTTGCAATCAGGTCGGTCTTTTTCGAGGCCGCTACATTTTGCGTTATGCGATTCCAACCGATCTCTGAGAACTCATACCAATATTTGGCGATTGCTGTTTCTTCTTCAGTTCGTTTTGAGCCGTCTTTGGCACCCTTGCTCTTTACTTCATTAAAATCCTTAACATATTCGTCTGACGTAATCGCAGGGTGAATTGAAACACGGAACTGATGGGGATTCTCCAGGGCAAAGGTTGTTAATTTTGCCCAGAATGGAGCGAAAACGAAAGGAGTGGGAGGTACTGGCTGATACACTCCAGGCTCAGCACTAACGGGAATTTCACTTACAGGATTTTGAAAAATGCCATCGTTGCTGTGTTTGGATAGCACTGCTTGGGCTGCCTTGAATCCTAAGGCAAGTCCACTTTCGAGTTCTTCGCCGCTCGGAATTTTTGAGAGTGATGCTTGTAATGCAGAATCAAGGAGCGACTTTTTGTCGGGGAATGTCACAACGAGAACGGTATGCGCGGCTGAGGCGGCTGCAGCAATCGGATGCGCCTTTTTGTCCGTATCTACTAGCGCATACGTCTCATAGGTCTCGCTGATGTTGTTTAAAGCGTCATGCATGGAAATGTGTACCAATGCCTGAATACGCGTCGCCACCAAGGGATTGTATTGTGGTCCCGCCATTGCATTGTACGAGGTTTTGTTCCAATTGATGATCACGTCATTAGAATAGGCCTTCAAGCGGTTGGAGCCTGGACCTGTACCTTCCACAAGGTTGTCGGATTCGTGGCAGGAAAAGAGTAACGCAATTAAAAGTAGTAACATAGATGTTTTCATTTGTGTTGAATTTTTACTTCTCCTCAACGACAACAGCAGTTCGTTGGCCGTATGAGAAAAGTATTTACACCTATGAGAAAAGTATTTTAATTAAATCGGCGCTTTTATTTGGCCGCAAGCGAAACACCCCATAAATCTTTTGCAAAGTCACTCAACGATTGAGCCCTGCAACTTTAAACCTTAAACTTTAAACTTTAAACTTTAAACTTAGAACTAACGAAAACTCTGCGGAGATTTCCCGAACGCTTTTTTGAAAGCAATAGAGAAATTGGCTGCATGATTGTATCCTACCTTTGATGCAATATCATCTATGGTAATCGACGTATCTCCAAGAAGCAGCAGGCTTAATTCTAATCTCTTCTGCTGGGTGAATTTGATGGGAGAGGTGTTGAATATTTTTTTAAACCCATACTTGATCTTGAACTCGTTGAGACCGAACCGTTTGGATAGGCCTTCGAGCGAGGTTGGTTCTAAAAAGTTTATGGATAAGTACTCTTTGATCGCATACAACGATTCCTGGTCTTTTGATGTCAATTTTTTATCTATGTAAAGTTCCTTTCCAGTAACGATAGGATGGTAGTGGAACATTTGAAGTAGCATTAGCGCGCGTAAGTTTTCACGGACATACATTTCACGCACGTCGTCCTTATAGGGGCAGTGAAGAATGTTTTGCAGAATTCCGGAGATCCCTGAATCCATAGGCAAATGATCATTGATCATGTTCATGGTCTTCCGCTGAAGAATGCTGTCAAATAATCTGTTGCCAGGTGTAAATGTATTTTCGGTCAATGAACTCTTATAAAAATTTTCGCCAAGCGCGAACGTAATGTCATTTTGTTTACCCTTTGCTTCAAGGAGATTTTTGCAATCATAGTCGTTAAAATAACTTAACGAATGCCGGAGGGGCTGCTGAAGATAGGGGTTGTACCGATCGTTAAACGCTGACTTACCTTCCAGTGTAAACATCATGACCAATGCTGGTCGGTCAGCAGAAAATGGGATACTTACAGGCTGAGATCCATTGGAAAATTTCCTTCGAACACTGACAAAATCACTATGAGGATCGACTTTGCATTCGAATCTACCTATCGAATTGGATACTTGAAAATGGTGACCCAGGCGTTTCGTCAGAACGTCGCCGAGCTCATTCTCCAATTCTGATTTAAGGGCTACTATGGACATCGGTGAGCCTGTTGTTTACAGGCTACGTCAACGGGTTTGGATGATTAGGGTTTTGAAGGGAGTGTCACCTATTGGGATACATCCTTCATAAGATGATAGGAAGGCGGACTAAGATTAATGAATAAGGTAGTTTGAGAGATTTTTAGATTTCAGCCAATTGACTTTTAAGGCAATAAGGCTGCGTCTAAATGGCGATCGGAAAACTAATTCTTTTCCCTATAAACAGTGAAGAGAGCTTTCATTCTGTCCGCGTATCGATGCATACCCGGTCCATTAAATACCTTAATCTCACTAGCACTTTTTATTGGAAAAAATATCAGGTCATTTTCCAATAGATAAGGATCCAGGTCGACCGTTGTGCTATCCTGTCTATGTGTGCAAAGGAAATGCGATACTATGTTTTGATCTATTTCCGCTTCAGTTTTTTTGCTGTTCATAAGTGCCAATCTTTTTTTCGATAGTACTTTGATAATACAAATATCATTCCCAGCACAAAGATACGGCTTTGATCATCCTCGAATTTTTTCATGATCTCGTCGCCGATACTTCAAAGACGACCATTGTCTTTTTAAAGCAGGAAATTTTTTAAAGAGGTGGCTTAAAAAAGAATCTACTATTGAAAAATTTGATTTGAAAAACTTAACCGCATCTTATTTTTCAAAGCTGACAGCTGTGATTCGCACATCGTGAAAAAATTATTGCATGTGTAATTACTGACACAAAAATGGTCAGCAATAACACACCCCTCCGTATAAACACGGAGTGATCGGTTATTTATTGGCGCCCGTATCCGATTGGCGCCTGGGTAGGGCAGTCGTTGGAGGATTTGGTGAAACGTGTCGCAATACAAATTCAGCTCTCCTGTTTTTCTGATGATCTTCCTCTGTACAATCTCCATCATAGCATGGTACTGCAGGTAACGATTCGCCGAAGGCCTTTGGAATAATTCGGTCTTTATCGATACCCTGGCTCACCAAATATTTGCTTACAGCCTGAACTCTTCGCCTTGACAACCGGATATTATAATCATCGTCGCCGCGGTCGTCGGCGTGACCCGCAACTACCAGACTAAGCGTAGGATCATGATCAAGGATATTTTTTACCTGATTTAGGTACACTTTGTCGCTGTCGTCAAGATTGGCCATATCAAAATCGAAATAAATATTTCGCAGATTAGTGCGATCTGATTTTTGCAGGCCAAGCTCCTTCAAAACTTTGGTAGGATCGGTTCTTACATCAGTCAAATTTCCCTTGGCCAGATATTCTTTGCCGTCAGGGGTTTGAATGTACAGCAGGCTATCATTTTCAGTAATCTCACTCAAGTCGTTTCCAGTCTTGAGATACATTTTAGATGTACCCTTGTCTGTATCAACAACGAGAAGCTTCGAATTCTGATCTTCAGATTTGTTTTTCAGGACAATTGTGAATTTTTCTGTCTCAGGGCCCGCTGAAGGAATTGCAAGTTCTTCTAAAGCGCTTTGATATTTATCATGTTCTACAGAAACGTTGTAAGTATCTCCCCGGTCTCCAAGGAAGCTTATAACACCTTTTTCAATTTGCAACGGGATATTTGAATTTGACGTTTTGTTCGTTACAACTGCCTTGAATCCTTCAACGACTTCACCTGATGAATTCTTTACGAGACCTAGTGCAAGAACCTGATTCGTCGCTAGTTTTCGGAATGAGAAAAGATCGTCATTTCCATATCTTGTTGAGGCGAAATACCCATTCCGTTGTGTATCATCCGTAATAAGCGAGAAGTCATCGGCAGTTGAGTTTATGGGATAGCCGAGGTTGACAGGCGTCGAATATTCATCATTGCTCAATGTGCTCTTGAATAAGTCTAGTCCACCCAACCCACCATGACCTTTGGAAGAGAAATACAAAGTCGAATCCACCATGAATGGAAATGCCTCGTCCTGAGATGTGTTGATAGAGGCTCCCAGGTTTACGGGAACCCGCCACGTGCCATTTATACGTTCAACGCGATAGATATCCGTTCCACCATATCCCCCTGGCATATCGGAAGCAAAATACAACACTCTGCCATTGTTGGAGATCCATGGATGCAAATAGGAATACAAGGGATTATTGAATGGTAGCGGCGTCACCTGCCACGTCTTTTTTCCGTCGATTGTAACGTCGTATAGTCCTGGACGCCATTCATATAATTTCCTTCTTCCTTCAACTTTTATTTTCTGATTTCTGTTGATGATCATCTTTTGATAATCATCATAAAATGCCGCGGGACCATCGTGATGCCTGGTGTTAAGGTCGTCTTCAAACAAGGACACTTCGCCGAATCCTTCACGTGAATCTCTACGAGCAAAATAAATATTCAGAAATGGACTGTTATCCCAATGAGATTTCTTTGACGATCCTTCCTTTCTGGAAGACGTAAATACAAGTCCGTCCTTATAAAAAACTGGTGAAAATTCGGTTTCATCTGTGTTGATTGCGAGGCGCTGAACAGCGACCGATGCTGAGTCTTGAAAATATCTTTCAAAGTTTTTAAGGTCATCCAATATCCGGGCAGCCATGGCGTGGTCGGGATCTTTTTCCAGTACGTGGTCGAGAAGCGTATCCGCAGCGTAGGTTTTTTTCAAAACGACTAATGCCTGAGCAAATTGATAGTAATCGTCTATTGTAAATCGTCCGTGATTTTGTTTTGCCTTAATAAACCAAGTTTCAGATTCTGAAATCTGGTTGATGTTGAAATAACACTTTGCCAGCGACAACATGATGTCTCCCTGGTGTGGCGATTTTTTCAAAGCCTTTTGGTAATAGTCAGTAGCAAATTGATAATGATGATGCGCGTAAAGCGAATCAGCAAGACGGCGATAGGCTGCGCTACTATGCTGCGCCCAGGCAGCAGTGCCCGAGAAAGCCAGGATCGCTATGAAAAACATTCTTTGCATACTCAGAAATAGCGAGGTGAAAAAACAATGTGTTTGTTGCGACTAATTCTCATGTTCAACACGACTTCATGAGTGCCACGTTGCAATGTTGAAAGAGCGCTGATCGGATGGCCATAAGAGTAACCGAGGCTAAGGCGATTACTGATATGCATTTCTAACAAACCGTCGATTGAATCGTCCATCCGGTATGATGCCCCAATCCACAGCATCTCATGGATAAGTAGATTGGCATTGATGTCATATTGAAATGCTCCTCCCTCTACCCATTTTAATAATACATTCGGCTTAAATTTCAGGTTTCGACTTAAAGGGAATACGTGTCCGGCCGACAAGAAGTAATGACGTTTTTGTCTAGCCTGCGTATAGTCACTCTCGTTGTTCCACCTATTATTGATTAGCGTAGGCAGCGATATGCCAACGTATGTCCTTTTCGAATAGTAGTATGCCCCTATACCAAGGTTTGGAAGTAATCTGCTTTCTGTTTGTGCGAATATAGGATCAGGTTGACCGTTAGGTGTTACAATATTGAGATCCGCCAGATTGGCTTGATAATATGTAAATCCCGCCTGGCCGCCCAAGGCTAATTTCCCGTGCCTTGATACTGGGATTCTGTATGCGTAAGTTCCATAAGCCATATACTGGTTGATGACGCTTACCTGGTCGTGGACCAGGACGGCGCCGGCGGCTGATCTGGAAAGTTTTAAGGGGGAGTGCAACGATGCAACCTGTGTCTGTGGAGCTCCCTTGATACCCGTCCACTGAGACCGCGCAGCAACTGTTGCAGTCATTCCTTCGTGACTACCAGTATAAGCGGGATTTATGACCAGCCCATTAAACATGTATTGCGTGAACAACGGATTCTGTTGCGCATAGCCATCGAGTGAAATGGTTATCAGGGCAAAAATCAGGATTATATATAAAAAATGTTTCACTGCCTGTTTTCTTTCGTATTATATCTCTTTCAGTTCATTTTTTCTCAACTGATCTTATCTTACAATGACGACATAGCCGTTCATAGTTTTCAGTTCTCCTCCGGGCTCAAGAATATAAAAATAGGTGCCCTGATCGAGAAGTTTTCCCGAATGCTGGGCCGCGTTCCCTCGGCCATCCCAGGGAGAAGACACGTTTTCATAATTTTGCTTTTGATACACAAGGAATCCCCACCGATCAAAAACTTTCACCGAGTTGTTGGGATAATATTCTATGCCCTGGATGTACCAGGTATCGTTGTTGTTGTCGTTGTTAGGAGAAAATCCCTCGGACACAAGCAGCGGCGGAAATTTATTTTCAATTGTTACGACTGCTTCGTCTGTTAAACCTGAAGGATCCTGAATCGTATAGCTGAAGGTTACCGTTGAGTTAATCATCCCGGCCGGTGTGAATATTACCTTCCCGTCCAAAATGCTGACTGTACCGGATGCTGGATCTGTTACAGAAACCAATACCAAATCGCTGTGGTTATTATCTTCGTCAAAATCATTGGCGAGTACATCAATTGTAATAGGCGTCAGAGAACTATTTTCAACTGCGTCGTCTACGGCATTTGGTGCTTTGTTTTCAACCTCAATTACCGTTACGGTAACTGTCGCAGGCAATGACTTCAGTCCTTTCTCATCTTGTATCGTGTAAGAGAAAACGTCTACACCCACAAAATCAACCTGTGGGGTATACGTCACTTGTCCAGATAC
Source organism: Bacteroidota bacterium (assembly GCA_023412765.1). Taxonomy (GTDB): domain Bacteria; phylum Bacteroidota; class Bacteroidia; order Cytophagales; family Cyclobacteriaceae; genus Chryseolinea. The sequence continues at coordinate 20,485 of JAEZBX010000172.1, forward strand.
ATGAACTGTAACTGTTCCATTGGCGGGAGGGGCGGCAATCGCGACTGAAGAAGGTACAATTGCATTATCGATGTCGTAGTCATTTTTCAGAATATCAATATCAACAGCCGTACTTTCATTGGTCGTCGCTGCGTCGTCAACCGCTACAGGTCGGTCATTAACCGGAAGGACATTTATGGTGACCGTTGCAACATTGGATTTCGCTCCAGCCTCGTCCTCAACCTGGTAGGTAAAAGAATCTTGTCCTGTGAAATCCTTTGCCGGGTCGTATGAGATAGTTCCATTGGGTTCAACGGTCGCGGTTCCATTCGCTGGTCCACTGACGATGACCAATACAGCTGTGCTCATGGAATTATCAACATCAGTATCATTTGCAAGCACATCTATACCCAAAGCCATTTCTTCTGCAGTAGTTGCTGCGTCATTATTGGCGACAGGTGGATCGTTAACAGGGGTTACTACAATATTTACGGTTGCTACGTTAGAGAGAGCACCTTGCGCGTCTTTGACCTGGTACGTGAAAGAATCGTTTCCAAAATAGTCTTGCTCTGGAGTGAACACAATCCGACCGGTTGATGATTCCACAGCAACAGTTCCGTGTGATGGATTTGTTGAGATTATTAAAATAGCATTTGTCCAGTTGTTATCAACGTCTGTGTCATTGGCAAGCACTGGAATAGAAACTAAATTATCTTCAGGCGTTGTCGCATTGTCTGGATTCGCTACCGGGGCATCGTTAATAGGAAGAACTGTGACCGTCACTGTGGCAGGCGTAGATAAAGCACCTTCTGCATCCTCTAATTGATATGTAAAGGAATCATTTCCATTAAAGTCTATTTCCGGAGTATACTCAATTTTTCCAGTAACGGGATCAATGACAGCAGCGCCATGTTCGGGCTGAGTTACAATAATCAGACTTGATCCATCTAAATTATTATCAACATCCACATCGTTATCCAGGACCGGAATAGATACAGCTATCTCTTCATTTGTGCTGGCAAGGTCCGGATTAGCAACTGGCGCATCATTCACCGGATTTATTGTGATTGTTACCGTGGCGACATTCGATAATGCATCGCTCGCGTCTTTCACTTGATAGGTGAAGACATCATTTCCATTATAATTAAGATTTGGTGTGTACGTTACGGCACCTGTATTGACGTCAACAGTGACAGCGCCGTTACCAGGTGAATCGACTATCACGATCATGCTGCCCACAAGAACATCATCGATATCGATGTCGTTAGCTAGCAAGAAAATGTCTTTCGGCGTATCTTCATCGGTGGTGGCCACGTCATCAAATGCAATGGGCGGGTCGTTAACAGGAAGTATCGTTACGTGTACTGTTGTTTCGTTAGAATTTCCCTGACCATCATTCGCATAATAGGTAAAGGTATCGGTTCCGAAGTAGTTAGGGTGAGGTACATAGATAAAGAATCCTCCCAAGTCGCTAACGGTGCCGTGGGCAGGGGGTTGGCCATGCAGTGCGATGAGGTCGTCCCCATCCGGATCAACGTCGTTAATCAAAATACAGCCGCAGTCAAGTTCAGTATCCTCGTGCATTACAAAAGAATCATCCGTGCCGATTGGAAGATCATTTATGCCATTAACCTGAATATCGCGAGTCACGGTAGGGCTAGATGATGATCCATCATTTACTGAAATGGAGACTGTTCTTAAAAGTATAGATGGATTGGCGTCGTTAGTGTTCTTATATAGTACTGATCGGAGTGCGTTAGTAAAGTCTGCCGGAGAAGCGGGGCCTGTTAAGGTCATAGTGCCGGTGGAGGCATCAAATGATCCCGTTACGGAAAACGCATCTGTAAACTCCAGTACGTCTTCGGTGCTTACAAAGTTTCCTGAAATGACAACGGTAGCGCTAGAGATCAATGGACTGTCTGGATCGTCCACTGTGATGGTTGCAGTAATAGCGGTAGCCGCCTGTTCTTCATCATAACTTAACGGACTTGCTTCGATCCCCGTTAACGTCGGATCCTGAGCTGCCATCGTAAACGAGGCAAGTAGAAAAGAATAAAACAAAACTAGTTTCGGGAATGACTGCAATTTTTGATATGTCCGCCCGCATCTTTTCTTCAGTAGATTTTCGCCATTCATACTTTAAGTATATGATTACCTAAAAAGTGCCCCTTTTTCAGGGCTTCCTATAGACTTTACCTAGCTATATATGGCGAGCGAGGAAAATGTAAACTTTAAATCCTTTTCTTACATAAATATTTTTTCACGCTGTTCTCAAATTGGGATTGAGTTCAAAATAAAAGACGATTTTTCCATGAATTTCAATGTTCAGTAGGCTTATAGTTGTTTGTATTGTAGAATTTCTTTCCCTGTCTTACAAGCGGGCAACCATGCAGCGGCCTATCGTGTCCCGCAAAAATGGGTAACCGGTTTATCCCTTGCAGTAAAAGGATTTCAGTTGTTTCCAGGTTCTCATTCAATATTGAAGTTGCCTAACTTCAATCTGTCCATTACCCCGGACTGTTTGTTGAATCCGGTTGTTGCGCGAAGACCGCCAAAGTCAAAGCAGCTGCGCAGAGGGTCATTAACATTTTTTTCAGGGCTTCCTGCTTTAGCGTTTTTATTATTTCTCTAGAACATTGTGCCAGCAAAAAAGTGTCATCTTAAGTTCCTTTTAATCGAAATGTACTGCCACAGACACTCCCCACTGAGTATTTTCTCGACGTCTTCAGTTATTTGTAACCATTGCCGTGACAGCCACGACTTAAGTAGTTGATAACAAAATTTGTTCTTTGGCGTATGATAATTCAGGCGAAAACCCAAATAGGCTTTTTTTTGTTATATAAGAAACTGTTGGAATCATCTTTCAAAATTAACATCAACATTTATGAAACCCATATACAGCGAAGGAGATAGGGTCTACCTCACAGAAGGTGATGACTTTAATGATTATGAAATTGTTGAAATCACAGGTGTTGGTGATTCATCAGGAGGCGAAGACAACTTAAGATATAAGATTAAGCAAGTTAAAGGCGATGGAATTGTAGAGAAAAGTGAGGAAGAAATTTTTCCAATCACTGCTTAAGAAATCGAGTCTACTGACGCGTTATTTTTCTATAACGCTGCTTTGTTTGATTTTAGATCAACAGTAAATATGTTAATAAAAAAGGTGCTTACGATAAGCACCTTTTTCATAACCATCCGTTATTGAACGGTCTTGTCTTTGTCCTTATCCTTTCCTTTTAGTTTGTTACCCTCTGCGTCAAACTTCACAGTTTTTGTTTCACCACCTTTTGTAAGCTCTACTTTGTAAATGGTCTTGCCATCTTTTTCTTTTTTGTAAGCGTTTCCTACGGTCCAACCGCTGTAGTCCTGGCCCTCCAATGAAGCAGTTATGGCAGCAGGAAGGTCACTGGCCGCTACGGGTTGCATGTCATTAGTGGTCTGGTCTTGGGTAGGTGCAGGTGTTGCGCTTGAGGAAGGATCTTGAGCAAAAACAGCCACAGAAGCTGTACATACAAACAAAGCGATCAATAAAGTTTTCATAAATTTTTTGTTTTAGGGTTAAACATCGGAGAAACTCATTAATAACAGGGGTCATGATACATTGTTTGAGAAAAGGGATAGTGCGGAGCATACGCCTATGACTACACCCCAAACGACAATAATCACCTGATGCAAGGCTGAGGATGCCCTGAAATGAACAATACAGCAACACTAATTAAATTAGTTAATAACTAATAATATTAGCTGTATTTGTTATCTTTGCCCCGTTATCCTTTGTATGATGGCAACCGGCAGATCCCAAATTATTTCAAAGCTGCAGCAGGAAATCCTCGCTTTACAGGGTTTCAAGACAGCGTCGAGTGAATCCGGAATTTCGCTTGGCCCTATCCAGAGCGCCTTTGCCAATGGGACATTTCCTCTGGGTGCGATTCATGAATTTCTGTTTACAACTTTGGAAGATAGTGCAGCGACTTGTGGCTTCATCACCGCTTTGTTAAAGCCCGTCATGAGCAGGGGAGGTGTAATTTTTTGGATTGGCCCAAAGCGTTTAGTGTTTCCTCCGGGGTTGGCTTCATTTGGAATACACCCAGACCAAATCGTATTTATAAATGTAAGTAATGAAAAACATGTTCTATGGTGTGTTGAAGAAGCATTAAAGTGCCCGGCGTTGACAGCGGTAATTGGTGAGGTCAGTGGACTTTCCTTCACTGCATCACGACGGCTCCAGCTTGCAGTTGAACGAAGTGAAGTTACTGGCTTCATCTTATGTAGTGGAGGAAGGGCAGCATCAGCTACAGCAAGTGTTACTCGTTGGAGAATTACACCATTGCCAGGTTATATTGAACAAGAACTTCCAGGTGTAGGGTATCCCCAATGGAAGGTAGAGCTTTTGCGTATTCGCAACGGCCGGCCTGGTGCATGGGATATTCGGTTTGCGGCTGGCAATTTTGAGTTGGCGAATAAAAAGGTAGCCGATATAATCACTAGCGATATCGCAGATATCGAGTCCGTTGCAGAAACTAAACGAGCGGTATGATATGGCGAGGCGTTATGTTTCAGTTTGGTTTCGACACCTTGCCACGGATTGGCACAGCTTGAGCAATCCCGATTTTCACGGAATGCCGTTCGTTTTGTACACTGTCTCTCACGGAAGGATGGTTATTACTGCGGCGAATGCATTAGCGATGAAACATGGAATTACAACGGACATGGTATTGGCTGATGCTCGTGCAATTATGCCTGATCTGCAAGTCAGGGAAGACCAGCCGGAACTACGTTCCAAACTACTGAAGCGACTCGCCATATGGTGTATCCGATTTACACCTATAGCAGCCGTTGATTTACCTGACGGTATTATTCTGGATGCCTCTGGATGTGCGCATCTTTGGGGTGGGGAAGTGTCCTACCTGAATAATATTGTCGAGAAATTATCAAAACGTGGCTACGATGTTAAGGCTGCCATCGCAGACACGCCGGGGGTTGCATGGGCAATCGCACGGTATGGTATTCAAAACCAAAATAATAAGATAGCTACCATACCTGTCGGTGGCCATATCGATTCAATACTTCACTTATCAGCTGAAGCACTGCGTATTGAACCTGATGCTGTCGACCGTTTGCATAAGCTTGGCCTTCATAAGATAAATCAATTTCTTTTTATGCCCCGTCCCTCACTAAGACGTCGCTTTGGCGTCCAATTTCTATATCGGTTGGATCAGGTGATGGGTCGTGTGGAAGAAGTCCTCGATCCGGTAATACAACTTGAACCTTACAGCGAGAGTCTGCCTTGTCTCGAACCTATCATTACACAGGCTGGTATTGAAATGGCCCTTGATCAATTGTTGAAGACTTTGTGTTTACGACTTCGCAACGAGCAAAAGGGTCTTCGTAATGCTACACTCAAGGCATATCGTATCGATGGTAAAATCGAAAAGATTGAAATTGGAACAACCCGACCTTCGCATCATGTAGAACATCTTTTCAAATTATTCGCGCTTAAGATTGCCACAATTGAACCAGCATTGGGCATTGAATTATTTGTGTTAGAAGCATCGAAAGTTGAGGATCATCTATCATCACAAGAAAATTTATGGACGATAAAATCCGGACTCCATGATGAACGTGTATCAGAACTGGTTGATAGAGTTTATATAAAGTGCGGCATACAGCCTCTACGTTATGTACCTGCCAAACATTATTGGCCTGAACGATCCATTAAAGTAGCGTCCGGCTTTCACGAAAAACCTTCAACCGAATGGAGGAAAGACAGGCTGAGACCATTGCTTCTTCTCGCACAACCTGAAAAGATTGAAGTTACTGCACCTATCCCTGATTATCCTCCAATGCTTTTTCAGTATAAAGGCAAACTGCATAGAATCATCCGTGCTGATGGACCCGAGAGAATTGAGCAGGAGTGGTGGTTGCAGCAGGGGCAACACCGAGACTACTATCGTGTAGAGGACGACCAAGGAAAGAGATATTGGTTATTCAGGCTTGGACACTATCATGACAAAACATATCAGTGGTTTATTCATGGGTTCTTTGCGTAATGAAGAATGCATTTCACTTAACTATTCATGATTCAATTTTAGTATGATTAAGTAGGGAACTAATGAAATACACTGAACTGCAAGTCACGACAAATTTTAGTTTTCTACGCGGTGCATCACATCCGGAAGAACTTGTAGAGCAAGCTGCCACTTATGGTTACAGTGAAATCGCCATAACAGATCGAAATACATTTGCCGGACTTGTACGAGCTCACGTGGCAGCGA
>JAEZBX010000302.1 GCA_023412765.1 Bacteroidota bacterium
TGAATTTCTTGAACTCGGATATCTGCGACCCGATATTATACTGAAAGACCTGGTGAAGATTGCTCATCCTGAGTTGCTGCCAGGGCATGAGCTGTATTTCCATCAAAAGTTGGAGTAATCGGTGGAACAAGTTGAACACCGAATATCAAACACGGAACACCGAAAACCGAATAAATATCGAACATCGAAAACGGAACACTGAATCCCGATAACTATCAGGACGAATTGGCGCTCGAGGCAATTCCTCACGCGGTCCTCGAGCGAAACCTTAAACCTCAAACCTTAAACTTTAAACTCCCCTACAGCTACGCCGTTATCTCCTCCGTAACAACATCCACCCCTGCCTTCTGCATCGATCCAAATCCCCCGCGAATATTGATCAAATCTTCAAACCCTAATTTCTTCATAATAGAAATTGCCGTCATCGAACGGTAGCCGCCACCACAATGCACGATATATTTTGCTGACTTATCCAGTCCTTGCAGGTTGTCGGGGAAATCAGCCAGCGGCAAAAACGTTGCACCTTTCATGTGAGCCACACTCCACTCGCCCGGCTTTCTTACATCAAGTACTATAGCTCCATTCTCCATTTCTGGCTGAACATCCGAACCTTCAATAGTTTTTACATGGTCGAGCGCTCCATCATATCCGTTGATACCATCTTTTAAATACCCTACGATCTTCTCGTATCCAACGCGCGCCAGTCTCAAAATGCTTTCTTCTTCTTTTCCCGGTTCGGTTACAAGCACTAAGTCGCGTTGGATATCAACGAGCGTTCCGACCCAAACAGCGAATTGTCCATTCAGTCCGATGTTAATTGAACCCGGTACAAATCCCCTTTCAAAAACATCGGCTTTGCGCGTGTCGAGAATTAGGGCGCCATTGTCAACAGCCGCGCGAAATTTTTCGGAGGTCAATGGTTTGGAATTTTCCCGGATCACATCCTCAATCGGCGTGTAGCCCATCTTGTTGATGCGGGCATCTTCAAAAAAATATGCTGGTGGCGGCGCGATTCCCTCAGTCACCTTTTCAATGAATTCGTCACGGGTCATCTCCTGGAGCGCGTAATTAAACTTCTTTTGTTCGCCGATCGTGGAGACCGTTTCCTGGCCAATATTCTTTCCACAGGCGGACCCTGGGCCGTGTGCGGGATACACAATGACATCATCCGGCAACGTTTTTATCTTTTGTTGAAGAGAATCATACAACATGCCCGCAAGTGTTTCGCTCGACATCACACCATCGAGCAAATCAGGTCGACCTACATCGCCAACAAACAGGGTATCTCCCGTGAAGATCGCGTGCTCTTTTCCATTTTCATCCAACAGCAGGTAACATGAGGATTCTGGAGTATGTCCCGGCGTATGAAGCACCCGGACTCTTACTTTACCTAGCTTAAATTCCTCGCCATCCTTTGCGTTGTACACGTCATAGGCCGTATTTGCTTCAGGGCCATAAACTATAGGGGCATTCACTTCCCTCGATAAGTCGATATGCCCCGAGACGAAGTCTGCATGAAAGTGTGTTTCAAAAACATACTTTATTGTTGCGCCGCGTTCTTTCGCAAGGGACACATAAGGTTCGGTTTCGCGTAGGGGATCTATGACCGCTGCTTCACCTTCTGACTCGATATAGTATGCCGCCTCAGCGAGGCAATTAGTGTACAGTTGTTGGATATACATGAGTATTCGTTTTAAATCGACAGGATATTACATGCTACGTCATCGTATCCGGCGGGACAAATTTCACAAAAATTATTTGATTTCATTTTCTGCCCTAACTTTGTAATAGATGATGCGTGTGAAGAACATTTTTTGCATACTATTAGTTTGCGTTTATTCATTTGCCGAGGGTTACAGTGTCTTTGAAGACAATGGTAAAGTTGGTCTGAAAAACGATGCTGGAAAGGTTGTGATTCCTGCCAAGTATGAAGCGTTAGGATGGAGCAACGGAAAGTTTTCCGTTTTGAGCAACGCGACGGGCTACCGGGCAGGGGGTAAGTGGGGATTGATCGGCCTGAACAATCAATTGATAACGGGCGCAGATTTCGAGGAGATCTCTCCTGCCGATGCAACACTCCTTTTTGCCCGCAAAAAGTCGCCACTGTCGTTGCGAATGGTCTCAGGTGTTATCACAGCCTCAGGCAAAGAGATCATACCGTTTCAGTATGATGAAATCAAATTGTCATCTCTTCGCGCCATTGTTTTTAGCAAGATTGGAGATCAATATCGTTATGGCGTTATCGACCTCGACAATAAAACCGTAATCCCCCAGATATATAAAAACATTCGGGTGGTTGGAAGCCTTCGGTATGCTGCAGAACGGTTTGATGGTAAATGGGTACTGTTCACAGAAGGTGGCAAACAATTAACCAATTTTGATATCGACAGTATTGCCAACTTCAAGGGCGAATATGCAGTCATTCGGGTTGGTGATCTCAGAGGACTGATCGATCGAAATGGTGCGATGAAAATAGCACCAAAAAATCAGGAATTACGAATCAACGGTGGGGGTACTGTAAGCGTTCGCGAGCCGGCTACATGGTTGTTCTTAAAGGGTGATAACCAGCTGACAAAAAAAGTATCCGCTGACTCAGTGGGTGAAATCGGAAAAAATCTGCTCGGGGTTAAGACATCGGGACTCATCCAGTTGACTGATTTCAATTTGAACCCGGTTTGCAAAACAAAGATTTCCACTCTCGGAAGATTCTCAAACGGGAAAGCCGTGTTTTCTGCCGACGATAAATATGGTGTTCTCAAAAATGATGGGACCATAATCATCGAACCAAAATATTCTGCGTTAAGATTAGACAATGATTATTATCACGCAAACCATCAGCAGGCAGGAAAAAACAATTGGGTTGCTCTTGATGCCGAGGGAAAAGCACTACATACTAAATCCTATGATGAGGTACTCCCCTTCAACGGAAGTTTCTTTCCAGTTGTAAGCAGAAACTTCTGGGGAGCGATTAACAAGAATGGACAACAGATCATCTCGTGTACATACGATTCCATTTTACAGCAGCGCGATCAAAAAATTGTTGTAAAATTTCATGGCCTGTATGGCATAATCAATCATAATGAACACTGGCTGGTGCCACCGCGGGCAGGCAAAGTTGTTATTGTTGGAGAAGACCGATTCCTGGAATATGGACCTAAGACGGCGTACCTGAAGTCGATGAACAATGACATTATTTACTTTTCTGAGAACCGATTGGAAGTATTCGAAGATAAATTGATTGAATACCTTCCCTCAGGAACGATATGGACTATCGGTATGAACGGCGTGATCGTTGACCGAAAAGTGATGCCCGACCAGGTGGAAAAAATCTTTCCCGAAAGCGAAGGACTGCGCGGTATAAAGAAGAATGGGCAATTTGGATTTATCGACTCACAAGGAAGATTACGAATTGCAAATCGGTATGAGGATATTCAGCCTTTCAGCGAGCGTATGGCGGCAATGAAGATTAGAGGTAAATGGGGATTTATTGGACTTGACGACAAAATCGCGATCCAGCCTGTCTACGATCAGGTAAGCGACTTTAAGAATGGACTTTCAGTTGTAAAACAGAAGGGCCTCTTTGGCATGATTGATCCCACAGGAAAACAAATCCTGTTGCCACGCTATGAAAGTATTGAAGTCTTGCCCCATCGCAATGTTGTAATTCGGCAGAATAACCTCGTTGGACTTTCAGACCCCCAGGGAAGAATCTTTATTAATCCTAAATACGATCACATCTGGGATCTGAATAACGGATATATTATCGTTGAACGCGGCGGCAAATATGGCGCTGTGAATGCTCAGGGAGTGAGCACTATCCCCCTTATTTATGATTATCTCCGCTATGATGCATTTAATGACATCTTCCTCGCGAAGGTCAATACGCAGTGGTCAGATGTGGTGGTTCGGTAGGTTCGTACTTATGAGTTGCTGGAAAATGATAATGAAAGTCACAACGGTGAAATAAATCTAAGAAAAGAAACTTCCTTGAAGGCTTAGGAAAAGTAGGTGCAGGAAAAAACGAGCGCCATCTAGGTTTTGCACGCACTTATTCTGTTATCATGCATTGACAAATTTCCTGTACCTATCCACTTTTTCTTTTGCTCACCCAAAAGAAAAAGTTCCAAAAAGAAAAGGGTGGGTCGAAATATGCTGGCCACCGCGCATTCCGGGCCACCCCCGCATTTCGACCAGGCCATCGCGCCGGCAGAGATCCTAGGACGTACCTCGAGTTAATACCTT
>JAEZBX010000022.1 GCA_023412765.1 Bacteroidota bacterium
GTACGAGGTCGGGTACTCTGATGATAAGGCTTTTCGCGAGGTGTTTAAGAAATTCACGAGCATGTCGCCGATAGATTATAAGAAGAAGTATAATAAGGAAACGTGATCCGTTATCTGTTATCCGTTAATCGTGCTCTGCGTCGGGTACGGCAGATCTTTGCATCTTCGTGAAGTTATAATCGAATGAAATGCAAAATAGTTTCGAGCGTCTTCAGCATTCAATTTTCAGTGTTAGATGTTCCGTGTTCAGCAGGCTCAGCTAGGGCTTCCTGTTTGCAGCACAATATTTAATGCGGGCACTCCTGAAGATTATCTGATGAAGCACAACCTATCCATAGAAAACCAAACGGAGTCCCGCTAGGGACGACATATCGGTAGAAAATCAATACTGCATCTCGTCGAGTGCCGTTAGGCACGGCATATTTTCCTTTGTTATGCCGGGTTGCAGTTCGTTAACATGCAAAATGTAAAAGTCGACTACTCAGCTGACGACAATCTTCAAACTCTCGCGTTTAAGTCTTCTGCTTCTTCTTCTTAGCGGAAGGAAAAAGAACGTTGTTAAGTATTAACCTGTATCCAGGAGAGTTCGGATGTTGATTCAAATCTGTTGGTTCGCGCCAGCGACCAGGTGTACCCTCCGGATCATGGCCACTGTAATAAGTCCAGTGACCGCGGCCTAGCTCTCCATAAATATATCTAACATTATTCAGCCTTCTGTTTTCGGCAAGCACGAGTGATGATGCCTTTACAACGTACTTGTTAAATGCAGTTGTCTGCCCAATGAATTCCCTGATAGAATGTTCATGATTCTGCGTAAGGAGTGAGGGTATGATATCCCATTTCGCAGAAAACTCAAACAAACTAAAGAAGTCTTTACCGCGTTGTCCATAGTCACCCCAACCTGTATTGATGTCGGAAAACCTGCGACTGTATCCTGGCTCCATAGTAAAATTTTCGAAGGCCAGACTTTGATTAAAATCCAGTTTTGACTGTGCGTTTGGATCAGCTTCATCCCCATCAAATGTGCTTTCCGATATATCAACTCCGTTTGCAGCCAGCGCTATATCGAAGGTCTCCGCTCCGGAACACATTGCAAACAAATAACCACCGCCGGCACAGAATGCTTTTATTTTCTTTGCCACGTCCAGTTTCATTTCGGTGACCTTAGCATAGCCCATCTTGCTTGCGGTGATTTTTTGAAGGTCCGCTTCCAGTTGGGAATCACTTCGGAGATGGCGTCCGAATTGCCCTGTAAAATCTTCGTGATGGAGATGGAGCCAGTCGTATTTGGCGAGCTCATCGCGAAGCACTTCTTCATCGTAAATAATTGTAAAGGGTATTTCAGCATATCCCAGCACAAGAATTACTGCATCGGTTTCATCTTTTACGAAATCGCCTTTCGGGGAGTAAACCGCTACTCGAGGTGACTTTTCAAGCCTGACTAAATTCATATTTACCGCAGGCGATTCGATCTCTTTCAAAATCGTATTTACCTCCGCATCTGAAATGACTTCAAATGAAACCCCGCGCACTACGCATTCCGAATGGACATATTGTTCATAGGGGATAAGGAAACTGCCACCGCGGTAATTTAACAACCAGTCCAAATAGCCACCCCGTTGAAGTACATGGAAGGCAAGCCCATACGATTTAAGATGATTTTTTTGTGCTTCGTCCATTGGAATAAGGATCGAATTGGCAATACTGGGCGCGGACAATGCCAGCAGGAGGATTGCAAGAGCGAACGGATAGAATTTTTTCATGCAGCACGGAGACAGGTCTAAATAAAGATGTGATTATTTTGGGAAAATATCAATGGAATAGTTATTAGTTAATCGTTATTAGTTAATGGTCGCTCGAGGTTAGTTATCAGTTATTAGTTAATAGTTAATAGACGGCTCGAGGTTAGTTCATTGCCACTGATCGAATTGAGCGCCCACCTTATTCCTTACTCCTTATTCCCAATTCCTTTCCTTATACCATATACCCTATACCTGCCCGTTTAATGCCCTTAACTACGTAACTTACCACCAAATCTATAAACAATGAGCTCAGGAGAATCGCAGCCCAAAATGGAAAGAAGGAACTTCTTAAAGACCTCAGCTGCACTATTGTCGTCAGCGCTTTTGGTGTCAAATGCCTACGCTAAGGCACCGAAATACAAGATGGGATTACAACTCTTTACAATAAGAGATGCTATGGCAAAGGATGTAATTGGGACACTAAAGAAGGTTTCCGCGCTTGGATATCAGGATTTGGAAACCTATGGATTCGATCCTGCCGGGTTAAAGTACTATGGAATGGATGCGGCAGCCTTTAAATCTGTCCTTGCGGACAACAACCTTACCACATCTAGCGGGCATTATGATCTTTTTCTCTACCTCGATAAATCACCCGATGAACTAAAAAAATATGTTGATCGGTGTATAGAAGGTGCGAGGATTTTGGGAAAACGATACATAACGTGGCCATGGTTGACCCCGGAATCAAGGACAATCGAAAAATTCAAACTATTGAGCGACCGGCTTAATATAGTGGGAGAGCAGGTAACGAAGGCGGGTCTCGGGTTCGCTTATCACAATCACGACTTTGAGTTTATTGATCACAACGGCGAAAACGGATACGACATTATCATGAAAAATACTGACCCAAACCTTGTGAAACTTCAAATTGACTTGTACTGGGTTATGCATTCTTCGAAGTTGAGTCCGTCGGAATTGTTCAGCAAACAACCCGGCCGGTTTGTAATGTGGCACATCAAAGACATGGATAAAGTTAGCAGAGATTATACAGAACTCGGAAACGGTTCTATCGACTACACAAAAATCCTTCCCGACGCATCACGTTCAGGACTCGAGTTATACTTCCTGGAACAAGGCGGCAACTTCGCGAGCAATTCGATGAAGAGTATTGAGGACAGTGCGAGGTTTTTTAAGAAGAAATTGCAGCGGTTTCTTTGACGTGTTTAAGTGTTTAGGGGTTTAGGGGTTTAAGTTCGCACGGAACTTAAATAGGGCTTACTGATGAATTGCTTACAATTGATGCGGCGAGCCACGGAAGCCTAAGACGCAGACTTTACGACACCTAGACACTTAAACACTTAAACACCTAAACACTTAAACACATTTATTTAGCAAAAGTGAAACAAATCAATTACATTCACGTTTGTTAAGTAAATGCCTATGAAAGGACCATCACTCGGAGAATTTGAAGAACTGGTGCTGTTAATGGTAGCGGCGCTGCATCCGGAAGCCTATGGGGTTTCCATTTTGGAAGGACTTGAGTTAAGGGTAGCAAAAAAATTTAACATCAGCGCTGTACATGTCGCGTTGAAACGTCTTGAGGACAAAGGTCTGGTCAAATCCAGCTTTGGTGGAATTACCGACGAAAGAGGAGGGAGGCGAAAGAAGTTTTATCAGATAACAGCCTTCGGTAAGAAAGCACTGGATGCTGCATATGAACTACGCGCTGGTCTCTACCTTGAAATTCCTAAAATATCATTCACTTGATACGCCCGCCACGAAGAGCTCTTACACTTCTTCGCTGGTTTTGCCGCGAAGATTATATCGAGGAGATCGAAGGTGATTTAACGGAAGTTTTCGAAAAAGAGTATGAAGTCTCCCAGCGTAAAGCCAAGTGGAAATTCGCCTGGAGCGTGATCAGATACTTGAGACCTGAATTTATGAAGTCGTTTAGAAATTCTTATCAACCTCATTACGGTATGTACAAGAGCTACTTTAAAATAGCATGGAGAAACCTGCTGAGACAAAAAATGCTTTCACTGATTAAGATTGGAGGATTTGCAGTCGGCGTTGTTGTTTGTATTGTAATAGGCGTATGGCTGCAACGGGAATTGAGCTATGACAATTTCCATCCTGATGGTGATAGAATATTTCGCATTGCTAATACCTTTAAAAGCGAAAGTGAATCTTTTTCGCAAGCTCCCTCCGGACCAGCGCTGGGCGCACAATTGCCAAAACTTTTGTCTTCCGTAAAATCGGCGTGTCGGGTATTCGGTCAGGAGGTTAAAGTCGACGCGAATGAAGAACAATTCATTGAATCAAATGTAATATTAGCAGACAGCAATTTCTTTAGTTTTTTCGGTTTTCATTTGAAAAAGGGAGACCCTCAAAAAGTATTGGGTTCACCTCACCAGATTGTCTTAACTGAAAAACTAGCTGTAAAGTATTTTGGGAATACCGAGAACGCCATTGGGAAAAATTTGATCCTGCATGATGAATTTCCCGTGACAGTTTCCGGCGTGGCTGAAAACCCGCCTATTAATTCCCACATCCAATTTGATCTCGTTGTTCCCGTTTCGCTGCTAAGGACGGCACAGCTTGAGCAGACTGGGTTCGATATTGACAATTTGTGGGTAGGTGGATGGCCCTATGTCTATGTTCAGCTAATCAATACCGAGAACTTCAAAGATGCTGAGAAACAAATTAATGAGATAGCCGCTAAGTTTTCTGAGAAAGAATGGAAAGACAATAAGATGTCTTATTATTATTTTCTCCAACCTCTAAGAGACATTCACCTTAAATCTCATTTGAGATATGATTCGCCTAACAACGGCAGCCTTAGCCGCGTGAAAATATTTTCTATCATTGGTGTCATCGTTTTATCATTAGCATGTATCAATTATATCAATCTTACAACCGCAACTGCAATCAGGAGAGCAAAGGAAACTTCGGTTAGAAAGGTCGTTGGTGCAACCAAGGCACAACTTGTCAGGCAATTGTTTGTGGAAACTTTTCTTAGCTGTACCATCGCAGTAGTTCTTGCCTTTTTAGTTTTTGCCGCCATACTCAATCCCCTCTCAGCATGGATGGGGCAACAGTATTATTTTGGTTTTTCTGCTACCAATATTTCGATGATCCTCTGTTTCATCCTTGCTGTCTCAGTGATTGCCGGCTTTTATCCCGCTGCAATGATTTCCTCAATAAATCCGTCTATTGCACTAAAGGGAAGTTTTCTACAAAGTGCAAAAGGAGCCATTATAAGGAAAGGCCTGGTAGTAATCCAATTCACAATTACCATTGGCCTTATAGCCTCTCTTCTTGTGATCACCCGCCAGATGAATTTCATAAAAAATAAGTCGTTGGGATTTGAGGGCAACGCGATTCTTGAGGTCCGATTTTTTGGGAATCCTGAAGTGATTTCAAAATATTCATTTCTACGGAACGAGCTGTTAAGCAGTCCGTATATTTTAAATGTTAGCAAGCACAGTCAAAATGTGGTTGGCGGGCTAGGCAATGGGTGGACAACTACTGAAAACCTCGCGGGTGAAGAAATATCTACCAGTCTGTATAATATGAACGTAGACACCAGCTACTTCAAGACCTATAATATGCAATTGGTCGCTGGGAGATTTTTTTCAAAAGATATTCCTTCCGATACCATAAAGGCAGTACTGGTAAATGAAACAGCAGTGAAAACATTTGGTTGGCAAAAACCGGAAAACGCAATTGGCAAGCCTTTCGGCAAAGGGGACCAAGCGCAATATGTAGTTGGTGTAATAAAGGATTTCAATTTCGAAAGTCTTCACAAACCCGTTGAAGCCTTACGGATCGGTTATTCCACGGGAGGTAACAGACTTTCTTTAAAAGTTGACGCAACGCACATAGACGAAGCAATAAATCATCTTAAAAAAACATGGGCATCCTCAATTATTGAAACTCCATTGTTTTATTCATTCGTAGATGAAAGTATAGCGAGGCAGTATGGGGAAGAACAAAAGATGCAGGTTATATTTTATTTCTTTACTGCGCTTTCACTATTAATTGCGTGCCTCGGATTATTTGGTTTGTCTATTTTCATAGTAGAAAGAAAAATCAAAGAAATTGGTATCCGTAAGGTGCTGGGGGCCCGCGTTTCAGGAATAGTCGGATTGTTATCAGGTGATTTTCTAAAGCTGGTGCTGATTTCAGCATTCATCGCGTCGCCGCTTGCGTGGTATTTCATGAGTCAGTGGCTACAGGATTTTGCTTATCGCATTGACATAGGATGGTGGGTCTTCGTTGTTGCAGCCGTTATCTCTTTATTGATAGCCTTTGTTACGGTAAGTTTCCAGGCAATAAAGGCAGCGGTAGCTAACCCGGTGAACAGCCTTCGCTCGGAATGAGACGGTAGAAAGCTTAAGATCAGAATAGCTAAAATCCATGAAGGCAACTCCTCCAAAAAAAGCCCTTCAATTTCTTCGCTGGTTTTGCCGCGAAGATTATATCGATGAGATCGAAGGTGATCTTACGGAGCTCTTCAGGAAAACTTATACAACATTTCCACGCAAGGCAAAGTGGTTATTCTTCCTGCAGGTGATGTCCTACTTCAGACCTGAATTCATTAAATCTTTTAGGAATACTCAATCCATCAATTCATATCCTATGTATAAGAATTACTTCAAGGTTGGTCTGCGAAACCTCGCTCGCAATTTGGGATATTCAACCATTAACATAGTCGGACTTGCCTCAGGCATGGCAATCGCTATAATCATTGGTTTATGGGTCTTTGATGAACTGTCGTATAACACTTACTTCGCTAACTACCATCGGATCGCGCAGGTCACAAAAGCGGGGAAGTGGCAGGGTAAATATTACCAGGGACAAAAGTACCTGCCTTATAAGCTTATTGAAGAACTTCAAACCAACTACGCCCAAAATTTTAAACATGTAGTTCCAATCTCGGGGCCCGGTGGGTTCGATGCTGTTCTTTCAACACATCAAAAGAAGCTCACCAAAACGGGAATGTATATCGGTGAGGGAGCACCATCAATGTTTACGTTTGATATGGTGTATGGAACGTGGTCCGGGCTGAAGGATTTGCGCAGCATATTAATTTCAGAATCGACATCAAAAGCACTTTTCGGCGATGCTGATCCACTAGGGCAACCGTTGAAAATCAATAACAATACGGACGTGACTGTCACGGGTGTGTTTAGAGATTTTCCTAAAAACACTGAGCTCTTTGGTCTCCAATTTTTTCAGCCCTGGAATTTTTATTTGCAGGATGCAACCTGGATCACGCAACAAGGATGGGATAATCATTTCCTTTATGCGTATGTGGTGATAGCAGACAACAAAACATTCGAAGAAGCAGGCGCCAATATCCGGGAAGCGCAAATGAAAGTCATTCGGAATCTCGATTATATGAAAAATGAGTTGCAATATGAGCCAGAGATATTGCTGCATCCCATGCGAGACTGGCATTTGTATTCCGATTACAAGGAAGGTGAACTTCAAGCCGGTCCCGTTCAATTAGTCTGGTTCATCGGAACGATCGGAGTATTTGTGCTTTTGCTGGCGTGTATAAATTTTATGAATCTGAGCACAGCCCGTTCGCAAAAAAGAGCAAAGGAGGTGGGCATTCGCAAAACAGTTGGATCTGTCCGCAGCCAACTTGTTGCTCAGTTTTTCAGCGAGTCTTTTTTGATTGTTATACTCTCATCTTTTATCGCAATTATTGCTGTTGCTTTATCCCTACCGTGGTTTAATGACGTGTCGGGAAAAGATATGAGAATACCATACGAGGAAATAATATTTTGGGGCAGTTGCCTGGCATTTGTAGTGATCACGGGTTTCCTCGCTGGCAGTTATCCTGCTCTGTATTTATCATCCTTTAAACCGGTAAGTGTGCTGAAAGGAGTAATCAGATATGGCAAGTTGCCAGCAGTCTCGCGAAAGGTGCTGGTAACGATACAATTCTCGGTCTCTGTGTTCCTTATCATTTTCACCGCTTCAGTTTATCAACAATTGATGTTTGTGAAAGAAAGACCTGTAGGATACGATAGGGAAGGCTTGATCATGGTGCGAAAAAAATCATTTGATTTTGATATAAAAGGCGACGTACTGCGAGCGGAATTAAAGAAGACAGGTGTCGTGCATGAGGTTGGAGAATCCGGCGGCGACATAACGGCGACGTGGTCTCACAACGTTGGCTTTAATTGGGAGGGGAAAGATCCTGCGTTTGATGCGAGTTTTGCAACGCTTAATGTTTCTCCTGAGTTTGGTAGAACAGTCGGTTGGAAATTCATCGAAGGACGAGACTTCTCCCGGGAAATAGTGAGCGATTCTGCGGCATTCATCTTAAATAAGGCTGCTGTAGATTATATGCAAATCAAAAATCCCGTTGGAAAAATAGTGAGGTGGACTAACCGAGCCTGGAATGTAGATCAGGACTTCAAAATTGTGGGAGTGATTGAGGATATGGTCATGAATTCTCCTTTCGAACCCGTTAAGCCTGCGATCTATTTAACATATGGCTATGAACGCATGCTTCTCATTAAAATTTCGTCTAGCGTAAGCGCTGCCGAAGCTTTGCCAAGAATTGAGCGCGTTTTTGCAGAGGTAATTCCCGACATCCCTTTTGATTATAAGTTTGCAGATCAGGAGTTTGCTGCCAAGTTTTCAAATGAGGAGAGAATTGGAAAGTTGGCGGCACTGTTCACAACACTAGCCATCGCAATCAGCTGTCTGGGTTTATTTGGCCTTGCGTCATTTGTTGCCGAACAGCGCACGAAGGAGATTGGAATCAGAAAGGTTCTGGGTGCCTCAGTTTCAAATCTCTGGCAAATGCTTTCGCAAGAATTTGTTCTGTTGGTTATAATATCGTGCTGCATCGCAATTCCATTGGCGTATTACATTCTTAATAAGGCCATCAGCAGTTACACCTATAAAACTGAATTGAGCCTGTGGATTTTTCTAAGTGCCGCCGTTGGTGCATTGGTAATTGCATTGGCAACAGTTAGTTTTCAAGCCGTCAACGCAGCGTTGAGGAACCCGGTGAACAGCATTCGCACTGAGTGAAAAGGTAATCGGTAGCTACGATCTAATAACACCGGTTTTTTTGTAAAACGGGATAGGTAAGGTATAGGGTATAGGGTATAAGGACCCAACTTGGAAGGCCTGTCTCTTTAAGTAAGGAGGTACAAGTTTAACCAATCCCGATGGCTATCGGAACGAATAACTGATAACGGTCATCACGTTGGCACGGTCGAAGTTCATACGATTTTCAATCGAGCGCATGCCCAAGTCCCACACCCACGATTAACGAATAACGATTAACTATTAACGGATAACCCGGAAACCGGGGCCGTCTCATTCACCATGCAACAAAATTACTAGTTGCCACCGTCCACGCCGTGGCTTTAAAAAAAAGTTTAAAGCTTTTGCAACAGACCTTTCTTTTTGGGTTCCGTAATACCCGCCGTCACCCTATTCAAAGGATGGCACTATCCAATATTCATTACAACATCTATTAACCTAAAAAACAAACACAATGGAAACATCACTGAAAAACTCCAGACGAAAATTTATTGGGACACTTGCATTGAGCGCAACTGCTGGAGTAACTGCCATGGGCGCAACATTTAAAAAGAGCGCCTTGCCGGCATTGCACTTTTCCGATGAGAGTGAAGCGTGGTTTAAGAAGATCAAAGGAAGTCACAGGGTAGTCTTCGACGCAGCAGAGCCAAACAATGCCTTTTCCATCATTTGGACATGGGGTTTTTATGCAACAAACAATCAGAGCGGGTCACCCGATAGTGATATCACCGCTGTTTGCGTTTTCCGGCACAACGCAATTCCGTTTGCGCTCGAAGATAAAATATGGAGCAAATATAAACTGGGTGAAGTTTTCCAGGTAACGGACAACAGGACTCAAAAGCCGGCAATCCGGAATCCTTATTACAATGCTACTGATGGCGACTTCCCATTAAACGGTGTTGATGGCATTAAAAAAATGCAAGAAAGAGGAGCAATGTTCTGTGCCTGTAACCTGGCCCTTGCGGTCTACAGCGGTATGGTAGCCAAAAAAATGGGCTTGGATCCTGAGGCTGTGAGAAAAGAATGGGTAGCAGGTGTTCTTCCCGGGGTTCAAGTTGTGCCTGCAGGCATATGGGCATTGGAGCGGGCTCAAAGCAAAGATTGCGCTTACATTTTTGCTGGCTAATTAGGTTCCAAAACGAATTGTAAAGTGCAAAGGGTTATGACTCGTGTGGGAGCCTTGCTTGTATGCGAGTTTATCTTTTTCAATATAGCAGCCCAACAGCCAGAGAGTAAGGCTGACCTACAGCCTTACTCATTTTCGTTGACAGCTAAACTTCATTCTACAGGCCACTCGATTTATAGTGGACAATATTTGAATCATCACCTTAACACGGAAATCAGTATGTCCTGTAGATCCCAAACGTTCGGAGGTTTTATCACCAAAAATACTGATATGGTCGATCTGCATTCTTCGATCAACTACACCACGGTGGGCGTGTTCAAATCGCTTCGTATGGGCAAGGCGTTGACTATAATGCCATATTTCGGTTGGTTTCTCCGTCAATCACATTCGTTCGCAGACCATGCATCTGACGCATGGACTTGTGTGGTAGTGCGATACAGGTTTACGAATTTTCTTACGATTGAGAATACAGCTCTCGTTGGCAATCTAATTCGACATCATGCAAAGGCGTCGTTTGCTAACCGGATTAATGCTACGCTTTCGGTTGGCAAAATGAAGATCGATGTATATGGGTGGTATTGCCGGTCCATAAACAACAACACAAATTTTGTTTCTACAAGCATCGCTGTGACATCGCCGGATTGGGTGATTTCGCCTTCGGTTTCTGCAAGATTACAGGTTGCCGTGTTACAATACGTAACCTCTGAAAAACCAGCGGCAGCCTTACGTCGTGGTGGTTTGGTCTCCCTGATAATGCCTATCAATTTATCGAAGCGAACTGTTGAAAAAACACCGTCTGATGCAAAATGAATCTTGATGCCATTTCGAATTTCAACAACAGGATCTAACGTATTTAAGAAGAATTACCGATGGAAGTAGTGGGCTTTTTAGCTTTAATAGGTTTGGGAATTATTCTTTCATTAATCGGAGGAGGGGGATCTCTATTGTCTGTTCCTATACTGGTTTACCTTTTTTCAATGGACATTGTAACTGCGTCAACATATTCATTATTTATTGTTGGAGCGTCAAGTCTTTTCGGTGCTGTTCAAAAGGTCAGGACTGATGGTGCCGACTTGAAGGTTGCTTTTGTTTTTGGTTGTAGTTCAGCGATTGCCATTTTCATAGCTAGACGATGGGTTATACCAGCAATACCTGGCGAGCTAACCCTTGCAGGAGAGTTTGCAATTACGAAGAGTGTCTTAATATTAATCGTCTTTTCTTTGATTGTTATTGCGTCGTCACTTATGCTTCTTCTGAGACAAGATCCACCGGCAGTGAACTCGGGTAGGCGGAGACTAAAATTCCTTCTTCCAATAAGCTTTCCAACCGGGCTAATTGCAGGAATGGTTGGAATTGGTGGCGGGGTTATCATCCTACCTGCACTGATCACACTTGCCCGCCTTCCATTTCGAATTGCAGTAGGCACAGCGTTAATTGTGATCAGCTTCAATTCATTATTTGGTTTCCTGACGGATGCGTCTACCAACAACGTTGATTGGATCTTTCT
The DNA here is from genome assembly GCA_023412765.1 of Bacteroidota bacterium. Taxonomy (GTDB): domain Bacteria; phylum Bacteroidota; class Bacteroidia; order Cytophagales; family Cyclobacteriaceae; genus Chryseolinea. The sequence goes on from JAEZBX010000022.1 coordinate 11,453, forward strand.
GTTGTTGATCACATTTTTTGCATCGATAGGCATGTTCGTCGGAAATTTTTACAATGAGAAAATCCCCCCGAGAATTGTGCGTTTGTCATTTGGATGGCTCCTGCTTGTTGTTGGTGTGTGTATTTTTTTAAAGGAAGCTGTATTGTGACGAAAGTTCCTGCGGTTTTGATTGTTATCCGTTATCAGTTAATCCTACTTTGTCAACTTCCAATTAAGTGCTTTGAGAGAAGTATTCCTCACTTTTGATGCACAATTTGGTACTTCGTCGCCTAGCGCAACAGTAATTGATCGTGACTTGGCTCCGCAGCCGCCGGGCTGCGCTTTTGGATTTGCAACTGAATTTTAGCCGCACATCCCCCACCAGGCCAAAGCTAAAATTAGGTTGCAATCCAAAAGCTGGAAGAATGATCGTCTACTCCTCAAGCCATACAGTTCTCTTAACTTCACAAAGTAGTACTAGTTATTGTGAAGTGGCTTTGCGCTCGATCAAATATCCAATGCGCCTTATACCCTATACCCTATACC
>JAEZBX010000030.1 GCA_023412765.1 Bacteroidota bacterium
ATTGCCAGCGAGTAGCATCTTTCGACAAAGTTTACCACAGAGCCACAAAGAGCACAAAGGTTGCACAGAGATTTTTTTGCCTTTGTTTCTCTGTGAAAACCCTGTGTCCTCGGTGCCTCCGTGGTGAATTCTATTTATAAAACATCCCCGACCCCGCTACATTATCGCGGCTGCTCCAGTTGGGCTGCCACATTACGCGGGTTGAAGAATTCGCATCCTTGTCCTGTACCACAACATTCAATCGCACACTTTGCCAGTTGTCGCCCTGTAGCTTTTTCACATATTCTATCGGAACGGCAATCTCGAACGCATAGCCATTCTTGGTCTTGATGCATTTCCATTCTAACTGCTTTTCATTGTCACCTAAATCACCGACGCTGTTTTTGCCACTCTTATCCGCAGGACTGGCAATAAAATACAACGAGTTTTTGTAGCCACTTGCTCCCTTTTCCGAAATGCTTTTGATCAACGGTTGCGCATCCAGCGCGAACCCAACAAAATCCTGTCTCGATGTTGCATCAGCCGCACCGTTGACCAATTCGCTGTCAACCACCTCGACGCCGAGATACATAAACTTGCTGTCATACGTTACACCGAACCGGCTGCCGGCCTCCGGCGTTGCCAGCGTATACGGCAACGATGGCCAATCGTTTAAAGCACCGTCAACCTTTATGCTACCTGAAGACTTCTTCAATTCATACTTCTTTAGCGGTGCGACATTAAACTCAAACGGGACAAAAAAGTCGCCCTTCCCCTCCTGCTGTACGGCAATGTCAGCCTTTACCTTCACTGCTTTCAACAATTCAATATCTTTTTGCTTACGCGCGCTGATTTCCATAGAAACAAATTTCACGCTGTTCGGCGGCACGGTTAGTTCCGGATTTGCGATATCTGATTTGAAGTCCCACGAAAACGACGGGCTCATCTTCACCTTAATAGGCACATCAAAGTTGTTATTGATCCGAAACCGGACCGAATCCTGTTTGAAGCTGCCATTAACATAAATCGGATTTTCAATTCTGATAATATCGGAAGCCCATAACGTTCGTGTAAAGTCAGTCAGCTCCTCATTAAATACATCATGATCGAATACGCCATCAAGATGAAGGTTTGCCAGAATTGGCCCCTGATCCGTCATCGTCACCCACACAAAATGGTCAAACTCACCCAGCTGTGGACCGCGCAATGGTGAACCTCCGCCAGTCGTAGCCAGCATATAATATTGGGAATTGTTGCGTTCGAAGCGTTCGTAATGATGACGATGACCCACAAAAACAGTGTGCTTTCTGTCAGCGAGCATCTTCTCGACATCAAACCAATGTATTGGATCGGTTTCCTGCACCCATAGCGGTTGATGCATAAAAAGAAAAGTCCACTTAACGTCGCGATGACTATCAAGCGTCTTTTTGATCCAGTCGAGCTGAGGTTGTGAGATACTCCCCCTACCCGCTCCTCTTGCCTGGTCCTCTGAATTCAACGCCATGAATAAGACATCCTTGTATACAAATGAATAATGCGTTGGACCAAATCGTTTCTTCCAGATTCCTTCCATCACGGGGTTTGTGATATCGTGATTGCCAACTACATAAAAGAAAGGCATCTCCAGCTTTTCCACGAATCCTGTAAACTCATTCCACTGCCGGTTGATCTCCAGCGTATCCGTTGTATATCCTTCTATCAAGTCACCCACACTCATAACAAACTCCGGTTGAAGTAGATTGACTTTTTCTACACCCTTCTCAAATACACCAGGACGATGACCGCCTGTTCTATCCGTAACGACGACAAATTGAAATTGACCAGGTTTGTCGTTTATCTTGAGATGCGTCCAAGGTTTCTTGCCCGCAGGTTGTTCGATAACAAGATTTGGATGGGCTTGATCCTGGGCTTGTGAAAAAGAAATGAGTACAACAAATAATAAAGTGAATACAGTGTAGATTTTCATTTCTGGGCCTTTAAGTTGAGGATTTGGTACGGATAAATATCGGTAAGAAAATGGTAAAATGAATTATGAAACTGTTACTCAATCTTTAAGACCAGTAAAACATTGCGCGGGCACGGCGCAGATTGAAATACATTTACCGCAAGGCCGCAAAGAGGCAATGTGTTTCGTATACATTGCAATGTCCTTATAAGAATGTGTGTATTTAAAGATTACCGTCACTCCGACCTCAAACTCTTCGCCGGATTTGTCATTGCAGCCTTGACGATCTCCGTGCTTACGGCTAGGAAAGAAAGTATTGTTACAATGATCATGGGTATAACGTATGATGTCCAGGGAATACTCGTCTTATACGCAAAGTTGTCAATCCATTTCCCTAAAAAATAGTTCGCCAGTGGAATTCCAATACCAAAAGAAAGGACCAGCAACTTAAAATACGACTTCGTAAAAAGAAACATGATGCTTGGAACGGAGGCGCCCAATACTTTCCGGACGCCAATCTCTTTTATTCGCACCGTCACCGAATATGAAATCAATCCAAACAACCCCAGACAGGCGATGAATATTGAGAAGCCGGAGAAAATACTGAACACATGGCTGAATTGCTGGTCGGCCTGATACTGCGCTTTAACATGATCATTAAGAAAGAAATACACGAACGGATCGTTGGGATAAGCCCTCTCCCATTGGTTTTTAAGTTTAACGATACTGTTTTCTATCGATGCATTTTCGTCAAGCTTTACAGTGACATACAACATGCCCCCGATCGCGTGACGCAACACCATGGGATCAAATGAATTTTTTAAAGATTTGTGGTGGTAATTCTCGATTACGCCGACAACCTCTTTTTGCCGACTCCAATACTGAACCTTCCTTCCGATAATTTTCTCCGGATCGCTAAACCCGAGTAACTCTGCGGCCTTCCTATTAAGGATAATTTTTTCGTCATCCCGTGAATAGTGGTCCGTAAAATTTTTCCCCGCGACCAATTCTATATCAAAGATGGGAATATAGTTTTCATCTACACGAAACGATGTAAGCATTAGATCGACATTTTCCGGATCACCTACCATCCGAAGCCCTCCGTGTGTATCCAGATCGTTGTGAGACTTTCCTGGCAGAACTGAAGAAATCGATACGTTTTTGAACTCAGAATTTTGAAGTAGTGCATTACGGAACGTATAATATCGCATCCTGTTCAACGAATCATTTTCTTGTGTACTCGATGCGCTCAGTATAATGGTGTTGTTGGAAGAAAATCCCAGGTCTTTATTCTGAATGTATGACATTTGATTGCCAACTATCATCGTACCGGTGATCAAGCCGACGGAGATCATAAATTGAAACACCACCAGCGCCTTTCGCAAGGCTGAATTCCCAGATCCTGTCAGTGTAGAAGTCGCTTTTAATATTCCTGCAGGCTGAAATGATGACAAAATGATGGCGGGATAAACCCCGGAAGAGAGGCTTCCAATTACATAGATGGCACCAATGGAAAGTAAGAACGTGCGATCCGACAAAAGAGAGAATGTGAGCGGCTTGCCAAGCAACTCACTGGCTAACGGCATAAGTACGGAGGCAATGGCAAGGGCAAGCACCAGTGCAACGAGGTTCATAAAAAATGATTCCAGAAGGAACTGGATCATCACAGCCCTTCTTGAAGCGCCGTTTACCTTTCGGACGCCGATTTCTTTTGCCCGGTGACCAGCGCGTGCAGTAGCCAGGTTAACATAATTTACCCAGGCAACAACCAGAATTATAATGGCGATCATCGACAAAAAATAAACGGTTTCTGCGCTACCGTTCACATCAAGTTCAAATCCAACGTTGGAATGAAGGTGAATATCGGTAAGCGGCTGCAGCACATAAGCTTTATCCCAGTCCTCTTTTGCTGTGTATTTCCTTATTACATCCTGTATCCGGTTCTCAAAACTTTTATAATCAGTTCCTGGATCAAGTTCTACATAGGTATAAAAATCGTTCCATCCCCATTCCTTTGTTGGATCATTTCCTTTCACAAAAGTAGAAAAGCTGATGAGTGCGTTGGCCCTGAAATGCGTGTTGGCAGGAAAGTCTTCCATCACCGCTGTGATTGTCAACGGAAATTTATTGTTCATCAGAAAAATCTTTCCAATGGGACTCTCTCTCCATTCCTTCATCGGACCGAAGAATTTTTCTGCCGTCCTCTTTGTAAGAACGATTGAGTTTATCTCTTTCAGTGCGCTGACGGGATTTCCGGCTAATAACTTATAAGCAAACAGGCTGAACATCGTAGAATCCGCATAATAAATTCGATTGACTTCAGCCATTTTATCATCATAGCGGAATACTACTTTACTATACTCTGGTGTAATGCGTACTGCCTTTCTAACTTCAGGATATTCATCGAGCAGGACGTCCGCAAGGGGCGCAACATTCGCGGCATCCTGGTACGCCGTACCATCAGGAGCCGGGCTTTGGAGAAGGATGCGGTAAGTGTTTTCAGCGGCATCGTGAAAGCGGTCATAGCTCTTTTCAAATCGCACATATTGCATGATGACCATACAAACTGCGAGCCCTAGCGAGAGTCCGAGGATGTTAATGAGGGCGTACGTCTTATTCCGAAGGATGTTCTGAACAATGACATTGAGGTAGTTTCGGATCATACAGGTGATTATAAAAATTGTATTCCAAAAACCAAACCATTGCCTACCATGGGTAAAATTGTTGCTTAAACAGGGTTTTCGAAAATATAAACGTCCGTTCTCGAAGCATTATGTTCGCCTAAGAACAGTGGGGACACCGGGGAGAGACAACCGAACTTCGCGGAAAACCTAACCTCCAAGTCCATGCAGTTGTTGGTGGAGCAGACGCGCAAATGCTATTGCGCTATTTATAATTTTTGTGTATTGCCTCATCCATACCTGGTTTGTCTTAACAGAAAAATGGTGCTCCCGGTCGCTCGAGGTACGATAGCACTATAAACAGTGTGCTGAAGTTTGTAGGAAGTCCAGAACTGGAATTCTGCCCATCACCAGAACCTTGTTTAATGGAAACTTACGCAACTAAGCACCTAAACCCTTAAACACAATTTATTCGCTGCGTAAAGAATTTACAGGATTGGATGACGCTGCTCTAACGGATTGATATCCCATCGTTAACCATGCAACCAGAAAGGAGAAAATACCTGCAAGTACATAGATCGTCACACCAATCTCAGTTTTGTAGGTATACCCTTCCAGCCACCATTTTACAGCAAACCATGATATCGGGGCGGCTATTACAAACGCGATGAGAATCAATTTGCCATATTCTTTTGATAACAAAAATACTATGCTGCCGACCGTGGCGCCAAGTACTTTGCGTATACCGATCTCTTTGGTTCGTTGTTCTGCTGTAAAAGCACTGAGCGCAAAAAGACCAAGGCAGGCAATTATGATTGCTAAAATGGCAAAGATGGAAAAAATGTAACCCAGGCGTTGTTCGCTGGAATACATCTTACTAAAGTCATCGTCCAGGAACGAATATTCGAATGGCTGTCCGGGGGCCAGCTCCTTCCATTTGTTTTCCAGCACAGACACTACTTCATCAACATTCTGTGCCTGGAAGCGAAAGGAGATCAGGCCATCGCTCTTTTCAAGAAACAAAGCCAGTGGTTCAATATTATTTCGCAGCGATTCAAAATGAAAGTTCTTCACGATACCGACTACCTTAAAAGTATTATATCGTTCCTTGTCGGGCACGTTGCCAGGAAGCATTCTGAATGTTTGAATTTCTTCTCCTAAAGGGCTGGAGGCAATATTGAATGCTTGTGCGGCAGCCTCATTAATGATCACACCAGTCGAATCCGACAAGAAATCCCGCGAAAAGTCTCGTCCATCCATAATTTCTATTCCTAACGTTCGTATATAATCATAATCAACATAAAAAGATTGCAGGCCTACCATGTTATTCTGGTCTGGTGTTTTACCTTTGGGCCAAAATGAGCTGCTGTTCCGATCTGTGCCTGCAACCGGCAACGACCCGGATATTGTAGCGCTTAGTATTCGATTATCTCGAAGCATTTCATTTTTAAAGCTTTCAAGCTGCTTGCCCATGGCGTTGGCTTCTTTGATCACGATAATCTGATCCTTATTAAAACCGATTTTTTTCTGCTGTACGTAATCTAGCTGGCGATAAATCGTAATAGTTCCTACGATCAGGAAGATTGAAATTGTAAATTGAAAGACTACCAGACCACTGCGGATCAAACCGCTTTTCATACCAATAGCCAATTTACCCTTCAGGACGTTTACAGGCTTGAACGCAGATAAAAAGAATGAAGGATACATTCCCGCGACAACACCTACCAATAAAGCAAGGGCAGTCATCATTAGATAAAACATTGGACTGCCCAACGGAAGCTCTAGATGCTTTCCAGCGAGGTCGCCAAAGGAAGGCAGAAAGGCATATGCAATGCCAATGGCGAGGATAAAAGCCGCGATTGTTATCAGGATGGATTCCAGCAAGAACTGACCAATCAGGTGAAACCGTAATGATCCTAACACTTTTCTGACACCTACTTCTTTAGCCCTGTTGGCAGATCGTGCCGTGGACAGGTTCATAAAATTAATACAGGCAATCGAGAGGATAAACAATGCAATGGCACCGAAAAGATACACGTATGTGATATCACCGCCAGGTTCGATTTCTACGCTGGTAGTGGCGTACAGATGAACATCTTTCAAGGGAATGAGATGAAACCTGAATTTGTTTTCACCTGAATTAAGGTCCCCGACCGTCTGGTCTGTACCCACAAATTCCTGCACCTGAGGGCGGACATATTTTTCTGTCAAAACGTCAAATTTACGCTCCAGCGCTTTGTAATCAGCGCCAGGCTTCAACAACAGGTAGGTATGAAAATTATTGCTTAACCACACTTGATTCTTGCTTTCTTCGTTGTTAAGCATTGAGACCAAAATGTGAAAATGAAATTGACTGTTATCCGGAAAGTTCTCCATCACCCCGACGATCTTGTTATGCCAGTTATCAAAAAATGTTAGTGTCTGCCCTACCGGATTTTCATTCGGAAAATATTTCTCGGCAATCTTTCGACTGATAACAATTGTATTTGGTTCAATCAATGCTTTTGAAGGATCGCCATATAAAAACGGTACTGTAAACACTTTGAAAAATGAGCTATCCGCATATGCGACATTCTGTTCCCTGAAATTTTCAGTTCCCTTTCTTATCTGATAGTTTCCCTGTACACGGAGACGTGCTGTAGCCTCCACTTCGGGATACTCGCTGAGGATTGCATTTCCAGTAGGTGGCGGCGCAGTTGCTAAATTATAATCCAGGTTTCCGAATTTGATCTCAGTGTTTACCCTGTATATTCTATCGCTGTTTGAATGATGTGCATCGTAGCTAAGTTCGTGTAATATAAAAAGTGATATAAGGAGACATGCAGCTACTCCGGTAGCAAGGCCGGCAACATTGATCAATGAATAAAAGCGATGTTTCGAAAGATTGCGAACTGCGATATTAAAGTAATTTCTAAACATAAGCTTTGTAGTTTGATTCTCTATTTTAATGATTTGTGTTTGTGCGTGGTGCAATCCCCTTGTATGTCCGAACTGTCTTAGCGCTTGATGATAGGCATCGATGAACCGTGTGCCCTGGTCCATCTCCTTTTCCACGAGAGAGCAAATATGATCTACGACATCGTCATGGAAGCCTTCCAGGACGATGCCTTGGTAATCAAGATCCCGGATGATGTAGTTTATATGGTCGTTAGTCAGCATTTGGCATGGTCAGGCCAGTCGTATCTGTAATACCAGAGACATCGTGTTGATAAAATCAACAAACTCGAGCACACGATCCTTTGCCAATGCTTTACCAGCATTGGTAAGCGTATAGTACTTCCGTATACGTCTGCCGATTGTCATAACTTCAACCTTGACAAGACCATCGGCTTCCAGTTTATACAACGCAGGGTATAATGCACCTTCTGTAAGCACGATCTTTTCGTCAGATAATTCCTTTACCCGCTGTGTGATTTCATAGCCGTACATTTTACCCTGATCTTTCAGGACTTTCAGGATTATGGTTTGGAGTGTGCCGCGAAGCAGATCGGTTGAATGCATAAACAGACTAATATATAAAAACCTTAGGTATAGACGTTTTTTGGTTGCAGAAGGTTACATAATTGTGAAAAGGAAGTCGGGAGTGGGTAGTGAGTGGTAAGTGGTAAGTAGTAAGTAAGTAGTAAGTAGTAAGTAGTAAGTAGTATGTTCAATAAAAGTTCTGGGCGGCCTGAGTTCAAATTCTGTCTTTTGTTAACTTTCATCCCATGATCATTCAAGCGGAACCACTACAACACTGGATCGAAAATTTTTACGGGTACGGATCCTGGGATGCCAGATTCTGGTTTATCGCGCATGAAGAAAGTGGCGGTGATCTGCCGGAGGAAGAAGCGGAGAAGTTCAACTATTTTTACAACGCCAACACTACTGGTGAAAACAGCAGCCTTTGCGATATTCGCCAACTCTACAAACAGGTGAATGCACGACTAGATGGTCCCAGGGCATCCTTGTTTAAGACGTTTTATGATTACAGGTTCGGTGATAATGCAGTTCAACACGGTCTTTGGAAAAATCTTATCGCTTTTGTTCACGGACACCAGGGAAAGAAAATACCCGATCTGCTCGATTATCAGAAGAAAGACTTCCTGTCGCCAGCACGCCAAAGCGAGGCACTGATTCCATTGTATCCGTTGCCAACCCATCACCATGCATGGTATTATAGCTGGCTTGACCTTCCGCAGTTTCCATTTCTAAAAAGTCGAAGCCTATTTCAGGAGTACGTTTATCCACAACGAATGAAACGCATTCTCGAAAACATAAAGACTCATTCGCCTGCCGTTGTGCTCATGTATGGGATGGAAAATGTCAACGCACTCAAAGCCTCCGTGCAGGAATATTTCCCGACAACAAAATTCAAAATGGTGAAAGCCATTAAACAGAAGATACCTCAGCATCACCTTGCCGAAGTGAATAGTAGCAAGTTGTTGATCACCACTCAGGTGCCAGCGCTACGCCATAATCGGGTGGAGACGGGGTTTGATTGGGAACAACTCGGAAATGTGTTGAAGTGTTGAGGTGTTGATGTTTCCGATAGCTAAACGAGCAGTTCCTCCCTATACCTTATACCCTATACC
>JAEZBX010000048.1 GCA_023412765.1 Bacteroidota bacterium
CTCACAACCATTGATATTCAGTGGAGGACCAATACAACGGTGTCGGACGGCGTAGTACGCTATTGGACCGACAAAGGGCAAGATACCTTATCGGTCGATGCAGCTCGAAATGTTATTGAAGACCGAATGCTTTTCAATGACCGCTACGTTCATCGATTCACAGCAGAGTTGAACAACCTGACGAACGGAACGCAATATCACTACCAGGTGGGATCGCCTGAACATCAACTGTGGTCGAAACCTCGAACGTTTACTACACAGGTTGAAAACGAGCAAGAATTCAGCTTCGTGTGGTTTGGTGATACGCATTGCTTCCCTGACTCTGGGAAACTTGTGTCCCTGGCCGACCAGCGAAATAAAGATGCTGCATTTTACACTATTGCAGGTGATGTGGTGAGCACGGGTCTCAACCGAGACGATTGGGATAAGTTGTTTGAATTTTCTGGGGATGTGTTCTCTGAAAAACCTCTGATGCCAGTGCCGGGAAATCACGATCGCCAGGATGGTCTTGGAGCACAATTGTATTATGATCTCTTCAGTCTTCCGAAAAATGGACCACCGAACGTCGATACCGAATCATCCTACTCCTTCGAATATGGAAATGCATTATTTCTAATGATAGACGCAACGTCTGAGGTATCCGACCATTCCGACTGGATCGAAGAGAAACTTTCAAAATCAAAGGCTACGTGGAAGTTTGCTATTCTCCATTTTCCACCTTACAATTTTGAAGAGCCATACTTTGACATTCAGCAGGCATGGGTACCATTATTTGATAAGTATCATGTAGATATGGTAATGGGTGGCCATATACATTATTACATGCGTTCCCGTCCAATGAATAATGGTAAAGTCGTTGATTCGTTCAAAAAAGGAACAGTCTACGCTATCTCCATCAGTATTCCCTCCAGCCACGACAACATGACCAGTGAACCATATGCAGTCACGCAATTTGACCGCGGATATTTTTATCAGCGGATGCAAATAAATGGGAATTCATTAAAATATACTGCCGTTGATGCCAACGGCGCTGTCAGGGATGAATTTGAAATTCGGAAGTAAATATGTATTGGCTGTGGCCTATGTCTTGTAATTACTGATATTTGATTTAGTATATTCAGAATGCAATCCTGACTAAATAAAAAAATGAGATACTTCGTAAGTGTGATCCTCATCGCGTTGGCCTTTGCTGCGCAAGGACAATCAAGCCTTAAGACTGAGAACATATTCATAATCACATTCGACGGCCTTCGTTGGCAGGAGTTGTTTTCCGGGGCTGATTCAGCATTGATCGACAATAAGAATTTTACTTCCAATCCAAAAGAAATAGCTTCGCTCTTCGCAGCGGCGACGCCGGGTGAGCGCAGAAAAAAGCTAATGCCTTTTTTTTGGACGACCATTGCTACCCAAGGCCAGCTGTATGGTAACAGACTGTATGACAACCATGTGAACTGTTCGAACACAATGTGGTTCTCTTATCCTGGTTACAACGAAATTCTTTGTGGCTTTGCAGATAATGAACGAATTAACAGCAACAGCAAGATCGATAATCCGAATGTTACCGTCCTGGAATTCTTAAATAAGCAAAAAAAATATGCGGGCAAGGTTGCTGCATTTGCATCGTGGGATGTCATTCCTTATGTCATCAACGAAAAAAGAAGTGGAATTCCCGTCAACGGTGGATACGAGATAGCGTCGGGAAAAAATCTTACTGAACGCGAAATTTTCCTCAACGAACTTCAACCACGAATTCCTGGACACTGGGGTAGCGTGCGCCAGGATGCATTCACGCACTACTACGCTTTCGAGTACCTGAAAAAGAACAAGCCAAAAGTCCTTTATATATCGTATGGTGAGACTGACGACTTCGCACATGATGGTGACTATGACGAGTATTTGAAATCTGCAAATCGCACGGACCAGTTTATACGCGACCTTTGGGAATGGGCTCAGTCCAATTCTTCATACAAAAACAAGACTACTGTTTTGATTACCACTGATCACGGTCGAGGTACTGTACCCCTGGAAACGTGGAAAAACCATGGTGATGAAATTGCCGGTGCCGATCAGATCTGGTTTGCAGTTATAGGACCCGACACACCCGCACAAGGCGAACAAAAAGATAACGGCCAATTGTACCAGAATCAGGTGGCAAAAACGGCTGCAGCATTCCTCGGCGTTGACTACACAAACGAGAAAAAAGTGGGAGATGTCATCGAAAATGCCATAAAACGTTAAAAGACCGTAGCCAACTGATTTCGCAAAACACCCCTTTATAAACGTAAATTCGATACGTGTGCTCCGGCATTTTGTGATATTCTTGTCCTATAAGGACAAGAATGATAATTAATCTTTATTAAGATGCAAAAAACGATTGACTGCGTACGGGTATTATTGATTTTGTTGCTGGTTTGGTCATGCTCGGATAAGAAAGATCAACCAAAAACAGCGCATCAGGACACACCCTTTGTCCAGGATTACAGTATCAAGTTTGACTTGCCCGGCGAAGGTGTGGCGTTGAAGAATGCATATACAGACCGAAATGGTGTAATCCAGATTTATTCTTCAGCTGGACTCTTGAAGCCTTTCGATGGTCAGTTCCTGTATCCTGGCAAGCTGGTATCTGATAAAACTTACCGGCCAATGGCAGATAAGAAGATAGCTAACCTTAGCCTATATGACAGTCAATTCGTTTATATCGACGACAAAGCTGTCCTTAGCAATGCATGGGCTGGCGAGTTGTTCTCCCGACACTCAATGCCGGGAGCAACGTTGTTTGAAGGTGGCGAATCGTTTTCATTCCTCATATCCGATGGATCAGCTCTTCAACTGCTGAAGGATTCCAAAGTCCTTTGGGAAGGAAGATCTTCTGACAAGATTATCGATATTCTTTTTGACAGAAGTCGCAATACATTTTGGCTATTGAGCAACCGTTCGATCCAGACTTTTTCTGAAAAAGATAAGAAGTTGAATGAAGTATTTACTGGAAAGGACTTCGCTTGCTTTGCCCTTGCCAACAATGCAAAAAATATTATAGTAGGAACCAACAACGGATTTTTAGTGGTTGATGCTGATTCGAGGCAGCAAAAAGGAGACATTACAACAAAGCTTCCATGGACAGAAATAACATCAGTGCAAGAAATTGGAGATCGGGTTTGGTACGGCACGACGAAGGGTGCATTTACTACCGATGAGGATGGAAAGTTCGTCTACTATGCCTCAAAGCGATGGCTACCTTCCGATAGAGTGGTCGAGGTCAGTGCAGGACCTGAAAGTTCAGTTCTTATTCTTACCGACAAGGGATTGGCCCAGATTTGCTTTAAGGAGATGACCTTGCATGACAAGGCTATGTACTATCAGCAGCAGGTTCGTGCCAGACATATCAGGCATGGTTTCAACGGCACGTTGGGCTATATGCAGGATGGGAGTCTTGCCACAGGATCTCTTGAGGATTCTGACAATGATGGTCTTTGGACATCAATGTATCTTGCTGCCGAAGTCTTCCGATATAAAGTGACCAAGTCTTACGATGCCCTACAAAACATAAGGGAGTCGTTGGATGCAATGGAACGTCTATATTCTATCAATGGCGTAAAAGGTTTCCCCTCCCGTTCATTTGAAAGAACAGGATACAAGTATGAAGACAAGCCATGGAGAAGGTCAAGAGATCCTGAGTGGGATTGGAAATCTACCACCAGCAGCGATGAGGCTATCGGTCACATATTCGTCTTTGGTGCAATGGCAGAATTGCTTGACGATCAAAAAGACTTACAGGATCGTGCCATAACTTTAATCGACTCGCTGATGCAACACACAGTTGACAACGATTTTTATCTTGTGGATTGGAATGGCGAACCAACGCTGTGGGGAAGATGGAATCCCGAGTACGTGAACGCTCGTCCGGTGGGTGTTGGTGATCGCAAAATCAATTCTTCCAACATTATTGCTATGCTTCAGACTGCATATCATTTTACAAAGAAGGAAGTGTATAAAGAGAAGGCATTTGAGCTTATGAATGAACATGGATATTATGAGAACCTGATGTTTCCAATGAGCAAAGTCCGAAGAGCTGATGACAGTGCTGACGATTGGAGTAAGATGCTTTCAGAATCATGGAATCATTCGGATGACGAAATGTACTTCGTGGGCTACTGGGGATTGTACCGCTATGCCTTCAATGATACTTTGAAGGCGAGATTCAAAGAGGCGATCATCGACCATTGGGAAATAGAGCGACCAGAGAAGGAAGGAGCATGGAACATTTTCACCGCTCTTACGGGGGTTGATAATTTCGATTTGAAAGAAGCGATCTGGTATCTGCAGGAGTATCCACTGGATTTAATACATTGGAAGATTAACAACAGTCACAGGAAAGATATTGAATTGATGGAGCCTAATTTCCGGGAACAATTGACCCGGGAAGTATTGCCGGCAAGCGAATTGCCAGTAAGCCGACATAATGCAAATCGATTTGATCTTGATGGTGGAGATAATGGAACTTCGGAATATAGTGCAGGTGATATCTGGCTGTTACCGTATTGGTTAGGGAGATACCTCGAGGTAATCGGCCCGCCGGACGGAGCTAAGTAACAATTCGGACATTTAATTTTTCCGATTAATATTACCAGATAATTACCTTCTATGAATGCCTCGAATCTACAAAACCCGATGGGTCGTCTAATTTCCCTGGACGCGATGCGCGGGTTTACCATTGCCGGGATGATCCTGGTAAATTATCCTGCAAGCTGGCAATACATTTATCCTCCATTGGAACATGCGGAATGGGATGGGCTTACGCCAACCGATCTTGTGTTTCCATTTTTTCTTTTCATTGTTGGTGTGTCCATCACTTTATCTTTCACCAAGCTGCTTGAAAAAAATACTCCGAAAAACACGTTATATAGAAAAATAGTGATTCGGGCGATAAAGATTTTTGCAGTCGGGATAATTCTGAGTCTAATACCAAACTTTGAATTTGGAAATATTCGGTTCGCAGGCGTACTGCAACGCATTTCCATTGTGTTCCTGGTGTGTTCTTTTGTTTTCCTAAACACTTCTATAAGATTCCAGGCGTGGCTTGGTGCAATTATTCTCGTTGCATACTGGTTAGCCATGACGTTGATACCAACGCCTGGGGTAGGCGAAGTTTCGTTGGAAAAAGGTGTAAACCTTGCTGCATGGGTCGATAGTATGTTGCTACCTGGAAGAATGTGGCAAGGCACTTGGGATCCCGAAGGGATTCTTAGCACGTTCCCGGCGATCGTCACTGGGATAACTGGCTTGCTGGCGGGGCACTTGTTGCTGAG
>JAEZBX010000062.1 GCA_023412765.1 Bacteroidota bacterium
ATTGATTAATGATATTTGGCCCCGCATGGATGACTACAAGAAAAGATTGCGCGATTTTTTGCAGAATGGTGATAAGGAATTTCTTCCTCACATCTCCACTGACTGTGTGATATTCGGCTTTCACAACAATGAATTGAAAGTGTTGTTGCTCAAATGGAAAGACAAGGATAATTGGTGTCTGCCTGGGGGATTTGTAAGGCGTGATGAATCTCTTGAAGATTCAGCGATGCGTGTTCTGAAAGAACGAACCGGCCTCGAAAATATCTTTCTTCAGCAGTTTCATGCCTTCGGTGATCCCGAAAGAGAAAAGAACAAACGAACAGTAACGCCGGTCGGAAACGCCAGAAGTTGGATAACGGCAAGATTCATTACCGTTGGCTATTGGGCACTAGTTGAGTATTCAAGAGTAACACCGCGCCCTGATTGGCTGAGCGATCAGTGTATGTGGTGGGACTTACCCGATATACCAAACCTGATTTATGACCATAACAAAATTATCGCGACGGCGCTAGACGCTCTCAGACATAGCCTTAACGATTATCCAGTGGGTTATAATCTGTTGCCGGAAAAATTTACCATGCCTGATCTCCAGCGACTCTATGAAACTATTTTAGGAACTTCACTTGACCGAAGGAACTTTCAAAAGAAAATGCTGGCATTAAATGTTCTTGAAAGATTAAATGAGAGAAAGACAGGCGGCGCACATAAGGCGCCTTTTCTATATCGATTTGATAAAAGAAAATATGAAAGGGCCCTTAAACAGTTTAAGGTTTAAGGTTTAAAGTTTAAGGTTGCGCACGGACGCTAATAACTAATAACTAATAACTATTCCTGGGGGATTTGAATCACGAACGAAGAGCCGGTACCGTAAATGGATTTCACTTCGATTGTGCCACCGAGTTTTAGAATGATCTCTTTAACAATAAATAGTCCAAGCCCTGAACCGTGTGACCTGTCGGTGGCCCTGTAATACATCTCAAAGATTCGCGCCTGCCTTTCCTTTTCGATACCCATACCGTTGTCGGTAATCGTTATGGTTTTACCTTGACCGTTTTGATGAAAATCGATGTGTATATATGAATCGGTTTTTGAAAAGTCAGCATACTTAACGCTGTTGCTGATCAGGTTGTGTAACACAACTTTAATTCGTTGTGGATCGCTTTTGATGAACGAATCCTGATCGACCGTATTTCGGAATTCAATCCGACGTGCATCTGGCCAATAAGCCAGCTCGCGCAATACTTCGTCGACAAGGTCACGGAAATTAAATCGTGTGGTTTGTACGTCGAGGTGATAGTTTCTTGAAAACTCTACCATGCTTTTTATTACGCGATCGAGCTTTTGTACACTGAATTCTATGTGATTATAATACTCGCTAAGTCGGTCACGCTCTTTTTCCAATCGCGCAATTTGAACCAGGCCAAGAACGGATTTCAGCGGAGCACTTAAGTCATGTGATGCGCTGTACACAAAGCGGTCAAGTTCGGTAACAGTCTTATCAAGTTGTTTTATTGTTTCCTCCAGTTTCCTCGTGCGCTGATCGACGAGTACTTCGAGTTGCTCGTTTATCTCATTTAGTTTCTGTTTTGCTAACCGAAGGTCCTCACGCTGAAGAATGATCTGATCATTTTGTGCTGTCAGCTCTTCATTTTGCGCCTGGATCTCATTATTTTTTTCAACAATCTGAACTTGCTGTTTATGAAGCTTTTTATTTTGATCCTTAATCTCATTCATCTTCTCTTTAAGCTCCTGGTTTTTAAGCCTTAGTTGTTGCGTGCGCTGCCTAACTTTCTTTTTGAGCTTACGCTTTTGTCTTTCGAGGTAGCTAATTCTAACTCGAACCGCTGAAAAAATCGTTATCGCTGACAACGCTACTATTGAGATACGGAATGCAGTAGTCTGCCACCATGCAGGCAAGATCTTAATGTTAAGTTCCTTGGCATGTGTTGTCCATACTCCATCACTATTGGAAGCTTTAACCTTTAATTTGTATGATCCAGGGTTAAGATTAGTGAAGGTGACTTTCCTTTCGGCTCCAATTTGTTGCCACGAATCGTTCAAGCCTTCCAACATATAAGCGTATCGGTTACGGTTGGAAAAACTGTACTCGAGCAATGCGAAACCAACACTGAATGAATTTTGATAACTTTTCAGTTCAAGATTTTTGGCGAGAACAATATTCTCTGTCAACGGTGAGCCTGGATCATTTACATTCATTTCTCTATTGCTCAGGAAAAAATTGGTGAAGGCAATATCTGGCACGTGTGAACTGGACTTGACCGAACCTGGATCAAAAGCATTCATTCCATTTATTCCACCAAATAGTAAAGTACCATCGGAAGTTGTAAGCGAGCTTTCAGGATTGTATTGACTACCCTGCAAACCATCTAGTCGGCTGTAGTTTTTTATTTTTTTCGATGTCGGATTGAACTCTGAGATTCCCTTATTACTACTTAACCAAAGGTTGCCGGTAGTTACATCTTGTTCGATTGCATACACCACATTGTTCGGCAACCCATCTTTTTCCATGTAAATTTCTGTTTCTTTTTTTTCAGGATGATAGCTAATTAACCCCGTACCGTTTGTGCCTAGCCATAGTGTTCCATTTTTATCCTCGTGGATCGATAAAATAGTCGCGTCCTTTTTTAGAATATCATTCTCAATAATTTGAAAAGATTTCTCTGGAGATTGGAGCATCCTCAAACCGCGGGTTTCTGTTGAGACCCAAACACGGCTATGCTTATCGATATGAATTGTCTTTATGTTGTAACGTTCTGACGTGCTGGTATCGGGCTCAAGAGATGGATAATGCATAAACCTATCGGTTGCGATGTCGAGGCGACTCAGCCCGCCGTTGAATGTACCGATCCAGAGATGTTTATTATCATCGGCCTTTAATGTCATTACCTGGTTGACCAACGGACCACGCTCATCCTGAGCAGCTGGATAATGTTTAAAGGTCCCGGTCCGTAGATCATATCTTATCAGCCCCATGCTCCATGTACCTATCCACAAATTCCCACTCTTATCAAATTCAAGACATTTTATTTTCTGCACCCGGCCATTACGAAGTCTTATTGTAATTCGCTTGAAACCTTCTTTGTTGATATTGTGTATGCCTCCTTTAAGAAAATTTAGCCCGCCTCCATCCGTTCCGACCCAAAGATTGCCGCTGGCATCTTCGGCAAATGCAGAAACATTGTTGTTGCTAAGACTTCCTGGGTCCCAAATTTTTGATCTTATCGGATTAAATTTTAAAGCATTCTTATCATAAATGTTTATGCCTCCATAATATGAGCCTATCCAAAACCGGCCCATCTTATCCTGGTAAAATGCTTTTATGGAATTGCTCAACAAACTTGTAGGTTCCAGTTCATTGTGCGTATAATTGACGAAGTAGCAATCACTGAATGGATCAAAGCTGTAGTGCAAAAAACTGAGACCGTTGTCTGTTGAGATCCAAAAATTTCCTTCAGGATCTTCGTGCACACCTTCAAGCTGATTGTGATCCAGCTGATTTGCCTCGGGCCCAGCTGTATGATGGGCTACCTTCTTCGATACCGGATCATAAACATATAGGCCATCGCCCCATGTGCTGATCCATAATCTGTTTTTCGAATCAATCTTCAGTCGTTGTGCCCGATTGGAAACTGAATCTTTAAGTATGAATTGTAACTTTTTAGTCCTCGGGTCATAGCGTTGTATTCCGCCTCCGTGCATGGCGAGAAGTAAGGTCTTGTTCTTATCCTCAA
Organism: Bacteroidota bacterium; assembly: GCA_023412765.1. Lineage (GTDB taxonomy): Bacteria > Bacteroidota > Bacteroidia > Cytophagales > Cyclobacteriaceae > Chryseolinea. The sequence continues at coordinate 3,753 of JAEZBX010000062.1, forward strand.
CGATATCACCGACCCAGGATGACGAAGGATTGCTGGCGATTTCCTTTATCACCACATTGGTAAATTCAATCCTATCAGGTATCGTGTCTGGAATAGAAAAATAGCTGAAACCTCGTTCTCTGAGACCGATGTATAATCTTCCGTCGGAACTTTCGCTGATGACCCGGATTTGGTTGCTCATAAGCGATTGCGGATCTCCGGGGATATTCTTAAAACATTTAAAGTTATTTTCTTTTCGATTGTACCAGCACAGACCCGCGTCAAGCGTTCCGATCCACAAGTTGTTTTTTGAATCCTGAAATATTTGAAGAATAAAATTGCTGGTAAGACTTAAAGAATCCTCTGAATTATGACGATAGTCAACGAGGGAGTAACCATCATACCGTTGCAAGCCATCTTCTGTCCCGAACCAAAAAAAGCCCTGATAGTCCTGGATGATAGATCGCACATTTCCGTTTGCAAGACCATCGTCGGTAGTGATATGGTTGAATTTGATATCCTGCGCGAAGCACACGGATGCCAGAATAACCAGATGCCCGGCACACACAGCTCTTAAAATATACCTCCGCATAGACTCGAACCGTTATAGTCCGTAGCAATGGTTTGCCTTCAGGACTCGAAACCCTCAAGAAGGTAACAAAAATATCGGATAATTGCTTTAGGGAGAGAGTACCAAAAGTCTGATAGATGCTTTTGATGGTAATCCAAAGGGTTCGATTTTTAGATCTTCCAACTTTCTGAATACCTTTCGATGATGATATCGGTACGCTACACAAGACTTTTTCTGGCTGCATGTTTATTGTGCGCCTGCTTCTGTGCAGGTGCTCAGAAACAATTGGTGTTGTTGAGACATCAAAAAGTTATTATGAGGTTTGAACCTGGCGACCAATTTGTAATTTCTCTAAAAGGTGAAAAAGAAAAAATAGACAGCTACGTCAATAATCTTTTTGACACAGCAGTTGTACTGCACCGAACCCTGATACCACTTCACAAAATTGACAGAATATATTTTCGACAGTCCAGCCTCGTGAACCTCGTGGGAAAATTTTTGGTGGTAGGCGGAGTGGCGTATTTTCTTATTGATCAATTTAATGTCGTAGTGGTAAATGGCGATAAAGCAGATCTTGATAAAGACGTTACAACTGTTTCGGCGGCAATGGTTGGCGTAGGCTTACCGATGATGCTTATAAAAAAGAAGTCCCAAAAAATCCACGGTAAGTACAGATTGCTCGTCGTACAGAAAGGATCTCCATTTTACCTTGAACCCATTAACAAAGACTTCCCCGATCCGTAGCGCCCCTTATACCTTATACCTCTTTATTCGTTATCTACTTTGTCATATTTTTTGAGGCTTCTGAAGAAAGGAATAAGGAATAGGGTATAAGGTATAGGGGGTGCGCACTTTTCGACCCTATTCCTTATCCCCTATTCCCTATTCCTCAAAATTCCCACTACTTCCCAACGCAGACTATTTCCTATATATTTGCACTTCGTTAAAAAAAAGAATATCTATTCATGACAACAGATCATTTGAAAGATTTAAAGGCTCGTGTTAGCGCCTTGAGGGGGTATCTTTGACTACGATCGTAAGAGCCTGGAAGTAAAAGATGAAGAATTAATAACACAACAAGCTGATTTTTGGAACAATCCGAAGGAAGCTGAAGCTGTTCTGAAGAGCATACGAACCAAGAAGGTTTGGACTGACGCTTTTGATAACGTTTCGAAGCTGATGGATGACCTGGAGGTGCTGAATGAATTTCATGAAGCAGGTGACGTCGGCGAGGAAGAGTTGGAGCGTGAATATCAAACGGCTGCAAAAGCCGTTGAAGAACTGGAGTTCAAAAAGATGCTGAGCCAGGAAGAGGACCAACTCGGCGCTGTAATAGAAATTAACCCAGGGGCTGGAGGCACGGAGAGTCAGGATTGGGCAGATATGCTCAACCGCATGTACATCATGTGGGGTGAGAAGAATGGTTATAAGGTGACACAGATCGATTATCAATCCGGCGATGTTGCAGGGATTAAGTCGGCAACGCTTGAGTTGGAGGGTCCGTTCGCTTATGGCAAGCTCAAATCCGAAATCGGCGTTCACCGCCTGGTGCGCATCTCACCGTTTGATTCCAATCAACGCAGGCATACGTCTTTTGCATCGATTTTCGTATATCCGAAGGTTGACGATTCTATCGAGATAGAAATTAATCCTGCTGATATTGAAATTCAGACCTCTCGTTCGGGCGGTGCGGGTGGCCAGAACGTTAACAAGGTTGAAACAAAAGTTCAACTCACACATAAGCCTACCGGTATTGTTATAGTTTGTCAGGTTGAGCGATCACAGCATGCAAACCGTGAACGGGCCATGCAGATGCTCAAGTCGAAGTTGTATCAAATGGAAATTGAGAAGCGCAATGCCGAACGCGACAAGGTTGAAGCGGGGAAAATGAAAATTGATTTTGGTTCGCAGATCCGAAATTATGTTTTGCATCCCTACAAGCTTGTGAAAGATGCGCGTACCGGTGTTGAGAGTCATGATGCCCAAAGTGTCTTAGATGGAGACCTCGATGATTTTATTAAGGCGTATCTACTTGGATCGCAGGAGATGACGCAGGGTGGTTGAGGACAACGCCATTGAGTAAACCAAGAAAATATAACAACCAATTCTGGCTGCTCTGCATTAGCTCGTTATTATTCTTTGCCAGTTTCAATATGCTTATCCCGGAGTTGCCGGGATACATCACCAGTCTTGGTGGTCCGGAATACAAGGGATTGATAATTTCCCTTTTCACAATCACAGCCATGATTTCCCGGCCATTTAGCGGCAAGTTGTCCGATTCAGTAGGACGCGTGCCGGTGATGATGGTCGGTTCGCTGGTTTGCTTCCTCTGCAGTATGCTGTATCCGTTGCTATCAACAGTAGCTGGATTCCTCTTCCTGCGTTTGTTTCATGGCTTTTCAACAGGCTTCAAACCTACAGGTCAGGCGGCATATCTGTCTGATGTTATCCCTGCGGACCGAAAAGGGGAAGCAATGGGGCTGTTAGGTACTGCCAGCTCCCTCGGAATGGCGGGTGGCCCAGCCGTTGGTGGATTCATCACCAACCAGTTTGGATTAAATATCATGTTTTATTGTTCCGCCGCTTTTGCACTTTTGTCTGCGGTCATTATTGGTGGAATAAAGGAAACCTTGCCTGTTAAACAACCTTTTAGTATAAGCATCCTGAAAGTAAATCGCCAGGATTTATTTGATCGGCGTGTCATCACTCCATGCGTAGTGATGGTACTTCTCGTTTATTCATATGGTACCGTGTTTACATTAATTCCGGATTTCGGCAAACATGTTGGTATACGGAACAATGGACTGCTATTTACTTACATGACACTGACATCTTTGCTAGTGCGACTAGTTGGTGGAAAGGCTTCAGATATGTGGGGAAGAAAACCCGTTCTGCAGGTTTGTGCGACGTTGATTCTATTCTCGATGACCATTATTGCTTTTGCGGAATCCCAATTCCAATTGATTCTGGGAATCTGTTTTTATGGATTGGCGCAGGGTGCTTCATCGCCAACTTTGCTCGCGTGGGCGACTGACCTCAGCGACCCTAATGCAAAGGGCCGGGGAGTGGCGTCTCTATATATTTTTATGGAGTTCGGTATTGGAATAGGAGCGTTTGCATCCGGGTTAGTGTATGCCAATGATCCTTCGAGGTTCTTTATGTCTTTTATTATTTGCGCACTTTTCGCCGGAATTGCGATGATCTATCTATACAGCTTCGCAAAGCCGACTCCAGGAAACAGGGTCGTTCTGGGGAGTTCTCCAGTTAATAAAAATGCGTAAATGAGGCTTTTTTGCTGAATTTTCGAGTCAAGAGCGTAGGTACAGCCTCAAGTTTTTTTGAATACTGAAGTTTTTCTATTAGTTTGGATCATCAATTAGCCTAATCCGTATCCGTGAGAAAAATATTCTCCATAGCCTTTTGTTTCATGCTACTCCTCAACGTGATGGGCTATTACGGAGTTTTCCTCGGGCTTCAATACAACAATGATATGAATATGATTCAGCGCCTGGATGCTGAGGATTATTCTGCGTCAGAAACTGTGCTAATCAAGGTTCCACTTACAGTTCCTTATGCGACAGACTCGAAATCATTCGAACGTGTTGATGGAAAGTTTGAACATAACGGTGAATTTTATCGCCTGGTAAAACAGCGCCTCGCTGATGACACCCTTTATATTGTATGCATTAAGGACTTCCAGAAAAAGCGAATTAATGATGCAATGTCAACGTTCGTGAAGACTTTCACTGACAAGCCTGTAGATCAGCATTCCAGTGCGAAGATCACGATTAGTTTTATCAAAGATTATATACAACAGTCGTTTACTCTACAGCACATATCAATGGGCTGGACGATTGATGTTGTAAAAGAAACCTCTTGTAGTTTTTTAGAATCTACATTTCACACCTCGATTTTACATCCACCCGAACGGGCCTAGTACTGCAGTTCTTAATTCGACATTCGTGATTGTAAGAACTATGCACCTGCGCATCCGGTAAACTGGACAGCGCTTTGTTCCGCCACATTTCTTGAGTGAGATAGCCTTAGCGTCTGCATTGTTTGGTTTGCAAGAAGCTGGGTAAATCGAAAAAGTAATAAGCATTATTGGGTTTTGCTGAATACGTTCGCCTCCTCAACATTTAAAATGGGAAATATATTGGCGTGACTGAGATGGGTCCTTAGCATTGTTTGGGTTTGCTTTGGACAAATACACAGATCAACGCTATCACAGTGCATAGATTTTTGGTTATAGGGAAATTTGAAAGGGATCCGCTGATATTTGGGTTTATCATGCGGGTCCTAATCAAAACCTGAAAACCTCGACAATCCAAAGTCAATTACGAGCTCATAATAAACAAACTTGACCGCCAGCTATTTGGGTTGCTGGCGGTCCTGTTTTCAGCCTGTCTCAGAAAAAATTCATCCTGATTAGATTTGATCAAAGCCCCAACTCCAGCACTTTATCAACAACCATGAAAAAGCTCTTTTACTTCGGCTTGCTCGGATTGAGTTTGCTTGAAATCCTCAAGGTTTATCTTATCATGCCAATGCCTGGCAGTCAGCAAATGGACAGCATCGATGCGGCATATTTTATCCATACGTACCGGTGGTATTTTCGCCTGCTGTTTGGTTTAATGATTGTGTTAGGTGCTCTTCCAGCATTTCAGGTAAGGTGGAAGTGGCTTCCTCTAATCCCGGTTTTATTGGCGGGCTATGTAGTGTACTATTTCAATTTTAAAATGACAGCAGATAAAATTTTTCTGGAGCCACAGAAAAAACTGGTGTTTACCACAAAAAACGAAAATCCCCTCGGTGACACAGCCCTTGTCATAGGTGTGGCGCACAACGGTGAAGCTAAAGCATACCCTGTAAGATACATAGGCTATCATCACCAGGTACGCGACACTGTGGGAGGAAAACCGGTTATGGTAACTTATTGTACAGTGTGTCGTACCGGCCGCGTATTTGAACCGGTAGTAAATGGCACCCCAGAAAAATTTCGGCTCGTTGGCATGGATCATTTCAATGCCATGTTTGAGGATTCGTCTACAAAAAGCTGGTGGCGCCAGGTTACAGGAGAAGCTGTAGCCGGACCGTTAAAGGGATCTCTGCTACCTGAAGTAGAGAGCTTTCAGATGTCTGCTTCTAAATTTTTCTGGCTGTATCCGTTTGGTAAATTGATGACCGCAGATGAGCCTTCCGTTGTTTATTATGACTCGCTTTTCCGCTATGAACGTGGTAAAAGTAAAGGTGATCTTACCAAGAGGGATAGCCTTTCGTGGAAAGAAAAATCGTGGGTCGTTGGTGTCAGAGTGAATCAGAAGGCTAAGGCGTACGACTGGAATAAACTTGTGGAAAAACGTGTGATCAATGACAATGTTGGAGGTGTGCCCCTAGTGGTAGTATTATCAGAGGACAATCAGAGCTTTGTCGTTTATCAACGGCCGCTTTCAGAGACATTTTCAATCGCTGGCGACACTCTGGTTCTAGCCGATAAGAAATTTGATTTTTCAGGTCGAAGTACGAATTCTGATTTCCTTTCATTGAGGCGAATACCCTCGTACCAGGAGTACTGGCATAGCTGGCGGACTTTTAATCCAGGGACGGAAGTCTTTGAATAGACGTTATTAGTTATTAGTTAATAGTTAATCGTGGTGGGTGCGACCGCCATTCAAGGCGCGTCTCGTTAAGAGCGCTCCGTTCGTCATTCGTACCGATAGCTATCGGTATTCAGTGTTCCTTGTTCGATATTAACATGGTCGATGCCTAATAAGATTTAACTCTGTGCTGGACTAGCTCTGCCAGGAGCCTCCTGTTGTAACACAATCCATGGATGAGAACTCCTAAGAATTTTGTTATGCAATCCAACCGCCATTCAAGGCGCGGCTCGTTGAGACCGATCCTTCATTATTCGTACCGATAGCTATCGGTATTCCTTGTTCCTTGTTCGGTGTTCATCTCCTTGTTCCTTGTTCGATATTCAATAAATAAAAAGATGCGTCCCTCTCGAACGCACCTTTTCTTTTATAATAAACCCAAAACAACATGAATCTACCACACTGAATATTTGTTGTGTGCAACCAACCACGAATGCAATTTTTTCCAGACAAGATCATCCGCGTCATTCGCCACAAATAATTCTCCATGACCAAAATCAAATGGACGATTGGCATTCAATGTCACGATATGACTTGTGATATCGGTGCTGCTGGTAAGCGTTGCCGTGTAGTCTCCAAGTGTTCCAAATGCACCACCGGCACCGATGTATAGTATTGGAACTGAAATTTTATTCAGGTGATCATCGAACGCCACGTCGCCGCCCTCATTGCACGCACATAACCTTGCTTCATAAACCGTTTTTTGTGGTTGATAGGGAGGCAATGATTTCATCAAATTAAACCATCGGTCCATATTTGTGTAGTTCAATCCGGTAGGCACACCGTTAGTAAAAGCTCCGGAAACAAAATGCCATGAAGGCGCCGGAGGATTTCCCAATAAATACGTGTTCGTTCCCACAAATAGTGCAGCCTGCAAGTTGCTCAAGCTCGGTATGACTGGTGAAGTGTCGTCGGGTGAGGTGGTAGCCAGATTAGCAAACATTGCGAACGTTTTTCCGCTGGCAGTTTCATAAATGCCGTTGTCGATGCTATTCTTCGCTTCCGTCGCTGTATTGCAAACGAACTGGCGGCTCTCGTTATCCGCTTCATTATATTTCATGACCTGGTCAATTGCAACCAATCCTTTGATGTCGCGCAGTAACTTATGCTGCTGAGTCTCGCGGCCAGCAGCTCCGTAACCTACCACAACGCCGTAGCTGAAACCTAAAAGGTTCATTTTGTCAAGACCTTGACCTGTAAGCCCACGAATGAGACGGGCAGCCGCCAAGCCGATCAGTGTGTGATCGATGTCCCGGTCTACGCCCCAATCCTTCATAAAAGTAAAGTCAGTGGTTTCGACTGGTGTCAATGTCCAGCCAAAATCCATACCCCATACGTCGATATCCTTTGATGCGAGGTAATATGCTGATGATGTCTCTGGATTAATATCATCGGTACCCGGCGCAAGAAAAATTGATTTGAAACTGAGTGCCGCTCCATGTAGCATAAAGACAGCTCCATCTGTCTTAACAGGTTTGAATGGACGTTGCTCGCGAACAACGCGATGAATTCTTATGACATCATACGGCCCGTTCCCAACGCGCACTTCGAATTCATAATGAGCGATCTTTGAGTTCTTTTGCTTTCTCGTAACCTTACAACCCGACGTATTGCTCCTCGCATGACTTGGTGTTCGTGATGCAACTTGTGTTTGATTATTAAGGGTGTACTCAATGTTAAGAACTTCAACATCGGACGCGGCCAAGGTAAGACTGTTAGATCGGCCGGAGGAAGATTGAAGCACAACCTTGTCGTTGTTGGTGGCCAATCCGATCAACTTGATGTTGGGCTTGTCGATATTCACGTCCTCCTTATATATCCCAGGCTCTATATAAATTGCCTGCCCGGGTTCTGCTTCTCTTATTGCTTGCTGAATTGAACCTTCCTTTGGAACAAGGATGCTGTTGTCATAAAAGGTTTGTTCCAGAAACTGGACCCACGCGTCATCTTTCAGATTTTGTAGATCATCCGGACGAGTCGAATCATCTTGCATCGGATCGGAGCAGCTCATTAATACCAGTAATAACCAGGTGAGCATGAGAGCGATGTTTGGGAGCTGTAATGTTGACTTCTTCATAATATTAAGAATTTGTAGGCTATGTTGCCTGGGTTGAACATCGCTTAAAGTGAGGGCGCCACTACGCGTTAAAGCGTGTTCAAAAGTGCGTCGGAAAGGGTAGGGCAGGTTATCAGGGATGTTGCAAAGAGTGTCAACTTTTTAGAAAATCCTGTGCCTGGCGGAAATCGCGTTGTAAAATGTTTAGACTATGTGCCACGCGATGTTTTCAGACAGGACTTTGGATCGTGACAGAAGCTCAGCGTAAGGCAACTGCAGCACTTACTGGCGGCAAATTCATTTTGCGAAGGAGTTCGCCAAAGCGTGGATGGGCGCGAATTGATTCGTAGCCAGGATTCCAGGCGATCCAGGGTATCCAACTGAACTTCTGATTATAACATTCCTCCAACCAGTATAACGCCTCATCGGTATCCCCCAGCAGTGCATAAATTTCCGCCAGCCCCCATGTATCGATCGGACTGGGATCTTCTTTTATTTTCTCTGCAAGCTTGCGTGCCTCATCGACTCTACCCGCTCTTGCGTAACTTGTTGCAAGGGTCCATTCCCAGTCAGAGCCTGATTCGGCCGCCTTTTGATGTGCTAATATAGCTTCGTCGTTCCGTCCTTTTGATGCAAGAATTCCTCCCTTCACATATAAACCAAAGCCGAAGTCAGGCAGTATTTTCATTGCCTTTTCGACTTCAACGTTAGCCTCGTCCAGACGATTAAACCACCAATATTCGCCCGCCAGATATGATACATTCGTTGAAGAGAATGGGTCGAGCTGCGCTGCCTTGATTCCGTGAATTATTGTTTCTTCAGTTTGCCCGAACAACATTTTGAACCACGCGTAATTTGCGTGGGCTTCCGCAAGGTTTGGATTCAACTCCAACGCGAGACTAAATTCTTCTTCCGCAACCTGCCAATCCCAGTCTCGGTACAGTGCTATCATAGCTAACGCCAAGTGAGTTTGCGCGAGATTATTGTCTAATGCAATAGCCTTCCGAGCTGCTGCTTTTGAATTAGAATAAGCATCTGGCGGAGGTGATGATGAATGTCCAAGTGAATTATATCCGATTGCCAACCCAGCCCAAAGCAATGGATCGCCAGGATCTTCTCTAACGGCTTCGTGAAGTATTGTCATTCCTTTCTCGATACTCTCAGGTGTAAATTGGTTGATGTGATATTGACTGCTGAGATAAGCGTGATACGACCTTGGATTGACGATGCGTGTGGCACCGATACGTTCCTCTTCGTCCTGGGTTAATGAGACGCGAATCTCCTTTGCAATATCGCGGACTACGGTGCTGTGCATCGCGAGAGCATGCCGAATGTTTTGGTGATATTCTTTAGCCCATAAATGTCTTTCTTCTGGGAATGGATCAATCAACTGTAACTGTATCCTAACGCTGTCGCCAGATCCGTAGACCGATCCTTCTACAACCATGTCAACACCAAGTTCCTTTGCAATGTCCTGGATGAGCATGTTGCTTTTTTGATAGCGCAACGTGGAGGTTCGGGAAATAACTCGCAAAGCACTGACTTGCCCCAACTGTCCGATCAGAGCATCATGCATACCCTCTACAAAATAAACTTGTTCCGGATGGCCGGTAAGATCGTCAAAAGGAAGGATGGCTATCGAAACGTTCGCAGTGGTTTTGTTTGTGAATTGATAGGCAACCACAGCGATGGTGACTGCGACAAGGACGATGATCAATAAGAATTTTTTACTGAGTCCTTTATGATTCTCACGTACTTGTTTGGAATTGCCTCCTTCAATAGGCGTATCGACTTCAGCGACGCGCTTCCTAAGTTCGCCTGGAGAGAAGCCGTAATAGTCCCGAAAGCATTTATTAAAATAACTGGGACTGGTAAAGCCCACTTTATATCCTATTTCAGACGCAGTGGCAACATCTGCCTGAAGCATCTTCATCGCTTCTTCCAATCGCACTTCTCTGATAAACTGGCTTACAGATTTCCCTTTGAGTAATTTAAGTTTGCGGTGCAATTGAAATCTGCTGATGGCAACAGCATCAGAAAGCTCGCTTACGCCGAATTGTTCGTTTTGGAGATTGTTCAAAACAGCGTCTGTGATCTTTTTCAGGAATAGTTCGTCGCGGGATAACAGTTTTTGGCTTTCCATAATCGTATATTCGAGCCAAGAGAAAATGAACTATTAAGTTACATAATTAACGACACATCATTTAAGGCAAGTGAAGAAATATCTGGGAAATGGTGCTTTTAGAAAGGGTAAATTTTGTTGAATTACCATGTCCCTTATCTCAGGCAATCACGAAAGGGTAAAGGATAAGATCAGCTGACAATCATTCCTCTAATTAAATTCGTCTTCGTAAACAAGTTGTCCTTCGATGTTCCGGACAGTAACGTAATCGATAGCTCCTGGGCCAGTGAAGGTAAATATCATGCCTTTGATTTCACCAAAGTCTTTTGTGTATTCAAGCTCATGAACTGCTGTTCCGTTGAGAAAAATCGTAGTGTGCTTATTTTGATTCTTTATTCTCAATGTTTGCCATGAATACGGATCTGTTCCCAAAGTAGACAGATCATAGTCTTTTCCGCCTTTGTAAACCTCTCCGACTAAAAGCTCCAATTCACTTATGCAGCCTTTCGTGGTAATAGGAACAAAAAATACGTTCTCCTCGGTAATAAGCATGAGCTCCATTTGGGGGCAGGGTACCGGTGGCATTCTAGCATCGGTTAATTTCTCGCAACGAAGTCGGGTTTCAAGATCGAAGTTGTTGCTTGTGACACCATCGAAATCGCGCACATTATAGTATCGAAGATAAAACTCTTTCCCTGTATCCACAGTAGCATTCTGGAGGATATGTTCATCAACCTTTAGTTGTCCGCCGGATCGGATGGCATGGGCGTCAAGATAGAAATGCTTTTTCTCACGCAGGTCATATTTTACAAGAGGCAGCCAGCCATCCGATTTTATATGAACCTTCGTAAACTTTAAAATGGAGTCATTTGCCATAATTCGCGCAAAATGAAATCCGGGGGTATAATAAATTGCTGAATAGTAATTGTTGGATGGATCTATTTTCACCTTGTCCCTTGGATTCCAGGATTGCTGAATAAAAAAGCTATCAGCCTGCACCTCGGAAAGATCATAATGGAACATCACGGTGTTGGGTACTCCCGAGGATATTGTTTTGTCAGCGGTAAAACCGACTTCTCCTCTCACAATAACTGAGCTGTCTTTTTTATTGAATCCTTGTAGCAAAACGAGTGCACCAAGCAAAAAAATTGCAACCCCAATCACAACCACAGGAAGCTGAGGAAGCCGCTTCTTTTCTTTTTTTTCTGAAGTTGGCTCCGTATTCGTCAACTGGAGCGCATTTATTTTTTTGAATTCCTGCCAATCCTTTACGTCAAGAAGGGAGACAAGCGCATCCAGTGTGGTCGGGTGCGGTAATTGGTTCAGATCATTTCGCCAAAGTCTTTTGAGTGTGGAGATGCTTAGCTTAATACCGGATTTATCCTCGATCATCTGTCCGAGATACTCCAACTCCCGTTGTTTTAGTTTTCCGTCTCCCCCCAACAGGAATTTTTTTTCCACCAACGATCGATATAAGGTGATATAGTCGCGATCTGAATGCATATATCAAAAGTGAACGGGTTTTGAACCAGAAAAGATCGGTAAATGGCTGTGATTGTAGCGTTCGCTCATGAGAAATTTGCGTGGTAGTCTTAAAGCATAAACTAATCCCGTCATGAAAAAAGTAATTCTTGTTGTTTGTCTGATTTCCGTCGCCGCTCCTCTTTTTGCTCAAAAGAAATCGTATGATCTCCAGCAGCTCCTTAAAGAAAAGAAATTAACGGCTTACAGGGGAACTGTTGTTTCGATAACGGACGGTTCTCGCAAAGGTATTTCCATGACTGGCCTGGCATATCTTCCTGATGTGACCTTTTCTACTGGCACCATTGACGTTGACCTTCGTGGCAAAGATGTCATGCAACAGAGTTTTATTGGAATAGCCTTTCACGGTGTAGACACCACAACCACTGATATCGTTTATTTCCGGCCTTTTAATTTTCGATCGGCAGATCCTGTGCGAAAGATTCATGCAGTCCAATATGTGAGCGAGCCCGAGTATCCCTGGCATAAATTGCGCGAGGAACGGAATGGCATTTATGAGAAAGGAATTGACTCGCCGCCAGCGGCGACCGACTGGTTTCATGCCAGGATCGTTGTCGAGGAAAAGCAAATTAAAGTATACGTCAATAACGCCGCGACACCTTCGCTTACAGTCGACAAACTAAATTCACGTCGAACCGGCAAGATCGGACTCTGGAACAATGGACTTGAGGGTGATTTTGCTAATCTGGTGATCGCCCCATCGGGGCGGTAACTGTTGTCCGTTATCCGAATGCCTTGATCCTCATTTAATGCCTTAATTCCATTGAACCCACGGATAACGGATAACAATTAACGGATAACGGTTGATCCGGATAACGGATAACGAAAAACGGACAAAAAAGAAGGTGAACCATCCGGCCCACCCTCTCTAACTTCAAACCTCAAACGTCAAACCTTAAACTTTAAACTTTAAACCTTAAACTACTTATAACCTTCGTTCTGCCAGCAATCAATTCCCTGGCAATCTCCTTCCGTCACGCGGTCGATTTGATCCTGTGGAATAGGTCTTAGTACGTGATAGGCTTGAATATTCGACGCTTCAGGATTCCAATCGGCTACGCGCCTTAAAAGAGATTTGGTCCTGAGGAGATCAACTCTGCGTACAGCCTCTCCGTAAAATTCCCGCGTACGCTCATCAAGAATGAAATCCAGTGTTACATCATTCTCTGTGATCTCCATTGCATCTGCCGCTGCTTCGTTCTCAGAAGGACTATTTGACTTATCAAAGGCCGCCCGACGCCTTACAACATTAATGAGATTGTGCGCTTCGCCATTTCCAAGTTTAAATGCTGCTTCTGCTGCAAGCAGGTAGGCATCGGAAAAACGATAAAGTACCACAGGTCTGGTTGAAGGGTCATTCATAGATACCCTGGTGTTATCATCCTGCTTCTTAACAGCCGGCCATACCTGGTCGGTTTGCATTGAAGGAGTGACAACAATTCCTTTGAATGGCCTTCCGTTCACCATGTGGGGTGCACCTGGATCTTCGTGATCAAGGAACCAAACGCCAGTATCTCCAGGTACCAGCGTCCCACGCGATCCCGTTGACGTTTTGTTTACGATCCATACCGTTTTGAAAGTCTTGCCATACCGTGTATCAGTATCACGATTAACAAACGCCTGGTCGTAAATGTAGTTCTTGCCTGCGTTTGGCCCGGAAGTTAGCGTTAGGGCGTTGTCACGGATACGCAGATAAGGACGACCGTTTTCTACATCGCGATTGAAAAGGTTGGTCGTGCTACCATAAACCCAGGCCTTTGTTCCAGCATCGTATGTCGAGTTGGCTCCAAGAACATTTCCAGAATAGTTCCATCGGTGGAACCAGGGCGTAAGATTTTGGGCAGCGCCACCCGATGCACCCAATTGATATAGCCCATAGGTTGCGTCGCTGCTGTGATCACTGACAAAAATATTTTCTTTGCCATAGTCATTAGCGATAGCAAACGCGTCTGCATAATCTTCCCACAGTCCGAATCCATACGTTGCCTGGTTATCGATCAGATTTGTTAATATGGTGTAGGCTTGCTGGAAGTCGCTGTTGTTATCCGTTTGCCAACCCCTGGTAAGATAAACCTTACCAAGCAGGTATAAAGCAGCGCCTTTGGCGGCAGCCTTGCCAAGGAAAGGAGTAGTAACCTGGTCTGGAAGTCTGTTAGAAGCTTCAGTCAGATCCGATATGATCACTTCATAGATTTCATTCAGCGAAGCTTTCTTGTCAGCTTTTGAAGGAACGGTAACAAACTCTGTATGAAGAGGTACTTCGCCAAAGGTTTGAACAAGATCGAAATAGAGAAATGCCCGAAGGAAATATGCCTGTCCGAGATAATGATTTTTTGTTTCCTCAGTAAGGTCAGCAGTAGGGCCGATCTCCAGAATTCCATTCAGTGTATTTATGGAAGTGTATACACCGAATCCTCCGTTAAAATCATTGCCATCAATCCCGTTATAAGTAAAGAAGTCAGGTCCTGCTCCACCGCCTCTGAGATGCTCATCGGTACCGGCCATTTGTTGCAGGGTAAATCCTTCTGTGCCGTATGAACCGCGGATAGAGTTGTAAACACCGGCGATACCTCCAAGAAGCCCCCCGGGTGTGCTGAAGAACGAAGGAACTATTTGCGTTCTCGGCTGCTCCTCAAGAAGATCGTTGCAGCTGCTGAACACAAGCGCACCGACCATCAGCATGATGTAACTAGTTCGTTTTAGTTTCATATAAAATATCTTTACCATTTCTAGAATCTTAAATTTATGCCCACGATAAACTGCCTTGTTGAAGGGTTGTTGGCGTTGACAGATATTTGACCCAACGGTGCGCCTGTACGGTTGTTAGAATAACCACCTTCGGGATTCTGCACTGCGCCGCCATATCCGTTGCCTTCAGGGTCAGGACCAAAACCGTCTTTCACAAAAGGGGAATAGATTATGAAAGGGTTGACTGCACTCACATAGAGGCGAAGCGAACTGATGCCAGCCCTGGATAGCAAAGTTTCCGGGAAAGTGTAACCAAGGTTTATGCTTCGCATTTTGATAAAGGATCCATCCATATATCCCAACGTTGATGACCACAATGGTCGGTCGCGGCTTGCATCCGGCTGAGGGAATGCATTGGTTGGGTTATTTGGTGTCCAGTAGTCCACCTTCAACTGATTCACACGACCTTGCATGAAAGAAAAGTATCCCGCAAACCCGCCGTCAGAAGTGACGTATGGCACGACGACTTTCATACCCATCCTGGCGTATGTGACAGCCGTTAGATCAAATCTTTTGAAAGTGAACCGGCTGGTAATACCTCCCTCCCAGTCTGGCTGGAAATTTCCAAGGATCTGGCGGTCATCTCCATTGATGATCCCATTTCCGTCAACATCTTCCACGCGGATCTGTCCGGGAACCTGAACTGGAGACGTCTGTGCTGCCAGTTCGGCTGCATCTCCTGTCTGCCAGATACCGATCTTTCTAACATCATAAATGACTGACAATGGTTGTCCAACAAACCAACCGTTGTCAACATTTTGTTTTTCGTCGGGCGTCGTCAATTGAACAATTTCCTCACGATTGAAGAAATAGTTCACGTCAAGACTCCAGTTAAATCCACCGTTGCTCTTCTTGATTACATCTCCTGAGAGCGTTATTTCAAGTCCCTTTCCTTTGGTCTTTGCAACGTTTTGTGTTGTTGAACTGGCGCCGTTACTCTGAGGTAATGCCACATCAAGAATGATGTCTTTTGTTTTATGACTGTATACCTCAATAGCACCGGTAATACGATTGTTTAACAATCCGAAATCCAAACCAAAGTTGGTCTGAGTTGTGGATTGCCATGATAACTCGTTGTTAGGCAATACTGTAACCAGGTATCCGATTTGATTACCTGCGGTAGACTTGCCAAAGTTGTATGCGCTCTTCCCAAGTTCTCCCAGAGTCGAATAGGCTCTGAAGCTTTGATTGGAAGTCTTTCCCCAACCTGCTCTCAATTTCAGGTTTGAAACGAAAGAGACATTTTGCATGAATGATTCATTGGAAATGTTCCAGGCAAATGCGAACGCAGGATAAGTGAACCATTGGTTTCCGGGTGCCAGGATCGAAGATCCATCGGAGCGGACTGTAGCTGTAAGAACATAGCGGCCATCGAAACTATAATTTACCCTACCCATATACGAAATGAGGCCTCTCTCTGTAAAATTGAAGGGATTATCATTTGAGTTTCCAGGATTTTTTGGATAAACTGTTGAAGCAAGGTCGAGATTATAATTCTGGAAATAGTCTGCTGGAATGCCAAGGCCAAAAATTCCGGACCCTTGATCGTGATTCTTTTGAGCGCTAAACAATCCGGTAAAATTAAGCTTGTGTCTTTCACGAATAGTTTTGTCGTAGATCAACAAGTTTTCGAAAGTATATTGCCAGGCTTCAGAGTTGCGCACGTTTGAATTTGCTTGAGAATCAAACTCAGAAGTGTTGACATAGGTATTGGCGCCAGAGAAATTGTCCTGCTGTGATTGTGTGAAGTCCAATCCAACGTTTAGCCTATACTTAAGATCTTTGAATAATTGCACTTCTGCATAGAGACTGTTAAAGGTTCGAATGCGGCGTGTTCTTGCTAGAATAGCGTCTGCTTTCGTGATCAGTGTGAGGGGACTGACGTTTGCCTGATCAATGTGTCCCTCCTGAGGGCGGAGGTTTACAGTACCATCAGCGTTGTAAGGCGATGCCAGCGGAGTCATTCTCATCAACCCGCCAGGGACGCCGCCACCACCGGGAGTATTGCTGTACGAAAGGGTGTTAATGGTGTTCAGTCCGAGCTTTAGCCAATCGTTTACTTTGTTATCGACGGTTCCGCGTATAGCGAATCGCTCGAAATTCTGGTTGGGTATGATCCCGCCTTCTTTGAAGTAGGATATCCCCATGGAGAATTGCGTTTTCTCCGTACCGCCAGTTACACCAACGTTATGACTTGAGAAATATCCACGCTGATAAATCAGGTCTTGCCAGTCGGTGCTAATTCCTGCATCCAATGCTGCTTGTTCTGCGGCCGTTAGTCCATATGAACTTGTTCCAGGTGATACACTGTTACCTGCAGCGGCGTCGAGTTTAAACTGCGCCAACTCAGGTCCAGTGAACACTCTTAGTTTATCTAATATGGAAGAAGTTCCATAGTAACCATCATAGGAGAACACCGTTTTGCCCGGAGTCCCGCGCTTGGTAGAAATTAGAATTACACCTCCGGATCCTCTTGATCCATAAATCGCTGTTGCAGATGCATCTTTAAGAATTTCAAGGCTTGCGATATCATCCGGATTGATGTCGTTAATGTTTCCCCCGTATGGAATACCGTCAACAACCAGGAGTGGAGCATCGAGTGCATCTTCAGCAGCTGCAGAAGCGGTTGCGTTAGCGCCAATTCCACCACCTCCGCTGTTGCTTCTGACGGGAGCCGACAGGGAACGTTTACCCCTGATCCGTATTTGCGCGCCGGAACCCGGGGTCGCACCATTGCTGATAATCACGACGCCGGCAGCTCGTCCTTTGAGCTGATTAACCAGGTTGGGCGCAGCTACTTCTCGTAGCGTTTCAGATTTTACAGAAGCGATGGCACCGGTCACGTCCCTTTTGTTTTGGACGCCATAACCGACAACAATGACTTCACTCAATGTTTCTGTACTTGTCTTTAATTGGAGGTCTACTACCGTTCGGCCTCCAACAGTAGCCTCTTCAGTCTGGTAGCCAATGAAAGAAAAAACGAGGATAGCGTCCGGGGAGGGTACATCAATACTGTACCCGCCGTCCGCATCGCTGGTTGTACCGGTTGTAGTTCCTTTGACAATAACATTGACACCCGGCATCCCTGCGCCGGTTTCATCGGTGACTTTTCCTCTCACAAGGTTTTGAGCATATGTCGCATGGGTCAGCGACATCATCAGGGCTATTAACGGCAGTACGTGCCACGAACGAGGCCGCCGTTGAAGTCCCGCTGTGATTAGTAGAATTGTTCTTTCCATATAGTTTAGTTTTAAGTAAGTGTCGCAATCGATTGCATTGATTAAATCCAGGATTCTTGCCTTCGTTTAACCCCGGCTCATTAGTTTAGGGGTAGCGCGACTACCCATCTCCAACCGTAGCCTGAGTCAAGACCCACATATGATCAATCAATCAGGATTTCGGCTTCGCCGGATGCTTCACGGTGCCCGGAAGAGGAATGCACAATAGGAGCACTGTGCGAATGTCAAGGAATCAAATAAATTTTGCAACCGATTGCATATATTTTTTTGATTTTATTCATAATGTTGCATTGGAAGCTTATTTTGACATTTTCTTGGCTGCAACCGATTAAAATGAATTTAGATTTTCGCCGTCAATAAAATGAAATTTCAACCAGTCAGGATAAATTGAGCCATGAGCACACATAAGGATATCACCATCTACGACATAGCAGAGGCCCTGAACCTGTCGCCAGCAACGGTCAGTCGGGGACTTAAGGAACATCCGTCTATTCGCAAAGACACCCGAAAGAGAATTCTGGATAAGGCTAAGGAGATGGGATATCGGCAAAATTTCTTCGCTAGTAACCTGAGAAGAAACCGGACAAATACAATCGGTGTCATCGTACCGAGGCTAAATAGCTACTTCATGTCTACCGTCATTGCGGGGATGGAAAAGATTGCAAACCAGGCGGGATATAATCTCATCATCAGCCAGTCGATGGAGTCCATCGCCAAAGAAGTTGTAAATGTCAGAACACTATATAACAGCAGAGTTGATGGTTTGCTTGTTTCATTAGCTTATGCTACGGATGATATTGCTCATTTCGAAGATTTGCTGGACAAAGGCGTACCATTGATATTTTTTGATCGTGTATTTGAACATCCCCAATGTACTAGCATAGTGATCGACAACTACCGCGCGGGATACGAAGTAACGCAGCATCTTATCTCTCAAGGTTGCACTCGTATCGCCCACATCACAGCTAGTCTGAAGCGCAACGTTTATGCGGACCGATTAAAGGGATACAAGCAGGCATTAATGGATCGCGGGCTGCCATATGACGAAAACCTTGTGTTCATTAATAACCTTAGTGAACAGGCTGGCGTGGACGTTTGTAAAACTTTGCTCCAAATGGAGGTTCGTCCCGATGCAATTTTTTCATCAAACGACGCTTGCGCGGTAAGCTGTATCCGTGAACTAAAAAATGCGGGTTTGAGAGTACCTCAGGATATCGCCGTTGCAGGTTTCAACAACGATCCCTTGTCTAAAGTGATCGAACCAAATCTCACAACCATTAATTATCCCGGCCACGAAATGGGAGAGGTTGCCGCCTCCACCCTGATACGCCGCCTCGATCAGCAACACGGAGCGAGCTTAAATACAATTGTTCTGAGGCACGAGTTGATAGTTAGGGAGTCGACGATGAGAAGCTGACAGCTGACAGCTAGATGGAAGAACCATGATCTTTGTCAACTTAGAAAAAGAGGAATAAGGAGTAAGGAATAAGGTCGCGGTCGCAAAGTGCGCACTCTTACCCCTATTCCCTATTCCTTATTCCCTCCCTGAGAGCTTTTCATAACAGCGCCCTGCTGATGCCCATCTCGAGGCCTCGTATTTCTGCAAGACCGCGAAGTCTCCCGATAGCTGTATACCCTGGGTATGTAGTCTTCCTTAGATCGTCGAGCATTTGATGTCCGTGATCCGGGCGCATTGGAATTGAAACGCCTCTTCGTTTCATTAATAACAGAATCTCTTTTACAACAGCGTACATGTCTACATCGCCGTCGAGATGGTCTGCCTCGAAAAAGTTTCCCTTGTTGTCTCTCTTTGTACTTCGCAAATGGAGGAAATGAATATGATCGCCCAGCCTTCGCACCATGCCAGGAAGGTCGTTATCTGCTCGCACACCATAAGAGCCTGTACAAAAGCACAGACCATTTGCCGGAGAGGGAGCTGCTGCTATCAATTGAGCAGCATCTTTTTCCGTGCTCACAACTCGAGGTAATCCAAGAATTGGAAATGGAGGATCATCTGGGTGGATAGCCATCTTCAAACCAACTTCTTCGGCTACTGGAACAACTTCTCGAAGAAAGTAATAGAGATGCTCCCGCAATTTCTTATCATCGATACTCTCATATTGTTTTAATGAAGAAAGAATTTGGTCGGTCGTAAAACGTTCATCACTCCCTGGTAATCCCAAAAGGGCATTTTTGTACACAACTTCCTTTTCACTTTCTGTCATAGTGGAAAACCGTTTTTCAGCGGAAGCAATCTCTTCCTTTGAATAACTCTTCTCAGCGTTCGGTCTCTTTAAAAGAAATAGATCAAAGGCGATGAAGGCAGCTTTTTCAAAGTATAATGCCTTGCTTTTATCCGGCATTTCATAAGCGATTTCGGTGCGCATCCAGTCAACAACCGGCATAAAGTTATAAGTGACTACCTTCAACCCGCATTGCGCGACATTTCTTAAACTCTGCTTGTAGTTTTCTATGTATTCCTTATAAGGCCCGGTTTGCTTTTTTATTTCTTCGCTTACTGGCAAACTTTCGATGACTGTCCAGGTAAGACCGGCTTCTTCAATCTCAGCAACTCGCTTGCGTATGTCTTCGATAGGCCAAACCTGACCCGGCGGTATGTGATGCATTGCGGTTACAACGCCGGTGCATCCTGCCTGGCGGATGTCCCATAAGCTGGTTGGGTCGTTGGGTCCGTACCAACGCATCGTCTGTTCCATTAACATAATTGCTTCTTTGAAAGTGGTGGTTGTTTGTGGATTAAAATAATGTATGCAATTCTAATTCCTTCATTTAACCTGTTGCGTACAGGCAATACGTTATGAGACAAGCGGTGTGAGCGCGCTTGTTTCGCTAAATGTCTGCACTCTGACGGGAAAATGCAACCGGTTGCAGAAAATTCGTTTATTTGTAATCCAGCGGGGAGGGGAGAAGTGCCCAATGCCTGATTCGATTCAATTTTATTCTTCAGCAGAGGTTAAAAACAACTTTTCAATTATTCATTATGTCGATGTCATTCCTTAAACATTTAGTAATTCTACTGGTGCTAGCAACGTCGCCAGTCTTCGCAGAAGATGGATACAGACTTTGGCTGCGATACGATCTCATCAAAGATGTGAAACTGAGAACCGAATATGCGTCTGCATTTAATGAGATCGTGTTACCAAAGGAGACCGAAATCTTAAAAAGCGCAACTGCCGAACTCAGACTGGCTATAGGTGGCTTAATAGGAAAGGCTCCAACCACCGGCAAAATGATTTCGAAATCGGGATCTGTAGTATTAGGAACTGCAGGGGCTCCTGTAATTGCTTCATTGAATTTATCGGACAAGTTAAGTGAGCTCGGCGCGGAGGGTTATTATATCTTTTCAACTACTATTAACGGAAAAAAGAGCATTGTCATAGCCGCAAATAATGACGCGGGAGTATTGTATGGAACGTTTCACCTGATCAGGTTGCTTCAGACATCGCAGAGCATTAAATCTTTGTCGATCCAAAATTCGCCAAAGATCCAACATCGGATATTAAATCACTGGGATAATCTCGATCGAACAGTAGAGCGCGGATATGCCGGGTTCTCCTTGTGGGACTGGCATAAATTACCCGACTATCTTGATCCCCGCTATGTTGATTATGCTCGAGCCAATGCGTCAATCGGAATTAATGGAACGGTGCTCACTAATGTAAATTCCAATGCACAAATCCTTACCGAACCGTATTTGAAGAAGGTCGCGGCACTAGCTGATGTTTTCCGTCCTTATGGAATCAGAGTTTACCTCACAGCGCGATTCAGCGCACCGGTAGAAATAGGTGGCCTGTCGACAGCAGATCCTCTCGATCCAAATGTACAGCAGTGGTGGAAGAAGAAAATTGATGAAATCTACACCCACGTTCCTGATTTTGGAGGTTTCGCGGTTAAGGCGAATTCGGAAGGTCAGCCGGGCCCTCAAAGTTACAACCGAACCCATGCAGATGGTGCAAACCTGCTCGCCGATGCTTTAGCTCCTCACAACGGTATCGTTATGTGGCGGGCGTTTGTCTACGATAATAAGGTACCGGAAGATAGAGCCAAACAAGCCTACAACGAATTCAAACCTCTCGACGGAAAATTCAGGAAAAATGTAATGGTGCAAGTAAAGAATGGTCCTATCGACTTTCAGCCGCGTGAACCTTTTCATCCGTTGTTTGGAGCAATGCCGCAAACACCTATCAATGTTGAATTTCAGCTGACACAGGAATACCTGGGCTTCGCTACCCATCTTGTCTACCTGGCACCACTCTTTAAGGAATGCCTCGACGCTGATACATATTCTAAGGGGAAAGGATCATATGTCTATAAGGTGATCGATGGTTCGTTGGAAAATCACTCGCTGACCGGTATAGCTGGCGTTGCAAATATTGGGAACGACCGAAATTGGTGCGGACATCCTTTTGCACAGGCAAATTGGTTTGCATATGGACGGTTGGCGTGGGATCCCACTTCGAGTTCTGAAGAGATCGCTGACCAATGGATCAAGATGACCTTTTCTCAAGATCCCCAGGTTGTGAAATCTTTGAAATCAATAATGCTTGCTTCCAGAGAAATTACTGTGAACTACATGACGCCGCTAGGGTTGCACCATATTATGGGATGGGACCATCACTATGGACCTGGTCCGTGGATAAAAAATAAGCCCAGGGCGGACTGGACTTCGGTTTACTATCACAAGGCGGATAGTATTGGAATAGGATTCGATCGAACTAAAAATGGCAGTGGCGCTTTGCTTCAGTATGCGCCTGAAGTCCAACAACAATACAGTACATTAGATAATTGCCCTGAAAACTTGCTTTTATGGTTCCACCATGTATCATGGGACCAAAAAATGAAATCTGGAAGAACACTTTGGGAGGAGCTCTGCCACCGATACTATCAGGGAGCTGATTCGGTAAAGTGGATGAAACAATCCTGGGAAGCTTTGAAAGAAAAGATTGATCCGGATCGGTTTATCCAGGTGCAAAGTCTTCTTAACATTCAACATAAGGAGGCAATTTGGTGGCGAAATTCATGCGTCCTGTATTTTCAGACTTTCTCAAATAAGGAAATCCCGCTTGGTCTGGAGAAGCCTGAAAAATCATTGGAATATTATGAAAGTCTTCAATTCCCTTTTGCACCTGGTATCAGACCCAAGTGGTAACACGAACGACGGTACACAATTTGAGATACTCTTTCTGGCTTATCCGCCTCAACGGAAAATAAAGCCTTGAGGCTTTTAAAACAGACGGTTTTGAAAGCCTCATCTTTTTTAACCCTCCTCCAATTGTTGCTTTTTGTCGCAAGTGTGGATTTTTTGTCCCATTGTGTACCAGTCACCATTCCTTACCATTCGAATTACCTGCTAATCTTAATTGACTTGACCAGGAAGTTTCAACTATCGGCTTTATTGGTTCAGCCCGTTCTATATTACTAAGCCTATTCAGGAAAACCCGGATCCAATTTTATAACGGTTTGGCTACACGTCGAATATTTTTTTGAACAGAAACCATTCTTTCTTGTCATTTTATGGGGAAAAAAATTCATTGGTTCGGTGCAGATTCTACAGGTTTTGAGGGAAAACTGTCTTTGCATTACTCATTCTAAAGGGCACCATTTTTGACCATTTTGACGAAGTAAAAAACAAAAACCCTGATAGATATGAGAAATAGAAGTCACAACAGGCGAGGTGTATTGAATACATCCAACCCTGACTGGAATGAGGACCGCGGAAGTTTCGGTCGTGGATATGGAAATCACGGATATGAAAGCGATCGTGGTAATTTCAATTATGGTAATGAAGGGAATTATGGTTATGGAACATCAATAGGCGGACGTTATAGCGACTATGGTTCTGACAGGAATTATAACGAAAGAGGCAGATATGGTGAGAATCAATTCAGCCGCGACTCGGGATTTAATCGCGGAAGATATACGGGCGATCGCGATGAAGGATACGGATCTTCTAACGAATGGGGAGGATCCTCGGGCGACTACGGAAGGGACTATCTGAACTACGGAAGTGAGCGAGGTGCCAATGAACGGAGCCGCGACGACTATGATCGCTATAATAGAGAGGGAAGAAATTATAATCGCGGAGGTGGAAACTTCGGCGGTGGAAGCTATGGATCGGATTACAACAGGAATCGGAGAGGGTATAATGAGGACCGCGATTGGTGGGACAAAACTTCGGACGAAGTGAGCTCATGGTTTGGTGATGAAGATGCAGAACGGAGAAGAGAAATGGATCGTCGCATGAGCGGCCAACATAGAGGAAAGGGCCCGAAGGGATATACACGTTCCGATGACAGAATCAAAGAAGATATTAACGACCGGTTGAGTGACGATGTATTTGTAGACGCTTCATCTATTGATGTAACCGTGGACAAAGGGGAGGTCACATTGTCTGGAACTGTTAGTACCAGAAGTGAAAAGAGAAGGTCAGAGGATATCGCAGAACAGGTGTCCGGCGTGAAAAATGTAGAAAACAGATTGCGCCTTGTTTCAACAGTTTCGACGCAAGGAGGATGGGGTTCTACGACTGAGTCGACAACTTCAGAAAGCAGCAGGGATAGTTCAAAGTCAAAAATATTCTGACCTTTTAGGCCCGGTGAGAGCCGGGCCTAATTCACGTCTTTACAAATTCATCCATCTTTATGAAAAAATCCTCGGGCAAAACGCAAAAGCCAAGGGCTAAAGCGTCTCCATCGAAATCAGAAAATGCACCGGGCGAATACCCAGGTTACCCATTATATCCTTCGAGCGAAGACATTATGAATCGCGCAAATCGTTTAGATGTTGACGTAAATGCCGCAATCGAAGGGAATGGTCCGCAACAAACGGATCCGGCTCAAATCCCCGCAAAAGGTCCTGACGGTGATTCAGATTTGACCAAAGATGATTTTCAAGCACTCGGATCAGACGAGGTCGAATCAACTGGTGACGATGAAATTTTAGCAAATAGAAGTTGGCCCGTAGATTTTACGGCTAGCGAGTTGGATGTTCCGGGCAGCGAGGATGACGATTCGCAGGAGGAGATTGGGAGCGAAGACGAGGAAAATAACTCGTATAGCCTTGGCAGCGATCGTCACAGCGATTTGGACGAAAGTCGCTCATAGCAATGAAATGTTATCTTTTAGGATAATTCTATAAAAAATACGTATACTTGACCTTTGGAGGAAGGGATGTTGCACAGTCCTCTCTAAATCTATTCCCTTTATCTTCTGTTGAGGCAAGCGGTGCACTAGTCAAAGTGTATTTGCCCTCATTTCCATACTTTAAGTTTGCTTAGCTGATGTGAACGCTTCAATGATGGGCAGTTTCTGCGGTGTCGGGTGAGCTGAATTTATCTCGGAGTCTATTATATGTTCTTTTTAAATGCGTAGTATATGCCTTATTTCACTAATGTTCTGTTAATAGATGACGATCATGATGACCATGAGTTTTTTGTGGAAGCCGTGCGCGATCTTGACAGCTCTATTCAATGTTCAAGTATGTTTGATAGTGAAGAAGCGCTTAAATTTTTAAAGGGTGATCACCGTCAAAAACCAGACATAATAGTGCTCGATACAAATATGCCAAAGCTGAACGGTCGACAAATTCTCGCAGAAATCAAGAGCGATCCCAATCTTAAAAGCATTCCCGTAGTGATGTACTCAAGTTTTTTTTCTGATAGAGACAACGATGAATTCACAAGAATGGGTGTGACTCGTTATCTGACCAAGCCTTCAAAACTGGGAGACTTCAAGATGTTGTTAAAGGAAATACTGACAAAGGAAAACGACTAGGGCAGCGGGAGAGAAATAATAAATCGAGACCCGGAATTCAGACTGCTGAGTGCAGCGATTGCACCATTATGCTGCTCAACAATTTTTTTGCACAACGCAAGGCCTATACCAGTTCCGGAAAATTCTGATTCATGGTGAAGTCTTTTAAACATTCCAAAGATATCTTCAGCATATTTTTGGTCGAATCCTATGCCATTGTCTTCTACAAAAATCCGGCAATAGTTTCTTTCGCGCGCGGTAGCGACCCCATTCTCCACACTAATCCTGATTTCAGGAGCGACATTTTTCCTGCAATACTTTAGTGCATTGTTTAAAAGATTATAGAAAAGCATTCGCATTAGTCGAGGGTTAACATAAAGCGACGGAAGTTTATCTACCGAAATCACTGCGTTCTTTGATTTGATCTCGTCGTCAATGTCCGCAACTATCTCCCGGACAATTTCATTCATGTCGCTGGTAACAAAATTAGGTTTGTCAATAGAAATTCTCGAGAAGGCTAAAATGTCGACAATCAATGCTTGCATTCGTTCTGCAGAACTTTGGATACGATTGATTAGCCTTATGTCGTCTTGCAATACATTCTGGTACTTTTGATAAAGCCTGTCACTGAACATAAGGATTTTTCGCAAGGGCTCCTGCAAATCATGGGATGCCATGAAGGCAAATTGTTCGAGATCCTTGTTAGCGGATTCAAGACTATTAATGTTTTGAAGCAATTGACGGTTTAGCTGCAAAACTTTTTCCTCGGATGCCTTTCTGTCTTTTATTTCATTTTCAAGACTTCGATTGATAGCTATAAGCTTTTGTTCTTGCTCATGAAGCAGTCGCGTTTTCTTATACAATTCAATGAGGACGCCAACCTTGGCTCGTAAAATATCAGGATTAATCGGTTTGTAAATGTAATCGACGGCACCGGTTTGATAGCCTTTGAACATATTTTCGTCACCGAAATTATTTGCAGTGATGAAAATAATCGGAATATGTTTCAGTTTTTCCCTCTCGTAAATAAGCGAAGCCGTTTCAAACCCATTAAGATTCGGCATCTTAACATCCATAAGAATCATTGCAAAATCAAACTCGCTTAGCAAAATTTTTAAAGCCTGGCGTCCAGAGCCAGCTTTAACAAACTGATAGCCGTTGGGTTGAAGGATGGCTTCGATCGAGAGGAGGTTATCCTCCCGATCATCCACCAGCAAGATTTTTGGATGCATACAGCCTTCAGTTATTTACAAAACCATAAACGCATGAGCGATAATAGTTGATCTATTTTTACCGGTTTGGTAATATAATCAGAGGCACCAGCTTCGATACATTTTAGACGGTCGCCCTTCATCGCCTTCGCGGTAACCGCAATAATAGGCAATGAACTGTTCTTGTGCTCACGCCTGATTTTTTGCGTCGTTTCGTAACCATCCATCTCCGGCATCATAATGTCCATCAAAACCATTTCGATTTTTGGATTTTCATTCAGTATGTTAATGGCTTCCTTTCCGCTCTCCGCAGTAACCACGTTGATGTTAAATCTCTCAAACACAGTTGTAAGCGCGAACAGGTTTCTCACGTCATCATCCACAACCAGAATATTCTTTCCGGTTAGTATGTCTTCTTTGTTGCGAATGTTTTCAATGATCCGTCTCTTTTCAGGTGCCAGGTCCTTGTGATTGATATGCAGATGCGAAACCGTCTCTTCCAATAGGTGCTCTATGGAATTCACACCTTTCACAACGAGGGAGCTGGCATTCTGATTTACATTGTTTAATTCGATCTTATTGAAATCTTTAGCAGAGTAAACAATAACCGGAGTAAGTTTCTTTTTCGAGCGACTGACTTCATGGATGAGATCTGTTCCAGAAATATCTGGAAGCGTGTAATCCAGAATGATACAATCAAAATCTTCGCTCTTCACCAGCTCAATGGCTTCTTTTCCCGTCGGGGCAATCGTGACAGCAAGTGAATCCTCCTGGTGCATCTTTGCAATCTGTGATGAATCGAGTTCGTTATCCTCCACTACTAGCAGGCGTTTCGTACGCGGCGTCGAGTTGGAAACGATGTCGTCAAACAGTTCATTTAAAATATCATTGTCAAGCGGTTTGAGAAGAAAACTTCGTGCACCCCTCTTCAGGGCTAGCATACGGTTCTCTTCACCTGATATGACATGAATAGGGATGTGTCTATACGTAAGGTCGTTTCTCAATAGATCGATAACTTTCCAGCCACTGGTCTCGGGTAGTTTCACGTCCAATGTGATGGCAATCGGTGAGAATCTGTTGATGAAGTCGAAAACTTCCAGGTAGTTAGTGGCAACAATTACTTTTAAGTCGTACTCATGTGCTTTATCTATGATGATTTTTCCAAAACGGAGATCATCCTCCACTACCATCACTACTTTGTCTTCCGGTAAAATGTTACTTCGGTCATCGCCCGTCTCATTTATCATTTCACTGACAATGTCAAGACTTCTCGATTCAATGCCATCATTGGTAATACGCAAATTGCCGAGGATGCTTTTGATTTCCCCCGAGTTTTGCGATTCCATATGCAAATGTTGAATAGCCTGAATACTCTGCGGTGCATTCTTTGGATCGATTGGCGGAACGCTGTCGATGGGAAGATACAACGTAAATGTACTGCCATATCCGGCTTGACTTTCCAATTCGATTGTGCCACCCAATAGTTCTGCAAGTCCCCGGCTAATTGAAAGACCAAGCCCCGTTCCTCCATACTTCCGGCTAGTAGAACCTTCGGCCTGTTGAAAGGCTTCAAAGATGATGGATTGTTTCTCTTGAGGAATACCAATACCTGTGTCGGTAATGGAGAAAGCTATAACTTTTTTCGCTCTGTCGAGATTTATATTACCAGGTTTCCAGGTGTTATGCGCTTCAGTGATCTTCAGGCATACTTCCCCTTTTTCTGTAAACTTGAATGCATTTGAAAGAAGGTTCTTAAGAATCTGGTTCAAGCGTTGGATATCAGTTTCCATTGCAGATGGAAGTGAATAGTCGGTCTCAATGCGGAATCTCAGATTCCTTGCTTCAGAAATCGGTTTGAAGGTTGTTTCAACAAACGAAGCGATTTCAGATATCCGAACCGTTGATATATTAGTAGATATAAACCCGGACTCAATCTTAGACAAGTCAAGTATATCGTTGATCAGTTGGATCAAATCATCACCGCAAGAGTGAATCGTTTTTGCATAACGGATCTGTTTTTCGTTGAGATTGCCCTCTGCATTTTCATAAAGCTGCTGCGCAAGAATGAGCAAGCTGTTGAGCGGCGTTCTCAACTCGTGAGACATATTTGCGAGAAATTCGGATTTGTACTTTGACGTCAGGGTAAGTTGCTCGGCCTTTTCTTCCAGTGACTTCCGTGCTTCTTCCACTTCCTTGTTCTTCGCTTCTACTTCGTCTTTCTGTTTTACGAGCAGTAAAGCCTTATCTTGCAGTTCGTCATTAGTTCTTCTCAGCTCCTCCTGCTGTGTCTTGAGCTCACCGGCCAATGATTGTGATTGAGCAAGCAGTTCTTCAGTTCTTGAGTTGGTCTCGATGGTATTCAATACTATACCGATACTTTCTGTGAGCTGGCTAAGGAAGTCAAGGTGAGTTTCGCTAAACGTGTCAAGAGAAGCAAGTTCAATAACAGCTTTTACATCGTTCTCAAAGAGCACAGGAAGTATAATCAGGTTGGCTGGCTTGGCTTTTCCTAATCCCGAACTGATCTTAACATAACCCTGCGGAACATTCTTCAGCAAAATCCTTTCTTTTTCGAAAGCGCATTGTCCGACAAGGCCTTCACCAATTTCAAATTCCTTAGGTATATTTTTGTCTTCCTTATAAGCGTATGCTGCAAAGAGTTGCAGTTTTGTATTTTGAGTTTCGTCGTCTTGCTTCAGGATGTAGAAAGCGCCGTAGTGCGCCGTAACCACTTCTGCAAGTTCTGACAGGATACGTTTGGTCACTGTGTTCAAATCCTTTTGTCCCTGCAACATTTGAGTAAACTTGGCAAGGTTGGATTTCAGCCAGTCCTGATCCTGATTTCTTAATGTAGTCTCGCGGAGATTGGTGATCATCTGGTTGATCGTATCCTTGAGTGCTTCCAACTCTCCTTTGGCATCCACCCTGATGGTACGCGTGAGATCTCCTTTTGTAACAGCAGAAGCAACTTCCGAAATGGAACGCACTTGTGTTGTCAAGTTCGCGGCGAGCTGATTTACATTCTCTGTCAGATCTTTCCATGTTCCCGATGCGCCAGGAACGCTAGCCTGACCTCCGAGCCGCCCTTCGACACCTACTTCACGGGCAACCGTTGTAACCTGCTCTGCAAAAACTGCAAGTGTATCGATCATCTCATTGATGGTGTCTGTTAATTGTGCAAGTTCACCCAACGCATTGATGGAAAGTTTTTGTTGCAGGTTTCCTTTTGCAACCGACGTAACCACTTTTGCGATACCGCGTACCTGGCCCGTTAGGTTGGATGCCATTTGGTTTACCGAATCTGTAAGGTCTTTCCACGTACCGGCTACACCTCGAACTTCAGCCTGGCCACCAAGTTTTCCTTCCGTTCCCACTTCGCGGGCAACGCGCGTAACTTCGAATGCAAACGAGTTGAGTTGCTCCACCATTGTATTGATGGTATTTTTCAACTCTAACATCTCACCTCTCACATCTACTGTAATCTTCTTCGACAAGTCACCATTGGCAACAGCTGTTGTCACCCCTGCAATATTTCGCACCTGGTCAGTAAGATTACCCGCCATTTGATTTACGGAGTCGGTCAGGTCCTTCCACGTTCCGGCAACACCCGGAACAAATGCCTGGCCTCCGAGCTTACCCTCTGTACCAACTTCCCGCGCAACACGGGTTACTTCGGATGCAAAACCTCTAAGCTGATCCACCATGGTGTTCAGCGTATCTTTCAATTGCAGAATTTCTCCTCTAACATCAACCGTAATTTTCTTGGACAAGTCGCCATTAGCAACGGCAATGGCAACATCAGCGATGTTTCGGATTTGCGCCGTCAGGTTACCGGCCATTTGGTTTACCGAATCAGTTAGTCCTTTCCAAACACCACCAACACCTTTCACAGTAG
The DNA here is from genome assembly GCA_023412765.1 of Bacteroidota bacterium. GTDB lineage: Bacteria > Bacteroidota > Bacteroidia > Cytophagales > Cyclobacteriaceae > Chryseolinea. Next base: position 34,545 of record JAEZBX010000062.1, read on the forward strand.
CTTGTCCACCGAGTTTTCCTTCCGAACCTACCTCGCTGGCTACACGCGTCACTTCCGATGCAAAGGAATTCAACTGGTCAACCATAGTGTTGATCGTATCTTTCAATTCGAGCATCTCACCCTTTACATCCACCGTGATTTTCTTCGACAAATCTCCTTTTGCCACGGCAGTGGTCACATCCGCTATATTCCGAACCTGATTTGTCAGGTTATCCGCCATCTTATTTACAGAGTCTGTCAGGTCTTTCCACGTACCACCTACACCCGGTACATCGGCCTGGCCGCCAAGTTGGCCTTCAGATCCTACCTCTCTGGCTACACGTGTTACTTCAGATCCGAATGAATTTAGCTGGTCCACCATCGTGTTGATGGTATTCTTTAGCTCAAGCATTTCGCCTTTTACGTCGACGGCAATTTTCTTTGAAAGATCACCTTTAGCAACTGCGGTAGTTACCTCGGCAATGTTCCGCACCTGGTTTGTAAGGTTAGACGCCATTTGGTTTACAGAGTCTGTAAGATCCTTCCATGTACCGCCCACACCTGGAACATTTGCCTGGCCTCCGAGCTGTCCTTCGGAACCTACCTCCCTCGCTACACGCGTAACCTCAGATGAGAAGGAGTTCAATTGATCAACAGTTGTATTGATAGTATTTTTCAGCTCCAGCAATTCGCCTTTCGCGTCTACCGTGATCTTTTTCGACAAATCTCCTTTCGCAATGGCAGTGGTAACACCGGCAATATTCCGCACTTGGGTTGTGAGATTCCCCGCCATTTGATTCACTGAATCTGTAAGATTTTTCCACACACCACCTACATCTTTTACAGTCGCCTGTCCGCCAAGCTTACCTTCAGTTCCAACTTCCAGCGCAACACGCGTAACTTCTGATCCGAAGGAGTTAAGCTGGTCAACCATCGTGTTGATAGTGTTCTTCAATTCCAACATTTCCCCTCGAACATCAACCGTGATCTTTTTTGACAAGTCCCCATTGGCCACTGCTGTTGTAACACCGGCAATATTCCGTACCTGGCCTGTAAGGTTGGAGGCCATTTGATTAACAGAGTCTGTCAGGTCTTTCCAGATTCCTCCCACGCCTTTCACCGTAGCCTGTCCTCCTAATTTCCCTTCTGTTCCTACCTCCAGCGCTACACGCGTCACTTCTGACCCGAATGAATTCAACTGGTCTACCATTGTGTTAATGGTGTTTTTCAATTCAAGCATTTCACCCCGCACATCAACCGTGATCTTTTTGGAAAGGTCACCATTTGCTACAGCAGTCGTTACACCAGCAATGTTTCTTACCTGGTTCGTAAGATTACCGGCCATCTGATTTACGGAGTCAGTCAAATCTTTCCAGGTTCCGCCAACGCCTGGCACATCGGCCTGTCCACCTAATTGTCCTTCCGAACCTACCTCTCTGGCTACACGCGTTACCTCAGACGAGAATGAATTCAACTGGTCCACCATGGTGTTAATGGTGTTCTTTAGTTCCAGTAATTCTCCTTTTGCATCAACTGTTATTTTTTTAGAAAGGTCGCCCTTTGCCACCGCTGTTGTTACACCAGCGATGTTCCGGACCTGGGCCGTGAGGTTACCTGCCATTTGGTTCACTGAATCTGTCAGATTTTTCCAAACTCCACCTACACCTTTTACCGTTGCCTGACCACCCAACCGTCCTTCTGTACCAACTTCCAGCGCCACCCGCGTTACCTCCGATCCGAAAGAATTCAACTGATCCACCATTGTATTGATGGTATTTTTCAACTCCAGCATTTCGCCTTTAACATCCACCGTGATCTTCTTTGAGAGATTTCCACGGGCAATGGCAGTAGTTACTTCGGCGATGTTACGCACCTGGTTAGTCAGGTTACCGGCCATATGGTTCACAGAGTCTGTAAGGTCTTTCCACACGCCTCCAACACCTTTTACCTTTGCCTGACCTCCCAACTTTCCCTCCGAGCCTACCTCTCTGGCAACGCGCGTTACCTCCATTGAAAAAAGGTTAAGCTGCTTTACCATGTAGTTCACTTCTTTCGCAATCCGCAAAAACTCACCTTCCAGTTTGTGGTCGCCGATTTCTTCAGGCATCTCCTGCGACAAATTTCCCTTCGCAACGGAGCTGATAACGTGAGCAATTTCTATTGTGGGATGCACCAGGTCGGAAATCAAAACGTTCAACGAGTTGACACCGGTGCTCCATTCTCCTTTAGTGCTTGGTAATTCGATTCGTTGCGTGAGTTTTCCCTGCTTTCCAATCGTGTTGCCAGCGCGCGTAAACTCGTGCATCATACCCTCGTTCAAGGAAATGATTTCATTCAGTGTATCACAAATTTTTCCGCTAAGACCAACGTGATCATAGGGCATACGCGCTTTTAGATTTCCGTTCTTCACTTGGGTCAATACCCCCAGGAGTTCTTTCAAGTCAAGTGAGTCTACGGGAGCATTATTGTAAAGGCGAGTTTCACTTACTGAATGGCCATTGCTTTTCTTGTCTTTCTTCTTCACTACCGACTTGCTCGTGCCATTCGCTGAAGCAGGCGGCTTAGCTTTTGAAGTTATTGATTTCGTTTTCATGTCTGGCTGGTTAGCTGATAAAAGTCAGAATGAAAGCCGCGAGCGCTTTCATTCAAGGTTCCTGGAAAGCAGATAATTCTTAGGGCAATGTTGCCAATATAATCCAAGATTCGCGAAAGCTAAACTAAAAATCGAAGTTAGGGTTTGCGGCGCGAATTATTGAGTTTTTAACCGATCAAAAAAATTTCCAAAACATGGAAACAAAAGACAGAGAAAAATGTTATGCGCCTTTTCACTTTTTTGCTTCGTTCAATGCTCAGGATTCGCTCCGGTTATGCCACAAATATCAAATGCATTTAAATGGAGCTATCGATGAAATCATATTGCTTGTCTAGCCATTCAAATCCTATCAAACGAAATTATTTTCGTTCGGCGAGTTCGGATTGAAAACTTCTAGCTTCTTGGTGAGCTTTGGAGCGAATTTGATCTGCCACGTCTCTGCCTGTATTCAATAGGGAAGAGAATTGATCCAGCCAGTCTTGCGCACTATCCTTAAGCTTGTTTTGAAGATCTTTTCCTTTTTCAGGTGCCAATAGCATACCGATTGCAGCTCCAGCAACAGCCGCAGCCGCGAATCCAAGGATTATTTGAGTATTAAGTTTCATGGTTTATGCTTTTACGGGTTTAGATTTATTACGAATTTTTGGAATTGCAAACCGAGGCCGTTTGGGAACCACCTCACCTTCGTCGCCCAGAAGTAGACCCCAGGGTTGAAGTTCTGGCACTTTATCAAAGATCACTTTTAATACCGCCAGGCCCGGTATCGCCAGAAACATTCCAGGCACTCCGCATAATGCACCCCCGATTAACACCCCTATTATGGTTACCAATGCGTTGATCCGAACTTTATTTCCAACAATCAAAGGCATCCCAAAATTGTTGTCAATAAACTGTACAGCTGCCAGGATAAGACCCACCCATAACACATCACTTACATTTTCTGAACTTACTAATGTCACGGTCATACAGATAATATTCGCTATAAGCATTCCTACATAGGGAATTAAGTTGAGTAGTGCTGCTAGCAGTGCAAGAAATATTGCGTAGTTGATCCCCAGGATTAAGAAACCGATTGAATTTAATGTAAATACTATTGTTGTCTCGATAAGCAGCCCGGTAATATATTGTTGAACAATGGTACCCGACTCTGACAGAACCTCATGCACTTTGTCTTCCTCCCCATTTTTAAATACCCGGATAAAAAAGTTCTTAATGGTCAACCGGTAATAAAGGATAAGAAACGTATAAATTGGGAGCAGTACGATATACGTGAGTGCTTCTGTTATTGATAAGAAGGTTGCACCTATCATTCCCGGAGCAACTTCTTTAATGTTCTCCACTGTGTCCTGCAAGTATTGTTTTTGTTTGGGAACTGAGATATTCAACGACGAATTAAGCCATTGTTGCAAGGAGGCCCCTACCTCAGTGATGCGCTCTTTTAGTGCCGGGGCATCGGCGGCGAAGTTGATAACCTGACGTGACAGAAAATAGACTACTGCAGCAATAACTATTATCGAAAGGAAAAGCGGAATAATGATGGACAAGGGCTTAGGAAATTTTTTTCGGGCAAGGAAATTTACCACGGGCAAAAGCAACATTGCCAAAAGAATCGCAAATAGGATCGGTAGTATTATTCCTTTGGCAAAATATAGACCAACAGAAACGATGGTTAGTGATATAAGAGTTAAGCTAAGCTTTTGATAGAAAGGAGGTCGTGTGTCTTGCACCATAATCTAATTTTTGTGTGAAGTAAAATTTCCGTGCCACACAATAGGATGGATTTCAAGGCATTTCATAAACCCCTCGAAGCAGATTGTGGAACTTCCTCCACATTTTCCTCTCCCCTGGTCTACATAAAGCGGGTAACATGATTGCAACCGGCGAATTTTTTTCAGGGAACGTTTCTTGTCCAGGAGAGCCTGAACTTAACTACAAATAGGATGAAGTTTTTTCAAAAGACCTGGCAGATACTGAGGCAAACTGTCGTGAATTTCTTTGATGATGATTCCTTCAGCTATGCTTCGTCAATTGCGTTTTATACTATCTTTTCCTTGCCGGCAATTCTTATCATTTCATTGTCCATTGGCGCTACGGTTTACGAAAGAGACATCGTTCAGGATGAATTGATTAATCAAGTAAGTCGGTTGATAGGTCCCAACAGTGCTGCTGAGATGGAAAAAATTTTGATCAATGCCGCATTGGATTCAACGGGGACGTTGGCAAGAATAGTCGGTATAGCGACATTGATCTTCAGTGCCACCACCGTTTTTGTTTCATTACAGACGAGTCTCAACAAGATCTGGGGTATCAAGCCTAAACCTGCGAGAGGTTTTGTGAAATATATAATTGATCGGTTGCTTTCGCTTGCGATGGTTATAAGCATCGGATTTTTGCTTCTTGTGTCCCTGGTTATCGATACCGTGCTAGTTGTTTTGCAGACAACGTTGTCCAAATTTCTGGAAGGATGGACATTATATATTGTTACGGGTGCCAATGTCGCAGTATCCCTGGCGCTGATCACCGCAATTTTTGCCCTTTTGTTTAAAGTACTTCCCGATGCCAAGATCAAGTGGAAGGATGTTTGGGTCGGCGCGATTGTTACAACCCTACTTTTTACCATTGGCAAATTTCTTATAGGATTTTACCTGGGCAGTAGTTCTGTGAACTCGGCGTATGGCGCAGCCGGTTCATTGGTGATTATACTTATATGGGTCTATTATTCCACTGTGATTTTTCTTTTCGGTGCGGAGCTGACCTCCGTATATGCGGAAAAAACAGGTAGTGAAATTCGTCCATACCACCACGCAGTTAGGTTTCAACTTGTTGAAGTTGAAAAAGATGTGGAGGATGGAAAAACTCAGGTGGTTGAAAAACATGTCCGGCACGAAAAACCTGTGGACGTAGATGGTAGGCCGGCGAGACCTTAATACTGTTTGTGTGTTTAAAAATGTGCGTATAGCAGACTCGATGTAGCGAAAAGGGGGGAAATGTTTTTTAGGTTTTTATGATTAAGCGAGCCAAACGCCAAAATGAAAAATTTGATCAATCACTCCTTAACCTTATTTGCAAACTATCGTTGGAAAACAGTAGCAGGACTTTCTTTGGCCCGCTATTTGGCTGTCTGGAGGTAATCCTGAATCGAGGTTCAACTGGATGTCATAGAACTAAGAGATTTATCGAAGAAGATTAAAGTAAAGCCTTATGAAAACCCAACACACCGGAACACACCAATTATTTTCGAACCCCTTACTTGAAAGGCTTTCCAGGACGCATATAGCGGTTCCTGTTTCGTTGTTTATTATCTATGCTATTGCATTGTGTGTTTGGAACGCTATGTACACCAGCCTTGCCGTTAGTACAAGTGTATTGCTTTTTCTTGCTGGATGGCTCACCTTTTCATGGGTAGAGTATCAGGTTCACAGGCACGTCTTTCATTTGAAAACTTATTCAGAATGGCGAAAGAACTTTCAGTACATGGTACACGGAGTACATCATGAATTTCCCAAAGATAAAGACCGGTTGGCTATGCCCCCGCTGCTCAGTGTCACAATAGCAACTGTGTTACTGGTGCTTCTACGTGTCATATTAGGCGATTACGTTTTTGCTTTTTTACCGGGATTCCTGGTGGGCTATGCATCATATCTTTTGGTGCACTATATCGTACATGTGTATGCGCCACCTAAAAATATTTTCAGAAGCCTCTGGGTAAATCATAGTATTCACCATTATAAAGACGGAGATACCCTTTTTGGGGTATCCTCACCGTTATGGGACCACATCTACGGAACGGTCCCGAAAAAGTAGGGAAATAATTCCACAGGGTTCAAAAGGATTCCGCATTTTGCGCGGCATCGACGCGAATTTGCGCTCGGTGTTTGGCGTTTGTTCAATGGCATACTTGTTTCATTGTCATTCTTGAATCGACTTAAAACTAATGCTATGAATGAGCCAAGAAATCCGACCGAAAGATCTGCAAAGAAACGCGAACAACCGTCATCAAACGGACGCAAGCGCGAAGCAGAGCAAGATCGCACTCTGCCAGGTAGGCGCAGTCCGGGGAATGAAAAGGAACGGGAAAGGGTGGTTAATGAGGATGAGCAACTGAAGGTTGTCAATAATCGTGAAGACAATGCTCAGGCCACCAATACACGACCCAAGGAAACCCCACCGCCTGTATCACAGGAAAACGAAAATGAAAGACTGGAAGCAGGGGACGACAACAGTGAGGTAAATCCAAGGCAACCCAAAGTCTATTAGTCTAAGCTGATGGCCTTATGGTCATCAGCTATCTATTACGCTTGACTTTATCCCGGAAAACAACGATTTCCACCAGAAATTGAATATCTGCCTTTTCCTGTCGCGTTCGAAGTTGACATTTCCAGTGCGTTTTTCTAACGGAACTTCTTTATCCTTATCATTTTTTATCACTGTATTTATCAAAAGCGTTTTCAGGTCGTTGATAACGTTCTTCTTATCTTTTTTCAAGCCATCAATTTTTAGGTCGCGATAGTTGATTGTTACTTTGCCATTCGACGATATATCATCGTAAGTGAAATTGAAAGTAAGACCTTCCAGGGTTCCAGATTGAATACGGACGAAGGCTAGATTTTGGAGTGGTGAGTTTAAATTCTCAAGAGGCATACCGCCGATGGTCCCTTTCGCTACATACGGTTTACGTTCGTCGTAGGGTAGTTGGAACGTTGCGTCGATCTGAGCTTCGCCCATCAATTTCGCACTTGCATTTAATGTCGCATACTCTTTCTGAATACTGTCTTTGAGATTGGTTAAGTTCGTTAAAACCGCATTCAAGTCTTCAAAAACAATCGTTCCGGATTCAAAACCTTCCGGTGCAAACTCCTCGTATTCGACTTTTGAATCTTGGATCATTATCGTATCCACCTTGACTCCAAAGTTTACTTCGCGAAGCGCTGCGATAGGCAAAGGCTTTACTTTAGTTTCTTTGAAAGGTTCGCGTTTATCCCGAAATGAATGGACTTCGCCTTCAATGATTTTTATTTTTGAGGCGACAAAAGAACTATCGCGGAGGTGATCATATTTTAGCCCGTCAATTTCAATCTTGCGGATAAAGGTATTGATACGATCGATTTGTTTTCCAGCAACTTTTGCAAATTTAAATTTTTCATACTTAGGTGTCAGCCTTATAGAATCTATATTCAAATTGCTGTCATTACTGCTGGCAGCAATGTTTCCTATTTCGATGGAATACAGTTTAGGGTTAGATATCTTCAACCCATTAATTTGAAACTCAAGATTGTCTATATCATAGGCTGCAACTTCAGCGATACCCGCGGTGTCGGACGAGTTGATGCCATTCACATACGCATTTAAGACGCCAGAGTACTCGTTTATAGAATCATTAACAATAGAAAAATTAATATCAGTAAGTGTCACCCGTTCAATCGACAATTGCTGCAGCCCTTTTTTGTCGTTGCTGGCGACAGTGTCTTCAGATACGTTTGCCCTATTGAAAAGAACATCACCATTGGCGATTTCCGCTTCACCGATAAGGAGAGCTTTATTAGCAATCAGCTGATAAACATTAATTCTGCTAAGCGTCACTCTCTCAATTTGCGCCTTAGAGGCAACGCTGCTTTCAAGACTGCCCTTTTCAGCAAAATCAATATTGCTTACAGTGATACTTCGAGTGATCAAACTAATGTCGAGGTCTCCGATCTTTCCTCCGGCTTCTTCAAATTTGGATCTTACTTCGCGAGTTACATAAGAGGAGAGGATCTTTCCTGCAACAAGTAAAAGAATAAGGATAGCAACAGAAAATATTGCGATCCACTTCAACACTCGGGTTACAGAGGGCGAAAGAAGATTGGGCATCTCAATACTTTTCATGATTGAGATGCCTTAACCTAAACTCTTTCACCGCGAATTAGTCTGAAGATGATCGCTATCACTGCGATAACGAGCAAAATGTGAATCAGACCACCTACGCTATAAACGAAAAATCCAAGTGCCCATGCAATTAATAAGATTACTGCAATGGCGTAAAGCAGGTTACTCATATAGTTTGTTTTTAGTTTGGACGGTCAAGGCAAAAATTCATGCCATACTCAATAGTGGAATTTGCGCCGCTTTTGCAGTTTTCTCTATTGGTACCCGGGCGTTTATTCTACATTTTTTGAGAATTAATTTCTACGATAAATCTTCCAGACGGCCCTCTCAAGGGCTACCTAGCGGTGGCACGATTTTTTCAATCGGGAGCCATTATGGACTTGCGTGAGGTAATTTTGGGTATATTTCTGGTAACTGGGACCTATGTGGGGAGTGCCGTATTTACTATCATTTTGTTTAATCTCTTTTTTCCTTTGAAAACGAAGGTGCGCAGCTTTGACGAAATATATTTGAAAGCATCGCGAAAAAATGAAAGCTCTTCAACCAAAAGTACTGTTCCTGTTTTGCCGGCGAATGGAAGGGGTTGGGTAAACATTAATTCATGAACAGAATTCTGGTAGTTGATGACGAAATCGAGATTTGTCTTCTGGTTACGAGGTATCTGAAGAAAATGGGTTTTGACGCTTCATATGCGCTATCGATATCAGAAGCCATGGCAAAAATATCCAGGATATCATTTGATCTATTGTTTGTCGATCTAAATTTGGCCGATGGGTCTGGATACGATCTGATAAACACTTTACATGAATCAAATGTATCTTCTAAGATCGTAATTATTAGCGCCTACGACGGAGAACGTCAAAAGGCATTACAGAAGGGTGCTTCTTTGTTTATGGCAAAGCCCTTTACAAAGAAGGCGATATCCGAATCTCTTGAAAAACTAAACTTTTTATCGAAATAAAAGACTGTACCAATCCAAACTATTGATATGCCAAGAATACTCATTATTGATGACGATAAGGATATATGTTTAGTTCTGTCCAAGTTTCTAATGAAAAACAATTATGAAGTTGATGTGGCGCACAGGGGTGATGAGGGGCTAAAATTGTTAAGGGCACATGACTACACGTTAATCTTATGTGATTATCGATTACCTGATTTTACCGGGGTCGAAATGTTGAGAAAGATCAAACTTTTGCAACCCAGTGTGGCAGTAATCATTATAACGGGATATTCTGATGTGCGGACCGCCGTAGAGACCTTCCGGTATGGAGCCAATGATTATGTAACCAAGCCGTTGTATCCAGATGAATTATTGGTGACCATCAAGGAGACAATTGCCAAGAACGAAAAGCGAAATTCCTCTGAGTCTGAGGAATCTACTCCTGAAGTAAAAAGGAATAAAAGTAACGCAACACCTTTAAACTTCATCGTTGGAAAAAGCGTACAGTCACAGACCGTGCAGCGCTATATCGAATTGATTGCGCCATCAGACATGTCTGTAATAATTAACGGTGAGACTGGGACAGGGAAAGAATTTGTTGCACAGGCCATCCATAGGCACAGCAAACGGGCAGGCTATCCTTTCGTTGCGATCGACTGCGGTGCTCTTCCTAAGGAGTTGGCTGGTAGCGAATTGTTCGGGCATATCAAAGGTGCTTTTACTGGGGCTGTGAGTGACAAACAGGGAAGTTTTGAGGTTGCCAACGGAGGCACTATCTTCCTGGATGAGATCGGCAATCTTTCTTACGAGAACCAAATTAAACTGCTCCGGGTAATTCAGGAACGAAGAATTAAAAGGATAGGGGCCACAAAAGATATTCCTATCGATGTTCGCATTATTGCTGCGACTAATGAAGACCTTACAAAATCAGTTAAAGAAGGACGATTTCGCGAAGATCTATATCATCGACTCAATGAATTTAAAATACAGCTGTCGCCTTTGCGCGAACGCAAGGAAGACATACTGATCTTTGCAAATTATTTTCTGGATAAGGCGAACCAGGCATTGCATAAAAATGTAAAGTCATTTTCTCCGGAAGTCCTTACACAGATCACAAATTATTTCTGGTATGGTAATCTTAGGGAATTGAACAATGTGGTTCGCAGGGCCGTACTGCTTACGGTAGGCGATGAAGTTCAATCAGATAGTTTGCCTCAAGAGATAATCCAAGCACATTCATCGCTGATTTTACCAGGCGACCTTGCTGATGACAGCGTTGGCTTGCTTAAATCAATCGCAGGCTCTGCTGAACGGCAAGCAATTATTGACGTCCTCGAAAAAGTTAATTATAACAAATCAAAGGCAGCTGAATTGCTCAAGATCGATCGCAAGACGCTTTACAACAAACTTAAGCTTTATAATATACAGGCATAACCTTATTCAGGTTTGTCCGCGAATGACATGGTGCCTGGAATTGACCAGGACACCTGTCATACTGCATTAGGGTTATTCGATGTTTCAATTGCGTCTAGCGCTACCGGTTCAGGGCAAGCGCAATGTACAATTGTGCTACTGAGTTTTTAGAATCACCAATTAATAATTTGGCCGCGTCGCTATCCGCAAGCTTGGCCAGACCATAGTTGTATCTCGCACCGACTTGCACACTTCCGAAATTTAGTCCGAATCCACCCGATAAGCCGTAGTCAAATGATTTAAGGTGATCCCGATCTATTTCATCCGTACCATTCCCAAGGTCTCCATCGTGGGAAATATTTGCGCCCAGCAGGTAACTCACATACGGCCCTACGTGAATCTCTGCATCTTCACCCAGCTTAAAAACTGCCAATACCGGCAGGTCAAGATAGCTAAGGTTGTACTTTACGGTCTGATCAAAGAAGTTACCACCATATTCAATTTTTGATCCTTTTGTAGAGAATAGCAATTCAGGTTGAATGGCAAAAACATCCGAAGAGATTACTTGCCCGTAAAAACCAACATTAAAACCAAACCGTGCATTTTCATCATCAACGTCGTCGACATATAAGTTGCTCACGTTTAGTCCACCCTTCACGCCTGCCCGCATTTGTGCGAACACCTCATTGGAAATGCCACTGGCAAATCCAACCACAATGCATACTGTAAAAATCTTTGATATCTTAGTCATAATGTATTGTTGTTGTTTATTTGGCTCATCTAAAAAATGAGCCAGAATGAGAAACGTTTATGCGGGCTGTGAACGTTATAATAAATTAACTTCGATAGACTTTTTTCCACAAGCTGTAGATGCTTAACCCCATATGAGAAATTTCTATATCAAGCTGATGTTTTTGGTTATTGTAATGGTTTTGGTTGCCGTAAGTCTTATGACTTATAAGAATCTTAGCAACTATATCAAAGAAGTAAATTTAACTCGGCATTCCAGGGATGTGTTCAGAGCACTTGAACAAACGTTATCAACGATCAAAGACGCAGAAATCGGTCATAGGGGATTTTTGCTCACACGCGATACTTTTTTTCTGGCGCCATATTATTCTTCCATAAATAAAGTAGCGCCGCAAATGAGAACCCTCGACAGTCTTGTGCAGGGCAATATGATAATGGTTAAGCAAGTAGATACTTTAAAAAGTTTGATCAACGAACAATTCGCAATTATAAACCGATCATTTCCTTTGACGATCAACGATCCGGTTCCGCTTGAAGGGCCAGAGAAAGATCTGATCCTTAAGGGTCGTAGAAACATGGATCAGGTTAGGTCTATTATAAGAAGGCTTTCTGAAGAGGAGGGGAAAATATTGGTAGAACGTTCATCGAAGGAGACTGATTTCAGAAATGTTGCTCCGATCGCACTCTTGCTCTATACGCTCGTTGCACTTGCTGGGGTCTCGCTGTTGTTCTCGAAGGTGATTGATGCCCTCGATAAGCAACGCATGGCCGAAGTACGCTTGAATAAAAATATTCAGGCGTTGAAGAGGGAAGTGGGAATTCGGGAGTTCATTCAGAAGACGTTGCGCAGAGTACTTGATACGTCACTGGATGGTATTATGGCTTTCAAAGCGATTCGCAGCGAGATTACGAAGGAGATTGAGGATTTTGAATTGAGCTTATCGAATGCCAATGCCTCTAAGTTGACCGGCAAAACAGAAAAGGAGTTGATTGGAAAACATCTGCTTGAAATTTTTCCCTTGGTGAAAGAGGATGGTGTCTTTGAAATTTATAAAGAGGTAGTGCTTACCGGCAAGCCCGTCCAATTCGAAAAACTTTTTCGCAACAATTCCACACCAGACGAGTGGTACAACATAACCGCAGTACGGTGGGAAGATGGATTTGTCGTGACGTTTACAGATATAACAAATCAAAAAAGGCAGCGATTGACACTCGAAGAACGGGGTCTGCTATTGCGAGAAGCTGAGGCATTGGCAAACATGGGAAGTTGGAAATGGGATGAGACAAATCAGGTAATGGTTTGGTCTGACGGATTGTATAAAATTTTGGACCGGCATCCGGAGTCTTTCGTGCCGAACTGGGATTCGTTTTTTGAACAAGTATACCATGAAGACAAACCTGCGGTTGAAAAATTCCTAGCCGACATAAGAAACAAAAAGGAAGGCGCCGCCATTGAATACAGGATCAAATCGAATGGGACCTTAAAGTACGTGTCATTGAATTCAAGATCGCCTTCAACAGCCGTCTCCCAGTTCGATATACTGGGAACGGTCGTCGACATTACCGACCGTAAAATGTATGAAACGCAGCTGGAACAATATACTGCCGAGTTGAAGCGCTCCAATGAGGATTTGGAACAATTTGCTTATGTGGCATCCCACGATCTCCAGGAGCCGCTTCGGAAGATCAGGGCATTTGGAGACCGATTGATAAACCGATACAAGTCGCAGCTGGACGGCCAGGGTGAAGATTACATTAAAAGAATGCAATCTGCCTCAACCAGGATGCAAACATTGATCGAAGATCTGCTGGCATTCTCACGGGTCTCGCGCAGTAATGACGTCTTTCAGACGCTGGATGTAGACCAGATTATTTCAGAAATTAAAGATGATCTTGATATACAAATCAAAATTGAAGGAGCGGATTTCAAACTTGGCAAAATACCACCTATTACTGGTGAAAAGACGCAGATCAAACGTCTCTTTCAAAATTTAATTAATAATGCCATCAAATTCCATAAACCCAATGAGGCCCCCGTTGTTGAAGTAACAGGAATGAAAATCACCCCGCTTCAAATACGGAGGGAATTTGGAGTAATGCTCCCGGAAAATTCATACGTGAAGATATCCATAAAAGATAATGGGATTGGTTTTGATGAGCGTTTTACCGAAAAGATTTTTAACATTTTTCAACGCTTGCACGGCAGAACCGAATATGAAGGGACTGGAATTGGTCTCGCGATTTGCCGCAAGATTGTGGTCAATCATCGCGGATTCATCACTGCTAAAAGCAGGGAGGGCGTAGGGTCGGAATTTATCGTAATATTACCTTCGGGCTGAATTTGAATTTCTGAAAAGAATATAATGTTTTGAAAATATGAAGACGACGGCAGTTAAGGTATTGTTGGTTGAGGACGATGAGGATGATGTTTTGCTCGTGAGAGAATTTCTCTCTGAAAGCGGCAATTTTAATTTTGAATTAGAGTGGGAACCAAAACCTGAGCAGGCCAGACTGAAAATGGTCCTGGGCAATCATGATGTCTTTCTGATCGATTATCGTCTTGGAAGTGAAACCGGTCTTGATCTTATCAAATTCGCGCAACAAAAAGGTGTAATTACCCCCAGTATTTTGCTTACAGGGCAGGGCGACCTCAAGGTTGACTTGGACGCAACCCGCTTTGGTGCTGCCGACTATTTGATAAAAACGGAACTGAATGCACCAATGCTTGAGCGAAGCATTCGTTACGGTCTCAGCCAGGCAAAGGTTATCCGTGAACTTGATGAGAAAGAGAAAAGGTACCGTTCGCTTTTTGAGCGTTCTATCGACCCTATCTTTCTTGCCAACGAACATTTAAAGCTGGTCGATGTGAATGAATCGTTCACAAATTTCTTTCATTACAGTAAGCAAGAGGCGTTGCGTTTAAAGATAAAGGACCTGTTTGCCAATGAACAAGAGTATGAGGTCTTTCACAGCACCTTGAAAGATGTGGAACAGATCCGCGGGTTTGATACGGCGCTCGTTTCAAAAAGTGGTTCGAAAAAAGCATGCCTCGTAAACTGCGTTTTTATCCCTGACCAACTTTCCGAGTTCTGTTGTTACCAAGGCATAATTCACGATCAGACTATGCGCAAGAAGGCAGAGAGAGATATGCTCATCGCTGAAAGGCTTTCAATGACAGGAAAGATTGCCCGAACGATAGCACATGAAGTACGAAATCCCCTTACGAATCTAACACTTGCGTTTGATCAGCTGAAAGAAGAAATGCCGCCCGACAACCCGGATGTGAAGTTGTATTCTGAAATAATTGAACGCAATGCTAACCGAATCGAACAGCTCATTAGCGAAATGCTTAATTCATCGAAACCAAAAGAATTAAATCTGGAACTTACGCCGATTACTGAAATTCTTGAGCAAACTCTGGCTCTATCTATAGACCGCATTAATCTAAATCAGATCAAATTAGAAAAGAATCTGCAGCAGGATCTGCCTAGAATTCTACTGGATCGTGAGAAAATAAAAATTGCGCTGCTTAATATTATTATCAATGGGCTTGAAGCGATGCAACCTGGCACTGGTATACTCAAGATAACAGCTGAACAAAAAAATGGATGTATAATGACGGTGATCAGCGACAATGGTAAAGGCATTGCTCCTGACGAAATTGAGAAATTATTTGACCCTTTTTATACTGATAAGCCCGGTGGAATGGGGCTCGGGCTCACCTCCACAAAAAATATTTTAAATAGTCACAATGCTGAAGTCGAAGTGCAAAGTGCTGTAGGAGAAGGTACTACTTTCACTATTGTGTTTAAACTTCCTGAATAATTTTTTCGCGTATATAAGCGTTCTACATCGTTAGCGGTAAATTTTTCACGATGCCGCACATAACCTTTCATCTGGGTTGGTGTTCTTGATGCACGACACCTGATTGTCAATTGCATTTTCTGTGTGAGGCGACAGCTGATCGAATTTTATTCGAGGTTATAGAAAAAAATTTTTTTTGTTCGCAAAAAATATTCTATATGCAACGCAGTGACTAGATCAAAATCTGTAACATAACAAAATTGAAGACTCGTGGTAAGTATTGTGTTAGTTACATACAACAGAGCAGAGAGATTGAAATTGTCGATCGCAGATATCTTAAATCAAACATTTAAAGATTTTGAGTTAATTATTTGTGATGATTGTTCGACAGATGACACTGCGATGATCTGCAGACAATTTGCTGCGACCGACAACAGGATCAGATATTATCGCCACGGTGCCAATATGCGCATGCCGGCAAATTGCAATTTCGGGATCAAGCAGGCACAGTATCCGTATGTAGCCATTTTGCATGATGGCGATAGATTTCGGGCAGACCTCATTGAAAAATGGTACAAAGCAATTTCCGAGCATGAATCGGTCGGGTTTGTGTTTAATGCTATCGGCGTAACGGATGAAAACGAAGATCTTGTTAGCAGTGAAATATTTGACTACACGCGATTCCAGGAAGGAGTCATAAAAAAAGATTTTCTTCTTCATGAAGTATACTTCAGGGATTGGCGATTTGCTTCGCCGGTTTATGGCGAGGTAATGGTGAGAAAGGAACTATTAGAGGATAAAGGTTTTTTTAAGAAGAGATACGGATTTTATGCTGATGTCGATTTTTGGATGGAGCTGCTTCAAACGCACGATGCGTACTTTTGTGCCGACTTTCTAATAACAGGACCGCAGAAAGACATTCAACCAAGGCTGTTCGACGATAACCCGATCCGGTATTTCATTTACATGTTTTACATGCACCTTTATCACAGAAAAAAGGCTTTCAGGAGACAGCCCGTCCGATTAGTACGTGAACTGTTTTTCTTCTGGATTCAAGCTTTTCTTGGTTTTAATTTCTGGCTGTTGGCGATAGTGAAAAACTTTTCTTTCATGTACTTCATAGCGTTGCGCAGATTGTTGAAATCAAACGTTCTTTTTTTGGCTTCGTGGACTGTCGTTTTGGTATTGTACCCGCTGCTTTATCCTTTCCTTAAGTTATACAGCCTGGTTAAACGTCTCATTCCAAAGGCGGAAGAACGTAAGCTAGAGTCTTCTGGAGCTTAACGCTATTCCTTTTGATCGGTTAGATAATTAATCATAATGAACGTAAGTCCAAATCCGGAAAAAATTCCTTCTACCCATACCGCGAACGTTGCTATGTATGGGTTAAGATACATGCCCATCGGTTCTTTTTCGATAATGGCTTGCATGAGTGCAGTATCTATTTTGAGATAGAGAAATAGGAATAGTACAAACGTTGAGGTGCCAATAAATGCTGAGGCAACACCTGTTGCTAATGCCCGAAAATAGTTCAACTCTCCATGATGAGTTCGCTTGTATTGCTTAAGCGCATAGTAAATCCCTGCCGCCATTATGAAAAGATTTAATAATCTCAACTCGAGTACATGCAGAAATCCAAAGAGATAAGCAATGAAGAAGTAAAGTACTAATCCTCCGGCGATAAATGTTCCGTATATTTCAGGAATTCGACGGGCATTGTGAAATATTTTAGCAGCCATTGGTTTCATAAGAACGAGTTTTAGTAGGATGCAATGACAATGAAAATAAGAAGGGCCGCTTTCGCGGCCCCGATTTTTTCATTCCCTGCGCCAGTATTATCCGGTTCAGGTTGTAGAGGTATTAAATCTCAGCTATTTCAGTTGAAGTTTAGTACCCTCATGAAAAAACCTACTTACATATGAGTAAAGATTGTGCCAAAGAAAAGATTCGTGAAATCGGTGAGAGAGGCAATTGAATAAAATCAAAATGAAACATATTCCCCAGCAGTGTGGAATTAATTTGACGAGTCACAGCGATAGGACAAACTCGTGGCGCGGAGGTTGAGCAAATGATTTTCGCCAATTTATAGCAAACACATGCTGGATAACGCGCTTAAATGTTGTGAAGTCATTTGGTTTTCTGATGTATAAATGAGCTCCCAGTTCGTATACCCGATTTATATTTCCCGGAAAAGAGGACGTTGAGAAGATAACTACCGGAAGACCCATCAGCGCGGGGTCCTCTTTTATTTTTTGAAGACATTCGAGCCCATTCAATATTGGCATATTCAAATCCAGAAAAAGCAAATCCGGCAGCAAGGTCATGTTTCTCAGCACTTGTAACGTTTCTTCACCGTCTCTTGCAAAAGAAATATGAACGAGAGTAGGTAGCTCCTTGATTGCCTCTTGAAAAAGCAACTGATCATCTTCGTCGTCGTCGGCAAGCAGGACGTGGTGTGTATCGAATCCCGATAAGTTCATATGCAAAAGTACAAAATTGAAAAATTCACTCTATGCCATTTCCTCTCAGAATGGATACCCGATGGCGATGTTAAAGATCAGGTTTGACTTTCGCCAAGTAGAACTGCCCAAATCTATGTTGTCTACTACCCATGGGTCATCCAACCGTGACGGAATTCGCAAAGGAAATGCAGTGTCGAACCGCAAAACAAAAAAATTAAAATCAAATCTCAGACCAACCCCTGTTCCTACTGCCAATTCTTTAAGAAAAGTATCGGTGTGAAATCGTCCGCCTTTGCGAACTTCTTCCGGGGCTCCATCAGGGTCATCTGACCTCTGAAGAAGCCAAATATTACCGGCGTCTACGAAAACGGCGCCTTTAAGGAATTTAACTATGTCAAAACGATACTCAACATTTCCTTCCAACTTGATGTCACCACGCTGGTCGATGAATTGAGTGTTCACTGATTCATCTTCTCTCACATTGTAGGTACCTGGACCAAGAGACCGGGCAGGAAATGCCCGTATACTATTTGAGCCGCCAATCGAAAACTGTTTGATGTACGGCATAACTTCCGCGTTTTTATAGGCGTATCCTGCTCCAATGATCAATCGTGTAGCCAGTTTGTTGTGAACGTCAAATTGCCAATAATACCTGAAGTCAATGTCGCCTTTTACATATTGCGCATATGGCTGATTGAATATCGTAAGAGGGAGCTCACTTGATTTATTAAATTGCCGTTGTATCGCGTAGAAGAGATTTCCGGCAACGTCCACATTCCCGTTGAAGTAAAAGTTATGCGGTCTGAATTTTCTTTTTTCAAATTTTTCTAACGGGTCATCCTTCAACTGAGTGTTGAGAGTATAGGAATACCGTGTTCCGATGATAAACTGATTTTCAAACGAATTTGCCAGGACTGGATTAGCCCTTAATTGTGTTTCAAAATCTGGGGATCGTTTGTCAGTTTGTACATAGCTGATATCAATCGGATATAGCTCATGGGTTTTAGCCTCTGTTTCCATCCAATTATATCCTGCACCTATATTGAATGAGTTCATCCTAAAATAGCCAACGCGATTTTGCAGGTTGACGCCAGCCTTGAAAACGGTCTTGGGTATGAATTT
This sequence comes from Bacteroidota bacterium, assembly GCA_023412765.1. Taxonomy (GTDB): domain Bacteria; phylum Bacteroidota; class Bacteroidia; order Cytophagales; family Cyclobacteriaceae; genus Chryseolinea. Next base: position 53,476 of record JAEZBX010000062.1, read on the forward strand.
CCTGGAGGAATAATCTATACGTATTGGAGCGATGAACCGCGGAACTGTTAAAGATGATTCCAAACCAAGTTCAAAAGCGTTAAGCGCCTTACCTTCGGTTTGACCACCAACCTGCACTTCGTAAGCACTGTTCACTTTCAGCTGAAATAATTCGGCCCCACCCAAAAAATTTCGGTTGGTGAAGGTTACAGATATTCCCGGGCCGACAAAGTTATTGGACTTTGAAACCGCCTGGATCTCAGCTCGGATCGATTTCTTCTTTAACGCGGTTAAAAAAATGTTAGTATTAAGGAGTGCTGAATCGGGATGCACTTCAGAAAACTTAATGTTTACAAATTTGAATACGCCTAACCCCATTAAATGGTGTAATGTGAATTCCTGATCTTCACGCCTAAAAATATTTCCCTTCTTTAGGTTTATTACTCTTGTGATTACGCTCGGACGAAAATTGCCCGTTGAGTCTACGTAGTTGTATCCATCGACTTCCTGGCTATATGAAGACCTGACCGCAGAATCAATCGACAGGTTATAACTTGAATAGATGTTGACATCATTGATCTTGTAGATCCGTTTCGCCTTTGCAGGTATACCTGGCTCAAGCCTTAGAAGAACATTTACTTTTCTCTTCCCGGTAGTACTATCGGCTTCGAAAATGAGATAACGATCATCAAAATAATAAAATCCTTCATTCTCCAACTCCTTCTCTATACGTGCTTGCTCCGCCTGGAGGCGCTCGAGATCAAATCTCTGGCGTTCCTTCAAAAGCGATGTCTCCCGAACTTTTCTTAAAATCGGCGCGTAAACGCTGTCCCTGGGAGTTGGATATCTGATCGTGTCTAATCGATACGGCCGCGGCAGTATGATATTGTAGTTGACTATAGTTTCGTGCTTTTTTTCTTTGGTAGTAAAGCTGACTTCTGACTGAAAATATCCTTCGTTTTTCAACTGGCTGTTCAATGTCCTGGCAATTCTATCTGGTTTGGCTTCCGAAAAAAATACTGGCGGTTGTCCCAATTTATTTTTGATGAAACTCTTCAAACCCTTTTCTTTTTTAGGTGTTCCGGCGATGTAATAAAACCATACTGAGGGTCTCATTCCCAGAAACTTTTTGTTGGGTTTGGGTTGGATATATTCTTCAAGCTCGGTTTGTAGTATTTTTTTTCTGCCGACCCTTTTGCCCTGCGTATCGAAGTGAATTTCATGACCTCCGTAAAAAGATTCTCCTTCCTTTAGAAACTTTGTTGCAGTGCATCCATAAATGGTGCAAAGAAAAAAGCCAACTACTATTGCCCTTGTTGCATAGCACAAAGTCGAACGGCGCAATCCGGCAAATAATTTATTTATCTTTTTCATTTGCCTTAAATAATTCGCGTAGCGTGTTATAATCTTTTATATAAATCAGCCCGACCCCGGTTTCGATCAATTCCCCGCTGATCATATCAAAATTGCTTTGTCTGAATCCGGTTATCCTAAAACGCCCATCTTCAGTAAGTTTATATTCGAGAGCCAGGTCTCCGATGTAATCGCTCGCAGAGTTCTGTCTTGATGCATTGCCTTCGACTTCCAAATTTCCCGATACCTTTACGACCAGCCTATCGTCAAGGAGGCTCTTCGATAAACCCAGTTGCAGCTGCGTCTGGCCTTCGCCATTGCCTGATGAGTAGTCTTCATAGGACTTCACGTCAAAGGAAAGTTCGACACCTTCTACGTTTTGTGATAGTCTGTTCAATTGTTCCGACAACAGCTTGCTCACGCTTCGGCGGGCCACTCCTTCAGCATCTGAGCCGGCTTCACTTTCAAGGGGATTATCTGATATGAATCGCTTCAACACCAGGAGAGCGAAAACCTGTTTATTAAGGTCGGACTCACGCGTATTGATATCGCGTATCTTTGCGTACACGACTCCTCCCAAAGCGTTTCGATTACTCTCTGGCATATCAAGTTGAAAACTTATCTCTGGAGTAAGCATTTCCTCCCTAATCTGGAGATATACAACGAATGGAAGACGCTGCTTGTAAGTATTTGGTAGCTCACCTTCCTGGGTCCCAACAAATAGGTCCATCGGCGATGTCTCAACTTCATAGATGGCTCGGATATTCATATCTGCATCGATAGGGCTACCCGACCAAATTATCGTACTTCCTTTCTCGATAAGGAATTTGCGTTTTACAAATTTGTAGAACGACAAATCGTAGCTGCCCTCACTGATTTCATATCGACCGGAAAGAACCATATCCCCAGTTGGATCGATATCGAGTGTTAGTGTAGAGTTTCCTTTTACCGAAAGTTTGTCGCCGGTTGCCGGATCGATTACAATGTTGAAAGTTTCCTTGTCGCTAAGCTCAATATTAGCAGATAGGTCTATTCCTCTGAATGTTGATTTAATAGTATCAGCAGGTTTGATCGATGCAAGGAATGGATCGTTTTTCGCGTCTCGGTCGACCCATCTGACAATACCCTCCTGTTCGAGCACACCTTTCTCGGAATCCGGAATGACATAGGTAAATTCACTGTCATCTGATAGATTGATGTTCATATCGATCACTGGCTGGTTGATATCTCCTGTAATTTTTGCATTGGTCGACAGCTTTACTTTTCCGTAAAAAAGTTCGTTGTCTTTTTCCGTTGAGTTAAGAATTTGAAAATTATTCGCGTTGAGATTAAGCTTTAACTTGAAATCCTGGAACTCGTTTGAAGTAATTTCCCCAGAAATTCTAGCTACATTTTTTTGTCGGTCCGTGATTGTAAAATCCGGTAAAAGGATCTTGTCATTTTGTACTGTAATAATCTCATCCTCTAACACAAACTCAGTATTTACTGCGGATGGTGTAAACGACGCCTGAATAAATTTTAACTCGCCATCGATATCAGGCTTTTGAGGATTTCCTTGAATATTGACCCTTCCCTGAAGTTGACCCTTTACATTTTTTAGTTGCCCGATCGTTAATGGTTCAATGCTCGCAAGGTCAAATTTCTGGATTTCAGTAAGGAAACTAATTTCCGGTGAAGTAGCATCAGCGGTGTAATAGCCCGCGGCTTTTAACTCGGTCTGGTCGCTTTCTAATCGAAGATCAATATTTAGTGGTCCGTTCGCGGTTTGCCCCAACGCCAGTGCAAGGTCCCCCCAGGTCTGATCCAGGATCTTGAGTCTTTCTACCGTTAACCTCGTGTTGAAAGCTCCCGATTTTGAAGACATCAGATTTACATTTCCATTTGCCAGCCCATCGAAAGGCGTAACTCCCTCCACAAGGTTTGAAATGTTCTGTAAGTTTAAATCTTTAAACAGAATGGAAACTATTGAATCAGCATCATTGCTCGTCTCAAGTCCAATCATCTCATTTATATTAGTGATCGAGAAATTGTTGGCTCTTAAACCGGCGGAAGTAAATTGGATTGAATTGTCGCCTGGAACTGTCCAGGGTGCGTAGTTCATCACTACCTCATCTTGCAGGAATTTAAATTGAAATACATCTTCAAGACTATAAAAAACTCCGCCGAGAACGTACTTGTCCTTTTGGAGCGAATCGAGTATAACCAATTTGGTGCGGATAGAGTCATTCGCGAGATGACCGCGCAATTGCAGAGCTTCGAGTCCGAGTGAGTCTTTTGCAATTTTTCTAACGGATAGCAAATAGTCTAACCGTTGCTTGTCGGATGTCAGATTAAAGGTGATCGAATCTGTTCCGATGCCCGAGTACCTAATATTAGACAATCCGATGCGGAGGTCCATTTTTTCTGCCTGGCTATCAAATTGACCAGTGATTTCACCAGGTGTAAATGGATCAAGTTCGGGAATTAAGATTTCAGTAATGAGGTCAGTGTCTTTTATCGTCAGGTCAAATTCGAAATCCTGCGGGCCAACCGGCTTATCGAAGGCGGTATCCTGAAGTGAAAAATATTGATTGAAATGTCTTTTAATTACCTCGGGTAAGCTGTATAAATTGATCGTACCTGCGAAGTTTCCATCTATGATGTCGGACCGAAGCTTGATTTCACTTTTACCCTTTTGGTCAATTGATGCAAACAGAAGCGAATCAACAGCGTACATATCCTCACCGTTGAAGATTGCAAATTTTCGTATCCCAAGATCTCCATTGATAAGCTTGAAGTCTGAGGTTGCAAGATCTACCTCCAACTTGCCTCGGGCTTTGAGCGGCCTTTGCGAAAAATTAAGGGCCTGGAAATCGGCATTCTTCAGATCCAATTCAAGTTGATATTTTGGAATGTCTTCGTTGTAGTCCAAATCACCCTCCAGCGTGAGGTCAAGATTCTTATCCGCAATCTCAGCTGACCCGGAAAAAAAGTATTTCTTCAACGATCCATCCATGCGAAAATCCTGGTAATGGTACCCTTGGTATGTGAAACTCTTTATATCCAGATCGACTATAGTATTTAAATCCTCCATTGACAGACCAGAGCCATTTACTTTTAAGGAAAGGGTGAGCGGACCATACATCTCCTCGTTCTTCAGCAACTTGCCAGTTTGTAGCTGGGTAACATTCAACGATCCATTGTATCGGCTGCTTCCGGTGCGCTCATTTCGGTCTAAGTCTGCCACCAAATCAATTTGTCCTATGCTCGTTCTTACAATTGTGTTTACTGAGGGGGATTGTACCGTTCCATTGATCTTACCGGATAGGCTAATCCAGTCAGGTAATTCTATTGACGATGGTATCAACGTATCGGGTAGTATAGTGTTAATGTCCGACTTCGTTGTGTAAAATTTATTTAAATCAATGCTCATCGCAGGAGATTGATTGTTCACCAGGCGTACAATACCGCTACCATTCAAAACAGTTTCACGCAATGTACTTACTTGTAAATGTTTGATGCCTAGTTCGCGTAAGGCGCCCTGAATCTCCGTATCGATGGAGATTGTCATGTCGCCAGGAAGGTTGATGGGAAGACTATCCAACATAGGCGCGGCGAAAAGTTGAACATCTCTCAATCCAATAATGGACTCGTTGAAGTTCAGGTCAACCACTGCGTCCTGATATGTTTCAGAAATATTTTTTAACGACGGATATTTTGCTTTTGCATTGAGATCAATTTTGCTGTTGGAGGATTTGAGATGGAGATCGCGAACTTCGGCAACAGAGTCGTTAAGTAAGAGGCCGACCGAGAACGACTCGATTGCTACACCGCTTTTGTCTTTAAAGGAAAAATTCTCCAGTTCTGCCTGCGCGGTGTTGCCCGCCCATTGGAGATCGCTTGCTTTAGTTGATAAGTTGGTGATCCAGATGTGATTACTATCAAATTGACTCCTCAGGAAGGGTTTGTCGAAATCATGGTATTGTATGCTATTGTTGTCGAGATCTAGTGCTGCCAATTTTATATGCCAAGTGTCACCTGACGAGTCGGTGTTTGATGTGTCGGCAACACTTTGAGGTTTTTGAAAACCTGCCATCTGATGGAATGTTAGAAACGTATTTTGAAGGCTGATTGTGCTAAGATCGATCGAACGATTTTTCAGGTCCATATTGTCTCCTTCCACGATAAGGGTCCCGAGATCCAAAGAAAGAACCTGGCCGGTACCCTGGTGGTTGTATAATGCCTTTATATTGTTTACCTCGATCTTATTTAAGCCAATGTCAAGCGCTATTTCCTGGCTGGCAGAGTCGGGAACAATAACAACAGTGTCTGGCTCAACCTTGCTTTGTACTATGTTGGCGTTGACGTTGTCTAGCCTTATTTCATCAACCTTATAAATTGATTTCTCAAGATCCAGTTCCTCCATGGCCAGATCCAGGGCGCCGACTCGCAGACTGACGTCATTACCCATCAACTGGTCTGAAAACAACAGGCGTATGTTTTCCAGCACCACATTTCCCACTGAAAATTTCCAGGCCGCTTTTGTAGTGTCGGGAGCTGCTGAAGAATCACCCGCAAAGGCCTTAACGATATAATCAAAATTAAATGAGCTGTCGCGCTTGGAACGGGAAACAGACGCTTGAAAATCTGATAGCTCAATATCGTTGAGCTGAATAGTTTGTTTTGTTAACTTCCAAAGATCGGTATTGATTGCTAGTTCACCGGCGTACAATAGAGTATCGCGTTTCTGGTCCTCAAGGTAAAGCCCGGTTAAAACGATCTTTTTCGGAATAGAAAGGCTTATCCTTTCAAGGTTCACATCAGTTCCAATCTTATCCTCCACAAAGTTGATCGCACTTTGAGTCAGTTTATTCTGAACATAGGGAATTTGTATGGCGAGGGATAGAATAATCAAAAGCCCAAAGACGGAGATAACGGCCCACCCGATCACTTTCAGAATGATAATCAGGTATCTTTTGGGCTTTCCTTGGAAATTCATCTTGCAATTTAAAAGGTCCTATCTTAATAAGGACGTCAAGTTTTTTGATGTTTTGATATTTTCGGTAATACGTTTTTTTTTAAATAAAAAATCCCGGCCCTATTTCAAAACCGGGATTCATTTTTATCCTTTATCGTCACCTCTTAAAGATGCTAGCGCCAAATACTAGTGATAGTACAAAAAGTACTAAAAAGATAAAGAATAAAACTTTGGCAATTGAAGCAGCGCCTTCGGCTATGCCTCCGAAACCGAAGATAGCGGCAACTATTGCAATGATTAGAAAGGTGACAGTCCAGCGTAACATAGGCTTTAAGTTTAATGGTTAGAATTATTGTTAGTAAAATTAATTAATGAGAATACTATGCAGCATCCCCAATTGCGACCTGTTTAAGTTCCTGTTTCAATGAATAGTGAAGAATATCAAGACCCATTAGCCGGAAAAATTTGTCCAGTTTTCGCAGCACGATAATTACTGCATTCAGGGTTTCGATTTCGGATGCAAATAGCGGTTGCCGTCCTTGCTCATATACGCCTTCGACAATTTCATCCAGATGGTTTATTGTAGTATTTTTTTCATCGTATTTCCAATTGCTTATAAAAAGTAATTGGAACAGTGACGGCATTTTTTGAATTACGTTATTGATTTGCTCGTGTGATAAATTCCTTCTTAACTGTGCGATGACAGCGCGCACAAGAAATACGATTTTCCGAGTTGATGTAAACCCAAGTTCATTTTTAATTTCTCCAAAAAACCTCACTGCGAGTTCTTCCATGGATAAGTAGTTTGTCGTGGATGTCATATAAAAGTTTGGTTTAGTCTTTCCCTCGTATTATGAATCTCATACCAGACTAAAAACTTGATTTTCGGTTTAAAAAGCGTGGGTGCCTTACTTTTATTGTGGAGGATTGTCCACGACCTTCTATCAGATTCTCCACAAATTGCCCTCAATCGATTTTCGCTGGAAATGATTTTGTGATCGTGACTTGTAGCTATACTGGCCAGGGATGGGGAGATTGTTGCACGTGGGAGCAATCCAACTTTTGAAAAAAGGCCATTTGATTTTTCTGGAAGACTGGCATAATGTTTTCTCCATTTAGAAGCATCGCTAATTATTGAAACAAACTAAAACTCTAAAACTTATGAATCTCACTAATGATCCCAAAAACCTAATTGGAGGCTTTATAGCAGGGGCAGCCGTAGGTATCGCAATCGGAATGTTGCTGGCACCTAGCGAAGGAAGCAGAACGCGCCAAAAGCTTGTTGACGGTTCAGTCAAACTAAAAGACAATTTGGTAGGAACGGTTAACGAATCGATCGATAAGCTCAAAGAACAATTTAACACGAAGATCGATCAGATGGCGAAAGAAGCTAAACAAAAGACCGACTATACAAGCGAGAAGATTAAAGTTTAATAGTCAATCAATTTAAATTAAAATTTAAAGTTTATGAACAAGCTCACAACGAAAGGCACCTGGAATGAAATAAAAGGAAAGCTAAAACAAAAATACGGAGATCTCACTGATGATGACCTCACTTTTGCAGAAGGCAAAGAGGATGAATTGTATGGTCGACTTCAAAAGAAGTTAGGCAAAACCAAAGAAGAAATCAGAGACGAGATCGAACGAATTTAATCAGAGCCTCTATGCAATTTATTTGACTAAGCGCCATCGAAAGATGGCGCTGTCAATATTGCAAGGTGGTGTTTAGGTAATGCTACCTGAATACTAAACAACTTTCAAACAAAATTATTCAACATGAAAACGCTTATAACGTCAGTGGCACTACTAACTGCTGTAGCCTTGACCCAATGTACACGCTCATCCGAGAACCGGCTCAGCGATACGCAGGAAGAAATTGTGAAAGAGATTAAAGATGAAAAGGCCGAGGTTGCTCAAGACCTTCGGAAACTTCGTGATGAAATAAATAATCAGCTGGATAAGGTATCCAAAGAGCTGGAAGAGGGTGAGATAGACGCCCGGAAAGATCTTGATGATCTAAAAAATCGTCTGACGCAACAAAGAGATAAAGTACAAACAGAATTAGATCAAATCTCGAACTCTTCAGACGAGAAGTGGGATGATATCCAACAGTCTGCACGGAATACAGCTGCAGAGATAAAACTGGAATTTGAAAAACTTGGGGAACGCATAGATCTTTCTTTAAGAAATGATAATGATGGCGATTTGGACAACGACAACGACAAATAGATTTATGAAAACGGGAATTATAAAAAATATTCTGACACTAGCGGTGATCCTCGCACTAGTCTTTCCAATGCTTGTAGGATGTAACGCAAGTAAAACAACCAAAGGCGGAGCTATCGGTGCGGGCGTTGGTGGTGCCATCGGTGGCGCTATCGGTCACCGCTCTGATAATACTGTGGTCGGTGCAATAATCGGTGCTACCGTTGGTGGTGCTGCCGGTGCTTTGATCGGTCGACATATGGATAAGCAAGCTGAGGAGCTCAGGCGTGACTTAGAGGGTGCAACTGTGGAGCGTGTAGGAGAAGGGATACTTATAACTTTTGAGTCAGGGCTGGTATTTGATTTCGATTCGTACAACCTGCGGGAGGATACAAAAACTAATTTGACGAAACTTTCCGGGACATTACAGAAATATGATGACACCAATATTCTCATCGAGGGGCACACCGACGCAACTGGTGATGAATCGTATAATCAAAAATTATCCGAAAACCGGGCAGCGGCCGTAGAGAAGTTTTTGGAAACGCAGGGTGTTGCTGATCCACGCATTACTACAAAAGGATATGGTGAAAGTCAACCACTGGATTCTAATGATAGTGAAGCCGGGAAACAAAAGAATAGACGAGTTGAAGTGGCAATTTATGCTAATAAGGAAATGAAAAGGGCAGCTAAAAATGGGGAGTTGGGACAGTGACGCTTAAAGTCCACAAATGTGTTGTGTTAGTTGCATAGTAGTTAAACAAGTGTTGCCGTTATTCTATTAACGGCAACCTCGTTAGAAGGATCTCTTAATTCGCTTGCATTCTCCAATATCTCCTGATTTATAGTATTCCACTTTCTTTCAAAACGCAGTAATGTAGGGCATGCGTTGTTTGCCCATTTGTTGATAGCAATTCTTTCGTGTCACATAAATGGCATAACATTTAGTGCAATTTCAGTGAGCTAAGGCGCATATGGTACAAATATGTATGATACGTGAAAGCTGAAAGATTAATTAATGAAAAATTTATGGAACCGAATCAGATAGAAAAGATCAAAGAGCTCGTTAGCCGCTCGAGGGTTTGTATGCTGGGTACATCGGAAGATGGATTTATGAAATTTCGTCCAATGTCACATGTAGATATTGACGACGATGGAAGGATATGGTTTTTTACGTCAAAGGATTCGTGGAAAGCGGAAGACATTCAGCGAGACCCTACGGTTCAGCTTATATACCTAAACGAAAGTGACAGTATTTACCTTACCATGGAGGGGTTGGCACATCTTGAATTCGACCCTCATCGAATGAAAGAATTATTCAATCCTTTTGTTAAGGCGTGGTTCCCAAAAGGATTGAAGGATCCAACGCTTGCATTGCTTGCCGTTCGGCCCATCGGTATCGAATATTGGGCAAACGATGACAGCAAAATTTTAACCTATATCAAAATGCTTTCCTCGGCTGTGATCGGAACGCAACCATCCGTCGGAGAGCACGATAGAATGACACTGAAGTAATATGCAGAAATCTAGCCCCAAAAGAAAATTAAGACCTTCCCAGGTTGTAAGATCAACCCAGGGGAAGGAAGCGAAGATGCGTCCTGAGCCGGTCTATGAAAAAGAAAAAAAATATCAGCGGCTGGAAGGTAAGGTGGCGATAATAACGGGCGGTGACAGCGGCATAGGCCGAGCTGTTGCGATAGCGTTTGTGAAGGAAGGCGCTCAAGTGTGTATCGCTTATCATAAAGACCATCGCGATGCGAAAGATACGGCCAAAAGGATTAAAGAACTAGGTGGTGAATGCTTGTTAATTGCTGGCGATATTAGCGACGAAGCTCATTGCAAAAAAATTGTGAGGACCGTAATAAGTGAGTGGGGCAAGATAGATATCCTTATTAATAACGCAGCTATTCAGGCTCCACAAAAAAAGTTGTCTCAAATCACCACACGCCAGTTTACAAAAACATTTGAGGTAAATGTCTTTTCTCAATTCTATTTGATTAAAGCTGCTGAGAAACACCTCCGTAAGGGTGCTGCAATTATCAATACCACTTCCGTTACGGCCTATCGCGGGAGCTCACATCTTATTGATTATTCCGCCACCAAGGGAGCAATAGTATCAATGGTCCGATCGCTTGCAGCGTATTTCGCTGACAAGGGAATAAGAGTTAACGGGGTAGCACCGGGCCCGGTGTGGACGCCTTTGATTCCAAGTACTTTTAGCGGGAAACACGTTGCAACTTTTGGATCAGATACACCCCTAAAGCGAGCAGCCGACCCTGTTGAAATTGCCTATGCCTACGTGTTCCTTGCAAGTGATGAGGCATCATATATCACTGGGCAGATTCTACATCCGAACGGAGGTGAAATCGTTAACGCATGATGGGTAGCACTATGCTCAGATGTAGAAAATTCACCTCAGAGATTAAAGCCTTTTGCTTGTTTTTTATAGAACGTAGCGCTGGTATGTTTTTGGTCATGCGTCCACTTACCAAATGTATTGTTAACCATTAAATAAAAAAAGATGAAAACTAAATCAGCCTCATCCACGACCAGTGCATCAAAGACTGCAAAAAGCCGTAGTTCAAAAAATAAGGAAACACTTGAGGATATTTTCGAAGCTACTTTGAAGGATATCTATTGGGCAGAAAAACACCTTTCAAAAGCACTCGGTAAACTATCAAAGGCAGCTTACAATGAAGAATTGAAAGACGCATTCGACACTCATCAGCAAGAGACGGACGCTCAAATTGAAAAAGTAGAAAAGTGCTTCGAGCTGCTTGGGAAAAAGGCAGTTGCTAAAAAATGTGAAGCTATGGAAGGACTTATCAAAGAAGGTGAGGAGCAAATTGAAGAATATGAAGAAGGACATGCCCGCGATGCTGCTTTGATTGGTGCCGCTCAGAAGGTTGAGCACTATGAAATTTCTGCTTATGGAACACTGCGCACCATGGCCAACGTACTGGGTATGACTCAATGCGCGGAAATACTTGAAGAAATTAAAGACGAAGAAGCAGAGACTGATGTCAAGCTTACCGAACTTGCTGAAAAAATTAATCTGCTCGCTTGCGAAGTAGATGAAGAAGAAGCTTGATGTAATACCTATACCTGCCAAGGAAGCCACTCATAACGGGTGGCTTTTTTTATGTTGTTGCATCGATAAACTTTTTTTGTGTCGGAACATGATGTAGACAATTGCACCAACGGCCAAATCTTGTGGTAGTGATTCTACATTTCCACGCCTTTTTTGTGTAGAAAGCAGCGGTTTTAAAGTTTGGCAGGATTTTTAAAACAGTATTGAAAAAAGAATTTTATGAAAGCAACCGTGAACGACCGCGACGAATTCGATTCAACTGAAAAGATGCCGACACTATCTGAAAAGATAAACTACGCTCTCAAACAGGGATATACTGAAAACTTCAAAATCACCAGCCGTGGCCTTACGGATGAGATGGAAAGTAAGTACTATCCTGCTGCTGATATCCATATTCCCAACTTTCACCGGTTCGAGGGGTACTCAGATCCGCAAGACAATTCAATCCTATATTGGATCGAAACGATCGATGGTAGAAAGGGCATTCTGGTCGATGCCTATGGCGCATATGCCGATGTAAAAATCAACAATTTCATACGTGAGGTAGAAGATATCCAAAAAACAAAAAAATAGGATCGTCGCAAAAGAACCAAAAACCACTGTTAACGCCCCCTACATATGTTTTCCGCTGTAAAGTTGGCCTCTCGCAAGTTGCGCTCAGCAGGTACTCCCCAAGAATTTCCCGTTGTCACATTTAACCAGTTATGTTATAGTTATCTCAACAATGATTGGGTTATGGTGATCTCCTCTTGCTTCACTTTAGCGACCTCGATGTTTGCGATATTGGTTTCATTTAATAATAACCTTAATATTAAGTGTTAACATTTATTCAATAGATCCGAAACCCTGTGCAAATAACCCGTATTGAGTCGATCAGAATGCATCGGAATTATAAGCGCACGGCTGCGATTGCAAGCCTGGAATACGTCACTGACGGAAGTCCGGGTATTCTGCGCGAGAAGCATGGTACAGGTTTTAGGTACATCTATAATGGTGTAGCTGTTAAAGACAAGGATATTCTTCTTCGGATAAAAAAGCTGGTTATTCCACCCGCATGGACGCGCGTTTGGATTTGTCCTAACATCAACGGCCATATACAGGTTACCGGGTACGATATCAAAAATCGTAAGCAGTACAAATATCATCCTAACTGGAACGCTGTACGCAATCAAACCAAATTCCATAGACTTTATGAATTTGGTAAAGTGCTCCCGCAAATGAGGAAAAAAATGGAGGATGATATATCGCATTCCAATCTCTCGAAGGAAAAGGTGTTAGCTACCGTAGTGAGCCTTATGGAGCGAACTTTTATTCGAATCGGAAACAGTGAATATGAAAAGCTGTATGGATCGTACGGCCTTACTACCTTAAAGGACGGCCACGTTGATATTAATGGAGCTACCCTTAAATTTTCTTTTAAAGGTAAAAAAGGCGTTTATCACTCAGTTACTTTGAAAAATAAACGTCTGGCAAAAATCGTTCAGGCCTGCAAAGACATTCCTGGAAAGGAGTTGTTTCAATATATTGATGAAAATGGAGTCAGAAATACCATAGACTCCGGTATGATCAACAATTACATTCGCGAAGCAACGGGAAAAGATTTCTCAGCAAAGGATTTTCGTACCTGGGCTGGAACATTATCAATACTCAGCTCTTTTAAGGCTTTGGGGAAAGCCCAAACCCAGACTGAAAAAAAGAGAAACATTGTGTCAGCATTAGATGAGGTGAGCTCAAAACTTGGTAATACCCGCACAATTTGTAAAAAGTACTATGTACACCCGGAGATCATTCGGCTGTATGAAGAAGATAATCTCCAGCGCTACCTAAAGGAACTTGAGTCAATAGAGAGACCTGATGATCATAGCGATCTTACGCAGGAAGAAAAGGTTCTAATGAAAATATTGAGGCGAATCTAACCCTCAATACACTCGCATAGAAATTGCACCCCATCTGGCAAACAATCACGCCATGAAAAAGAAAAACAATGGGGCTAATAGAAAGGGTTCTAATATTCCCAGTAAAAGGACTCCACACAGCAAATCAACAATTTTCGACAGAATCTCATCTACTGTTACCAGAATGGCAGGACGGCCAGTGACATCTATCCTAGCATTCACATTGATTATTATTTGGGCAATCTGCGGACCGTTTTTCGATTACTCAGATACCTGGCAGCTAATCATTAACACAGGGACCACGATAATTACATTTCTGATGGTGTTTATCATTCAGCAATCGCAGAACAAGGATACTCTTGCTGTACAATTAAAACTCAATGAGTTGATTGCTTGTCAGGAATTGGCGAGCAACAGGTTAATCGACATTGAAGATTTAACTGAAGAGGAGTTGATGGTATTGAAGAAGTTCTACATCAAATTGTCTGACCTTGCAGAGAAAGAAAATGATCTCCATAGTTCCCACTCCCTCGACGAAGCGAGCGAATATCATAGCCGTAAGAAGAAGCTGACTCATCCTAAATCGTAGAATGTTGTCCCTAAGCCAGGTGTGTAGACATTTCCACATAAGAGTTTCCTTCAGCATGATACGGTAGCTTTTTTACGCATAGCATATACGCGGAAGAGATGGCACGTAATTTCTATAAGGCTAATGGAAATTTAAATATTAATGAGCCTTAAGAACTTTCTTACGAACGTTGCCGACATCTATAGATTTATCCGACGGTTCTTGAAGGAAGCTTTGTTTCCGCCATATGAAGGGAGGGAGATCCTGCGACAATGTTTCTCAATGGGAAATAAGTCATGGTTTCTTATAACCTTTACAGCATTCATCGCGGGAATTGTATTTACCAAACAATCGACCCCATCACTACAGTCTTTCGGAGCGGAATCCTGGCTGCCGTCCCTTGTATCACAGGCGGTAATAAGATCGCTCGGACCATTGATCACCGGGCTCATCTGCGCTGGTAAGCTTGGTTCAAACATCGGCGCAGAATTGGGAAGTATGCAGGTTTCTGAACAGATAGATGCCATGGAGGTGTCGGGTACAAGGCCATTCTCATACCTGGTTGTCACGCGAGTAGTAGCCACCACGTTGATGGTTCCTATCCTAGTAGTTTACACCGACATCGTCGGGCTTTTAGGATCGTTCTTTATGGTCAATATGATAAATAAATCCAGCTTCCTATTGTACTTCACGGAAGTTGCAGAATCCATTACTTACTTAGACATCTTTTCTTCCTTAATAAAATCTGCATTCTTCGGATTCGCAATTGGTATCATTGGCTGTTATGCCGGATACCATTCAGACAAGGGTACCACCGGCGTCGGCAAAGCGGCCAATATCGCGGTCGTTGCGTCGATGATTTCCATTTTTATTCTTGATTTAGTTTCGCTTCAGGTGATAAATCTTTTCAGACGATGATGACGAAAACTTCTATTGAGAACAGCAGTTATACGAAAAACGCTGAAAAGGTCGTCGAGATCAGGAACCTGGAGAAAAGCTTCGGGGATATTAAAGTTCTGCGGGACGTGAACCTGGATCTGTACGATCGCGAAAACTTAGTAATCCTCGGTAGATCAGGTACCGGCAAGTCGGTGCTAATAAAATGTATGGTAGGGTTGCTCAAACCCGATTCAGGTGAGATTAATGTTCTTGGTTATGATGTTCCGTCTTTACATCACAAAGAACTTGACGAACTGAGGCAGCAGGTGGGATTCTCTTTTCAAGGCAGCGCGCTGTATGATTCTATGACTGTAAGAGAAAATTTAGAGTTCCCATTAAAAAGAAACCGTGGAATTTATGATCGTCATGAGCTGGATACCCTCGTTAGAGATGCACTGAAAGATGTCGGGTTGGAGGAGGCAATCAACAAGACACCGGCTGAACTTTCCGGAGGCATGAAGAAGCGAGTTGGGATTGCCCGTACGCTGATTTTGAAGCCAAAGATCATGCTGTATGATGAACCGACGGCCGGACTTGATCCTGTTACCTCGGGTGAAATCAACGACCTGATAATGGAAGTGCGGGATAAATACAGTACGGCCTCGATAATTATCACGCACGATATCAGCTGCGCACGCCATACTTCAGACCGGATCATAGCGCTATTTGGTGGTTATAATAAAATAGAAGGAACCTTTGAAGACCTAAAGAAGAGTGATGATCCTGAGCTAAAAGAATTTTTCATTTATTAAAATCATAATTATGGAACCGAAAGAATATAGACAAAATATAAAGCTGGGTATTTTCGTACTAACGGGTATTGCATTATTCCTTGCGTCCGTATTCTATATTGGCAGTGAGCGAAATGTTTTTAATAAGACATTTACCGTGTCGGCAGTTTTCAAAAACGTCGAAGGTCTGACCGAGGGCGACAATGTATGGCTGTCGGGCGTTAAGATCGGAACCGTTAAGAGTGTGAGGATAATCAGCGAGGGAAAAGTTGTTGTTAGCCTTTCTTTAAAAGATAAGCAAAACGATTTTATCAGAAAAGATGCTACTGCCTTTATTGGTTCCGATGGTTTGGTTGGAAATAAGATTGTAATTGTGCGACCCGGTTCTGCTCCAGAACCCATCAATGATAATGACACAATTAATTCTCTATCGCCAACAGATACGCAAGATCTTATTAATATTGCGAAAGATGTTGGATCGAATACCCGGTCATTAACCGACGACCTAAAATTGATTGCTGATAAAATTACCAAGGGTCAGGGTGTTGTGGGCGAGTTATTGAATGAAGGGGAGCTATCCGAAGATCTAAGGGCAACCATTAGCTCGCTTCGGTTGGCAAGTCAAAATACAAGTCAGGCTACAGCTGACTTGAAAAAACTTGTTTCTGAAATTAATAACGGCGAGGGGCTTGTTACTAAACTGATCAAGGATTCAACCTACGCTGAAACATTTGACAGCGCTTTAACAAATGTTGCACTCGTGGGGACGAACGCTAAGGAGATGTCTGAAGATTTGAAAGAGGTTATTGATAAGTTTAACGATGAGAACAACGCTATAGGCGTGCTGCTGGCAGACAGTTCGTTTGCGAATAAGTTGCGAAAGACTTTGAATAATGCCAGGTCTGCTTCAGCAAAGTTGGATCAAAACATGGAGGCGATGCGCCATAACTTTTTGTTCCGAGGGTATTTCAGGAAACAGGAAAAGAAGGCACAACAACAAAACAATTAACAAATGGACATATTTTCTCCGGAAGCACTTATAAGTCTAATCACCCTAACTTTTCTTGAGATCGTATTAGGGATAGACAACATCGTTTTCATTTCTATCGTCAGCAATCGGCTTCCGGAAGCCCAGCAGGGCAAAGCGCGGAATATCGGTATCACGCTGGCGTTGGTAGTCCGAATTCTATTACTCTTAGCAATTAACTGGATTATCGGATTGACGGCGCCAATCTTTACTATCAGGGATTTCACGTTGAGCTATCGCGATTTGATATTGATTGTCGGCGGGCTGTTCCTCCTCGCGAAAAGTGTTTCCGAAATGCACGCAAAACTTGAGGGTTCTCACGAAGAACGAAATGTCAAAGTTGTAACATTTGGAGGTGCTCTGTTTCAAATCGTGTTGCTCGATCTGGTATTCTCGTTAGATTCGATTCTTACTGCTGTTGGATTGGTAGAAAATGTCTTGATCATCGTGATAGCAATAGTAATTTCCCTTGGTGTAATGTTGATTTTTGCGAAAAAGATCAGCACGTTTATCAATAATCATCCTGCAATGAAAATATTAGCTATCTCGTTTCTGATGATGATTGGACTAATACTGGTGGTTGAAGGACTCCATGTGCACGTGCCCAAAGGGTATATCTACTTCGCGATGGCATTTGCCCTCGGCGTTGAAATAATTAATATGAAGATCAGAAAGAAAGCGACTAAGAAAACAGTTCTAAAGTCATAATAGCCTTCTAAACCCCGCATAGGACTGACAATAATTTAAGACGATAGCGTAATCTTTAATTATTTCCATGCCCACGGATGCATGGTTTTGCCAGGAAGATTGCGTTATGCTTACATCCAGTACAGTGACTTCAAAGGTTTCTAACAAGAGTTTTTCTGCTGGCGCCTTCACACCCATAACCGATCCATTAAAACCCCGCCCAAGCTTGATTTTGTTAGCGTGTTTTTGAAGTTTCTTAATATCGGTGGTCTTTATAAGCAAGCCTAGAGAGGAACCGGTGTCGATCATGAGGTCGCACATCTCGGGTTGGCTACCTGCAAAAAATAGTTTTGAACAAACTATCGGCCGGGAATCCTCAATTCGAATGGGAATCTTTTGATACTCGTTACCTAAGATAGCAGTATCGGCCGGACGAAACGTGATAAGTTGCTTTCGCGGATTGAGTTCAATTTCAAACTTGAGAAAGATGTCATAACCAATCACACCGTGCACGTTAGGATAGGATGCGAAAACATTCTGACGCGGTATTAATACTATCGGGATTTTCTCTCCGATGACGGTCGATATCGAGACTTTATTGTTCAGGGATAGCCTCCCGGAAACCGCCTCTCCATTCCCAAGTCCGGAAAACTGTACCCTTTTATCAGGCTCTTTATTAAAAAGCTTTTGAAATCTTTTTCCGAAAAGCACCAGGTTCCGGCAGCCTGTATCGAGAATTAGATTGACTTTGATTGTGTCATTAATGATTACAGGAAGAATCACAAAACTGTCTATGCTCTTATACCTAAACGTAACTTCGGATACATCGTCGGGAAGGAAGAACCCGGCTTTCGTTTCGGTAGCATATGCTGACTGAGTTAGAATGGAAATGAAAAGAAAAAAATACCACCGTAACGTGAGTGTCATGCAGCTTCCATTATTAGGAAAAGCTACAGTTCAACATAGACCTGTGTAACACCCTGTAAGGCTGATTTTTTACGACGCCTAAAACGGCCGTTGTAAGCTTTTTGATCCGGGTTACATTCTTATGCGGTAGGTGTAATGGTAATTATTGATTGTTTTTATCCCGCAGCTCAGGGGAGTTGAACTATGATTGGAAGTTTCGGTGATGTTAAAAGAGTTCGCGATAATTGCCTGCGAGATTATTGAACAGGATGTAACGGTATGAATACACGCCGTGTTGGCCGGAAGCACGACCCCGGCTAGTTCGGCAAAAATTTTAGAGTTGTTATTGTTTCTGCCCCGACTGGGCATAACTCATCGCAAGCTTCACGGCTTCATAGGCGTTCACCATTCCTCCGGTAATGCTAAGTTGACTAAACGGTACTGTGTCACCTGTTCCAGGTTGTACTACTTTTAGGCCATCGTATTTCCGGGTCGACTGATTAATGATATCCTTGACCTGTTCTGCAGTCAGATCTGGAAAGTAAGCCCAAATCAGCGCTGCGACGCCGGTTACGATTGGGCATGCCATACTGGTTCCCTGTAGCCCTTCGTATTCGTTATTGGGAACGGTAGAATATATCTCAACGCCCGGCGCAAATAGATCTACTGTTTTCTTTCCGTAGTTGGAGAAAGACGCGACGAAGCTGCTATCCTTCTCCCATGTGGATGCGCCAATCTCCATCCAGGTACGCGACATTTTTTTGTTTTTGTAATGTCTAGTGGGAAACTGTGATGTGGTATCCAGATTCTCGCCGTCGTTTCCTGAACCGTGCATCAATATGACGCCTTTGTCTTCCGCATATTTTACCGCCTTATCGACGACCTCTTTATGCGGCGAATAATCTTTACCAAAACTCATGTTGATAATTTTTGCACCATTGTCAACTGCATACATGATCCCGTTTGCGATGTCTTTATCGCGTTCGTCGCCATTAGGTGGTACAACTCTGATTGCAATGATTTCGACATTGTCTGCAATACCTTTTACGCCGATGTCATTTTTGCGATTCGCTCCGATAATCCCGGCGACATGAGTACCATGCTTTGGCTCCCCGCCTTTGACGTCGTTGTTGCCGTAATTTTTTTCATTCGGATCATCCGGATTATCTCCCACGATAATCCGTGAATTATATTCTGGGTTATATCCATATTCGACTGCTGCCTTAAAGTGATCTACTCCCTCTTTGAGTTGAACAAGGTACGCTTCTAATTCCTCGAGGAAATCGCTCACTAGTATATCACCCTCTACATTTTGTAACACATTGACCAGAGTTTCTTTTGCAAATCGCACAGTGTCGTTTGTAGGATTAATCTGAGCCAGGGATGATTTGGAGATTGAATCAATGTTGAGACTCTTTCTTAGAATACTATCACAAAATGCTAAGGTGCCCAGCCCTTGATTGTACAAGTCATACTGCTGGCTAAATAATTCTAATTGCTCTTTGTTTGAAGCCACTTCCTTTTCAAATGCGACCTTTACTTTTTGCCATAGTGCATAGTCGTCTTTATCTTTCTTCTTGATTTTCTTTTCGTTTGCATTCTCGAACCGGGGTTTCAATCTCACGTATTCGCGAGTAAGTTCGTACGTGTCTCTGTTCACCGAACTGTCTTTCCCTCCAATAAAATTCCATCCATGAATATCATCGATATAGCCGTTCTTGTCGTCATCAATACCATTGTCAGGAATTTCAGCACTGTTGGTCCAGATAATATTTGTCAGGTCCTCATGATCCACGTCGATGCCCGAATCTATTACTGCTACCCTTATTTTTCTGGATGGTTTTCCCTTTAGGAGGGTTTCGTAGGCCTTTTCTGTGCTTGTGCCCTCAAATTTTTCAGTATCAGGATCGCGCAAAAACCAGTCGCGTGCTACACCACTATCTAACAGGCTATCCGATTCCGATTGCCCGAAAGCCGCCTCAAAGCCTAGGGTTAGACACAGAACAAAAAACATTGGCACCTTCTTAAAACTCATAATTTCAAATTTTCACAATTATCAAATAAAAATCGGGATTAGGCCATGTTTAAGGCTGATTTACACTAACGGCCAAAACCGGAAAATCTTACAAAACTCCTTTCGATATTACTTCCGTACCCATAACGCACAGACTTATCGGTAGCAGGGAAAGCCGTGACATACATTTGTTAAACAGCCCTAATTTAAAATGTTCACGGTTTTTGGTACTTTAAACCTGTTTCACAGCTTGCTTTTCTGGTACGCAGCGCACGAAAACAATCAACGAGCCGCAATAACTGTTCGAAACAAAGGAAAGAGTCACAAAATTCCTTTCTAGCGCAAATCAGTTTATCTAAAATATTAGCCCTCCAGTCTATGCGCATCAGCCAGGTAGTTCACATTTGTATTTTGCTTATTGTGAGTTTGCCCTTGTGGGCTCAGGCACCCCGTATTGTGGTTAATCCACTTGGACATTCAGCAAAAATTCACAAGGTACTTTTTACACCCGACGGCCAGCAGATAATTTCTGTTTCCGAGGATAAAACGATCCGAGTGTGGAATGCTGAGACTGGCGCGATGGTTAGAAAATTCGAATCTCAGATTGGAGATGGACCTGAAGGCATGTTTTACGCAGCAGCCTTATCACCGGATGGAAAGTTGCTTGCTGCTGCCGGATATCAGGCCACGGTAGAGACCGAAAATTATATCATCATTATCAATCTCGAGAAGGGCACCCAGGTAAGCACTGCTGTCGGACATAATGATGTGATCAACAGTCTTAGCTTTAGCGGATCAGGTAAATACCTCGCCAGTGGGGGAGCAGACAAACTAGTGAAGATTTGGAAAGTTGAGCCTGCGTCCAAGCTATCCGTTGTAACGACGATCCCCATTCCCTCCCCGGTTTCATGCGTAGCATTCAATAACCTGACACAAGATCTGGCAGTGTCGCACGAAAGTAATGACGTGCTGGTCTATGGTCTTGCATCACTTGACAAAGGCATGAAGACTACTCCCCGTACATTCAAAAAGCACAAGGGAGTTGTCGACAAGATTGTTTACTCTCCCGACGGCTCTTACCTGGCATCCAGCAGTTTCGAGAATGAGCTGATCGTATGGAAGCCTGACGGCACCGTAGTAAAAGAGTTTGAAGGTTTGGTAAATCCGATTAATGCCATAGCATTCTCTGCGGACTCGAAAATAATGGCTGGTCTCGATGTGTTTGGTAAAGGAACCAGCTGGGGGATCCCGGCGGGTAACAAATTTGCAGACTTCAAAGGACACGACAATACAGTATTCAGCGCCGCCTTTGCTCCGTCGTTGCACGGCAATTACGTGGTAGCATCTGCCGGCGGTATAAATAATGAGATCATTCTCTGGAATCCAATCAACGGCCTGACTGTGCGCAAGATTAAAGGAAAAGGCAATGCAATTACGGATTTGACCTTTGGCTCTGGAATGGAACTGTTCATTGCGAATGAACGCTCCAAAGACAAAAAGCCACTGTACAAGACTACATTCAATTTTGAGTCGTTGACCATCGGTCGCAACTCGGGGGCTGTTCCAACCGCGAAGGACGTAATGAAAGGTATTTCCCAGACAGGCCCTAACACGCTAGACTTGCCAAAAGGCAAAAAGATCCAGACCGTTGAGAACGAGGATGGACGAATTTTGGATTACCACGCTCTGGCCGACGGCAGTGTTATCGTTGCAAGCGACTTTTCGCTGAAGTTGTTCGACAGAAATGGCTATCTGAGCAAAGAGTTTGTAGGGCACTATGGAGCTGTGCGATCAATTGCCGTAACCTCGGATGGAAAATATTTTGCTTCTGGAGGCGAAGACCAGTCGATCATACTTTGGAAATTATCCGATACCGGATTTGCGCCAAGTCTCAGGCAAGCATTTGAAGGCGAGGAGTGGGCTTCATATTTCAATTCACTGCCTATCGATTCGCTGACGAAAGAACCGACTAAAAAAGCCTGGCTCGACGTCATTGCATTCCTTAAAAGCTCAGGTGACAAAACCTACAAAGGCATCGAGGAAGTGTACAAGACATTGGGTGAGCAAGTCATTCCGTTTGCAACGTTCTTTGTCACCGACGACAACGAATGGGTCTGTTGGACACCAAAGGGATATTTTTCGTGCTCGTCTTCTGGCGGACAATATTTTGGGTGGCATGTGAACAGAGGAATAAATCAGCTGGCGGATTATTATGCCGCTGAACAATATTTCGAGATCTTGTACAGACCATCGGACCTTGCTAATAGTTTCAAGCAGGGAAAACGAGTGGAGGATCTTTTGCGAGAGTCGGGAGAACGGATCTTTGATCTAAGTAAACTACACCGGCCTTCGGTAGGGTTTTTCGACATTACTGTTACAACTCGCGCTACCGACTTACTGCGATACGACAAGGGGAAGTATTTTACCCAGGCGCGCACGGTACCATTGACTGTAGATGTTTATGATGGTGGTGGCGGTATCAAGGAAGTCAACATCTATCAAAATGATAAACTTATCATCAACGATAAGGATGTCAAAACTACAGGTGAAGGTCAAAAAAGATCCAAGACCTATCCCGTGGAAATGGTAAACGAAACAAATGAGTTTCGTGTGAAGGTAGTCAACTTCCAAAAGATCGAATCCAGGGCCGATGAGCTTGTTATTGAATATACCGGAGAGGCTATTGCTACCTCGACACTTCATATTCTTGCAGTAGGTATAAACAAGTATAAGAATGAATCATACAATCTAAACTATGCACAGCCAGATGCCTTTTCATTTGTTGAAAAAATTAATGAGAGAAGCAGAGGTATATTCAAGGGGGTAAACAGAGTGGAGATCTATGATGATGAAGCCACCAAAGAAAATATTACCACAGGTTTTAAAGCGATGATAGCCCGTGCAAAGCCCGAAGATGTCTTCATGTTCTATTATGCGGGACATGGTACGTTGGATGAGGAGAACAATGAGGAATATTACCTGGTGCCAACTGATATCACAAAACTTTATGGCGATCCTGCGCAACTTCATGCAAAGGGAATTTCCGCGACCGACATCAAGAATTTCTTAACGCAAATAAAATCCCAGAAGCAGATCATCCTTATGGATGCATGTCACTCAGGCGGTGCCGTAAAATCGTTCAGTACCCGTGGGGTGGCAACAGATGAGAAAGCCATGGTTCAACTAGCCCGTAGCTCTGGCGTTGTGATGATTGCGTCCAGTGGTACAAAGCAGCTTGCAACGGAATTTGAAGCTTTAAAGCATGGTGTCTTTACCTATGCGCTATTGGAAGCTTTGGATGGTAAAGCTGATAATGGCGACCGCAAGATTACCGTCAATGAACTTAAATTTTATATGGAGGAGAGAGTGCCTGAGTTGACTAAGCAATACGGAGGACAGGCGCAGTATCCAACCGGTTACATCACCGGCAATGATTTTCCGATATCTATCCTTGAAAAATAGCGTCCTTTCTGTCAGTACTTTGAGCCACTATGAAACGAAATAATGTCATTTTGACCTGACATTACCCCTTTTTATACCCCTGTCTCCTTTGGTATAGTCGTTGTCACATGGAAATAGAAAGGAGAAAAAACATGGAAAACAGATTAGATATACTGACTTCTGTGGATGTTTTGAACACATTACATGGAGGTACGGTGGAACCTCAGGTGCTTAAAGTTCAGCGCGAAGATTCTCAGGAGTTACACGTTCATGTTCCCAGCATTGATCCCGCTTCAATTGAGGTAGAGGTAAACAATAACAGGTTATTTATTTATTACGCTGTGAACCTGACAGCTGCTGGAAAGGATTTGAAACTGCCTTATGGAATTTATAATAATGCTTTGCCTTACTATATTGACATCAGCAGGATTCATTCGACTATTGAAGATAACATCTTGATTATAACGTTGCCCTTTAATGCGCTGGCAAATGGTTATCATAGAAAAATAAAAACAGACAGCAAGTAAAAATAAAAAAAGCCCCGACCGGGGCTTTTTTTTATGCTTTTACGTGGCTCCAGTTCTCGCCTGTTTTTATGCGATGAATTTGCATATCAGAAACTCTGAAACGTTTCGCGAGTGCTTTCAACGTGGGTTGTTTCTTTGATTTGAAAAGAGCAACCTTGATTTGCTTTACCTTATCGGCTGTAAGTTTCGGACCTTCATCAGGATTCATGCGAACAATTACATTGGGATCTTTCAGTGCATGTTGAATTTGATCACCATGTTTCACCCATTTTAGATTTGAAGCCTTATTGTTTTCTTTTCTGTGATCGACGTGGATCACAAAATTATGAGAGGAACTTGGTTGCTTGCAAAAGTATTCAGCCACCAGTCGATGGATATAATAATTTTGCCTTGTTTCTTCTCTTCCGATGGTAATACTTGGATACCCTTGAGTCAACCTGGGTTTCAGTACATAGCCATCTTCTAACTTTGTTTTAAAGCTTACAATACGGCCTTTATCGGAGACGGAATAGCGTTTGGTTGTAGTCCCCTTCTTTAGCTTCAGTTCCTTCCAGGTTTCACCTGGAATAACTTTCAATTTGGGTTGTTTGCTTGATTTAGCCATAGGTTTAAAGATGTAAAGGTTCAGATTTGTTTTTGGTTAAGACATTTGATTGCTCCAATATTTTGATGTCGCTTAATTTTGAGCATAATTTATTTCAATAAAAACCTATATAAGGCAGGGCGTCCGGGTATGAGATCCGAAGCTGCTTTTGATTCAAATCGATCTTTTATCATAAAATAGGTACTGGCTATTATCAGCTACAAATGTCTGGGTCGTATCTAACGGTAGCTCCAGCTTATGCAGGCTGAACAACAAGCGGGGATTATTAGTAACAAGTTATTATGATCAACATTACAATGCAAGCATTGTTGCCTCTTTCTGTGCAGAATCGTATCATTTTAGGGTATGGATAGGGTGGTAGATGCGTCCTCGAGGTAAAAACAGCGTGTAGCCCGGGTTAGCAATACCTTAAAGTGGCCATACCGTTGCTTAGAATTCTTTTCGCACAACCAGCAAATAGTATCCTTTTTCAATTGGCAAGTATCCCTGGTCATAGCAATAGAAGTATTGAGCTCCCTCTTTCGTTGTATAGGTGCTTGTATGGTATGTAAAATCAAATCCTTTGGACAGGAGTTTTTCTCTTGTCACCCTTACTTTGCCGTCGGGATTAAGTCGAGCGAGGATACGGCGATTTTTTCTTAAAGCATTATTAACGTTTCGAATATAATTTGTTGCATCGCGATTAAGGCGATTATTAGCAGATGTTCGACATTGATCAGAGCAAAACCTCTTGTCTATACGCCCGAAAATAACTTCGCCGCACACTTCGCAGCGCTTTTCATGTTTTAATGACATACAACGGTTCCGTTTACAAACGACAACAAACGAATATAATCGAAAGTAAGCGTATAACAGACGAATCAAGCTGTTTTCGCCGCACAAATTTGCCTTACACTTCGACGCCACTCTCGGTGGTTGAAGAATTAAACCAGTATGTTAAACTTTAAAAATTATGTTTTATGGCAAACTTGAAGAACAGCGTCAAACTGATCGGACGCCTTGGAAAAGATCCCGATGTAAAGAAATTTGAAAATGGTCGAATGAAGACATCATTCAGCCTCGCCACCAGTGATTCCTATGAGAACCACAAGGGCGAACAGGTTCAGGACACGCAGTGGCATAACCTTGTGCTTTGGGGAAGCCTCGCTGAAACAGCGGGACAGCATTTGAAAAAAGGTAGCGAAGTTGCCATCGAGGGTAAGCTTGTACACCGGGTGTATCAGACCGACAAAGGAGAAAAACGCTACATAACCGAAGTAAGTGTTCAGGATATGCTCATGCTCGGAGGAAGGTAATAGTCTTATCGTTCATTGAATTGGCGATTCCGTCTGTTGGACGTGGTGGCTTGATTTGGGATAGCCCATACTGATAAGAATGATAAGGAATATGAATACGTAATAAGGTTAAGGGATGGGGAATATGGAATAAGACAAGGAATCAGAATAAGGAGAGTGAACTAACGATAAGATAAATAAGCGTTTGGTAGAAGTAGTTCTGACGACGCTAACAGATTTTACAGTGAGATCAAGTGAAATATTTCTGATTCCTACCTTATACCCTATGCCCTATACCTTAAAACGCCGAACGTCAAGCATTCTCCCAAACGGGATCCCTTAACAAATCGTCCCACCCATCCGCTAGCCGCCCAAACAACCATTCCAAACACCATATAATTTGGGGGATTTCAACGCCGCAATTTTTAGTAGTTTTGTTCCGATGACTTTCTTATATCCATCATTCTTATGGGCACTGTCGGCGTTGGCGATTCCGATCATCATCCATTTATTCAATTTCAGGAAAACCACACAGGTATTCTTTTCAAACAATAGATTCCTGCGGGAAGTCAAAGAAGCAACAACAGCAAAAAGGCGCCTTAAACACTACCTTATCCTATTGGCCAGACTGTTTTTTCTGCTTTTTCTCATCATTGCGTTTTGTCAGCCGATCATCCCTGCGACGCAACAACTAGGAACCAGCCGCAATATTATTGTCTATCTCGACAATTCTCAGAGTATGTCCGCGCAAACCAATGACAACGCAAGAGGTCTCGAAATGGGTGTAACGTTCACCAGAAACATTGTCGACCTGTTTCCACGAGATACACGATACAAGCTGATTACAAATGATTTTTCACCATCCTCCAATACTTTCAAAACAAAACCAGAAATATTGGACATGCTTACACAAATAAGGCTCTCGCCAGTAAGCCGGTCCTTCAAAGAAGTGGTTGACCGGGTTACGCAAGACAGAAGTTCACGGGGTCAGGAGGTATTCTGGATCTCTGATCTCCAAAAATCAACGCAGGGGCCACTAGCATTGTGGGATAGTACGTCGAAACTGCACTTGGTACCGGTTCAGTTCGCTCCACAATCCAATGTATTTGTCGACACCGCATACCTTGAAAATCCATTCGCTGCTGGCGGAGGCAAAAATGTACTGCATGTCAAGATTCGAAATGATGGAGATAAAAGTGCTGACCGGTTAAATCTAAGGCTGACGATTAACAACGTGCAGGCGGCCACCACTTCAGTTTCTGTTCCTGCGAAAGGATCCGCTGAAACCAGTTTCGATCTTTCAACAAGTCTCGCCGGACTTAACCAGGCAAAGCTTTCGTTCAACGATTTTCCCATCGTGTTCGATAATGAGTTTTACATGGCGCTTAACTTCACCGACAAGATCCATATCATCGAAATCAGAAGTTCTGATAGCCGTACCGTTGTTGAAAAGGTGTTTGGAAACAAAGAAATATTCGATTTCAATTCCTATTCAGTAAGCAATTTCAATTACAGCTTGCTCTCAGTTGCAGACCTTGTAGTGGTTAACGGGCTCAATTCTGTGTATGAACCCTTAGCCAATGCGTTGCGAACTTATATTGGAAATTCGGGGACTGTCTTATTTCTTCCGGGGAATAGGCCGGATGTTGCAAGCCTGAGAAATTTTCTCCAATTGCCATTGAACAATGTGCCGGAGGGTGGTGTCCAGCAGGAACTCGACAGACCTGATTTTTCGAATCCGTTTTTTGAAAACGTGTTCGAGGAAAAATCGGTTTCCATTGCAATGCCCAAGGCTACAAAGGTTCTGAATTGGGGCGCTGACCGTTCAGCAATCCTGCGATTTAAAAATGACGAGCCTTTTTTATCGCGCTTCGACCAAGGTGGCACGCTGTATGTTGCTGCTACAGCACTCCAACCAGGTCAGACGGATTTCTTCAACCATGCGTTATTTGTGCCAGTCATGTATAGGATCGCATCCAGCAGTGTTAAGAGCGAATCCAAGCTTTATTATACTTTAAAGGAAAGCTTTATAACCATCAGGGCCGACAGTCTGGAGGGCGAAGAACCGTTGCGATGGGCAGGCGAGGAGGAAATTGTTCCATCCCAGCGTAAATTGAACGATCAGGTAATTTTTGATCTGCCTAAATTCTCAATAACCAAAGGATTTTATAAAATTGTTGCTCGTCGGGATACCATAAATCTGCTTGCTTTCAACCTCGACAAAGCTGAATCTTTACTGGATCAATTCACCGGCGCGGAAGTAAAACAACTTTTGGATGGTGAGGATCGCGTTACAATTTTTGATGTTCAATCTCAAGAGGCTTTCAGCAACGAAATAAAGGAGCGATATTTGGGCACTCCATTGTGGAAATATGCGCTGATGTTCGCCATATTCTTTCTGCTAACGGAAATCTTACTGATTCGTTTCTTAAAATAGATTTGAATGAATATCCTAATCCATGCTTCGCGACAACAAAGTATCGCGTCAGGATATTCTCGACAACTAATTATTAGCGCATGAAAATTTTACTTCAGGCTGCTGAAATCATTGATCGCTCTTCTCCTTTCCATCAAAAAGTAAAAAATGTTCTTATCACAAACGGAAAGATTACCGAAATCGGCGATAAAAATTTTTCAGCAGATCGTGTGATAAAAGCGGAAGGCATGAAATTGACGATTGGCTGGTTCGATCTCGGTACACTGATTGGTGATCCCGGCCTTGAACATAAAGAAGATCTTGAATCCGTGGCAAAGGCTGCGGCAGCAGGCGGCTTCACCGAAATAGCAATTCTTCCCAATACCATTCCTGCCATCCAATCTAAAAATGAAGTAAGTTATATCACGGGTGGAAATGATAATCGACTGGTCCAGATTCATGCCCTAGCAGCTGTTACCAAGAATACGAAAGGCGAAGAGCTTACAGAGATGATAGATTTGCATGAAGCCGGCGCCGTTGCGTTTACCGATGGATTAAAACCGATCTGGCATACGGACATCTTTTTGAAATCTCTGCAATACCTTCAAAAGTTTAACGGCCTGTTGATCGACCATCCTGAAGATATCTGGCTCAATATGTTTGGTCAGATGCACGAAGGCATCAACAGCACCAAATTGGGACTGAAGGGTATGCCGCGAATTGCGGAGGATATCGCGGTGGGAAAAAATCTCGAACTTTTGGGATACGCCGGAGGCAAGCTTCATTTCTCAAAAATTTCGTCGGCAAAAGCTATCGACATGATCAGGCAGGCTAAAAAGAAACTGGCTGTCACGTGCGATATTACAGTGTACCAACCGTTGCTTGACGACAGTTTGCTCATGAGCTTTGACACCAACTACAAAGTAAATCCACCCTTACGGGAAAAATCAGATGCAGACGCTTTGATAAAAGCGTTAAAAGATGGAACGGTCGATGTGATATGTTCGGGTCATAGTCCCCATGAAGACGAATCCAAGAGTCTGGAGTTTGATCTGGCGGATCCGGGAATGATTAACCTGCAAACATTCGCCGCTAACCTCGCAATGCTTTCCAAGTCCGTTGATTGGGATGCGCTGCTGGAAAAAGTCACCGTTAATCCGCGTCGGCTTTTACAGCAAGAAATTCCTAAGATTGAACCTGAAGTGCGCGCAAATTTGACGCTTTTCGATCCAAACCATCGCTGGACCTTTGATGAGCGAAACAATTTATCCAAGTCCAGGAATTCACCGTGGTTTGGAAAACAAATTGTCGGGAAAGCGGTGGCAGTGTTCAACAACGGCCGACACAAGATCGAGGATTAGCGACGAACCTATGAACAAAAAATTCCTCATCGTCGCGGCCAGGTATGCACTGGCAAGCGGTATTTTGGCTTTTGTTCTGCTGTTGGTGATGTATTATCTGGGGTCCCATCCTTTGCTAATTGCCCCTTTTCTCGATTTTCGCATCCTGCTCTTTGGAATTTTTACTTTCTTTACGCTTAAGGAAATCCGCGACTATCACCAGAATGGTATCTTATATTTCTGGCAGGCGATGGCTGGTGCTTTGATCGTGGTTTTGGTAACAACGGCGATAACATCCTGTCTTTTATGGTTGTTTGGAATTTGGGAGAAGGATTTTGTTGCTTCTTATATTACACAGTTTAGTGCATTCTTACAGTCTTTTCCTAAGGAGGATATTGACCGTATCGGAAGGGAAGTTTATGAACGTAATTTAAAGGAGCTGCCGGCGACTAATGTTCTTGATCTGGTGCAAACCTATTTTATGCAAGGCATGGTCATTGGTTTCTTTGTTAGCATCATAGTATCAGTAATTTTAAGACGACAACCTAAACCCTAACTCTTATGGAAGACAATGTAACTACCGTACCCGCAGTAACAACCCGGTCTGTTGGTATCCGATATGGAATCATCAACGGTCTCATTCAGATCGTATATTTTCTCATACTGACAACGGCCGGCCTGATGACCTCTGGTGGATTTGCGCCCTGGGTCGGCTTTCTGATTTCAATTGTTGTCCTTTTCCTTGCACATAAATATTACAAGGAGAATGGTGATGGCTACATGTCCTATGGACAGGGAATTGGAATCGGCTTTTGGACCGGGCTGGTGTCTGCTACTATATCCTCCATCTTCACTTATATTTACGCAAAAATTGACTCCGGCTACATCGCATCTATTCGCGAAAAGGCGATTCAGGATATGGAAGCACAAGGTCAATCTCAACAGCAGATCGATACCGCGATGAAATTTGTTGAGATGTTTACGTCAGCAGAGGCTATTTTGGTCATGGGACTTATCTTTGGAATTATTGGAATGATCATTATTGCAGTAATTGTGTCTATTTTTACGCAAAAGCCGCAGCCAGAAACAAGTATTTAATTTTGACAATAGCACCGGACATATCGATAGTGATCCCGGCAAAAGACGAAGAAGAATCACTTTCTGAGTTATGCCAATGGATTGGCCGTGTTATGCAAGAACATGGTTTTTCCTATGAAGTGATCTTTATTGATGACGGCAGCCATGATAGCACTTGGGCGACGATCCAAAAGATCAACGAACTTGATAGCCGCTTCAAGGGGATTAGGTTTAACCGAAATTTTGGTAAGTCTGCTGCGCTGCAAACTGGCTTTCGCGCTGCACAAGGAAGGGTGGTAATTACAATGGACGCCGACCTGCAGGACAGTCCAGATGAAATACCCGAGCTTTATAAAATGATCGTCGAGGGTGGTTATCACATGGTGTCGGGCTGGAAGAAGAAAAGACATGATCCATTGTCGAAGACCATTCCCTCGAAGTTTTTTAACTATGTCACCCGAATGTTATCGGGAATAAAACTTCACGATTTCAATTGCGGTCTGAAGGCCTATCAGGTGCAGGTGGTAAAAAACATTCAGGTATATGGTGAGATGCACCGGTATATTCCGGTCATTTTGAAATGGGCTGGCTTTAACAGGATAACTGAAAAAGTTGTTGAACATCACGAGCGCAAATACGGAACGACAAAATTTGGCTTTGAACGTTTCATCAATGGCTTTCTGGATTTGTTGTCGATAACTTTCGTAAGTCGCTTCAGGCAAAAACCGATGCACTTTTTTGGAACGCTTGGAACGTTATCATTTCTGGTCGGATTTCTTTTCACTATAAAACTTTTTTGGGATAAGATCGATGCGTTGTTTATTTCAAAAATTCCAATCAAACGTGACATTACCGAACAGCCCATTTTTTACATTGCACTAGTAGCTGTCGTTATAGGTGTCCAGCTTTTTGTCACCGGTTTCCTGGCGGAGATGTTTGCCATGCAATCATTGAGTCGACGAGATTACCTTATCATTGATAAAGTTGGCCTTGGGGAAAAGCTGTCCGGTGAGCCCGTAGGTGTTTCTTACTATCTGCATCCGGAGGCAAAACTAAAATGAAATCCATCGCTAGTTTTAACCATTCGATATAAGATCTACCTTAGTGCGAAATGCATGAGCCCGAATTTTCTGTGGTCATTCCTGTCTACAACCGACCGCAAGAGGTGGAAGAAATTCTATCAAGTTTAACTGCACAGAGCTTTAAGGATTTCGAGGTGATCATTGTGGAGGATGGCTCCGACCGTCGTTGCGATGACGTCGTGAGTGCATTTAGTAACAAACTGCGAATTGAATATTATTTCAAACCTAACACAGGGCCGGGCCCAAGCCGGAACTTTGGATTTTCACATGCCAACGGCAGATATTTCGTAGTTTTTGATTCCGATTGTATCCTGCCACCGGAGTACCTGCAGATTGTCAAAGATTCTCTTACAGAAAATAATTGGGATGCATGGGGCGGACCAGACAAAGCGCATACCGATTTCACTCTTAACCAACGTGCCATGGCTTATACCATGTCTTCCTTCTTTACAACGGGTGGTATACGCGGCGGAAAAAAACACATAGGATGGTTCCAGCCAAGAAGTTTCAATATGGGCCTTTCTAGAAAAGTATTTGAAGCAACCGGCGGGTTCAAGTTTGACCGGTACGCTGAAGACATTGAGTTCAGTATTCGGATGAAACAAGCTGGCTTCAAAGTAGGTCTCATTCCTGACGCTTTCGTCTACCATAAACGACGCATCAGCTTTCGGCAGTTTTACAACCAGGTCTATAACTTTGGAAGGGGACGCGCGATGATTGGACAAGTATATCCCGAAGAAGTAAAACTCACGCACTGGTTTCCTACCCTGTTTTTGACCGGTATTGTCGCATTACTTTTGATACCCTTTGTCAGCCCACCGCTTTTTGCTATCGGCATTGCAGGTCTCACCTTTTACCTGGCAGCAATTTTCGTCGACTCCCTGTTGGTAAACCGAAATTTGATGGTCGCCATACTCTCTATTCCTGCCTCGTTTTGCCAGTTGTTCGGCTATGGCATGGGATTCTTGGCTCAAAAACTGCGCGGCAACGGATAGCGATCAATTATTTGCGTCGTTTCTTACATTATTAGAATCTATTCAAATATATTGGGAAAACCATTATCGATCTCGCCATGGGCATTTCCCTTTAGGTCAAATCTGGGTCATCAAAAGAACAGAAATGACGGGAAAACTTGCGCTGGTTAGGACTTCGTCGGCAGTGTACAAAGGGATCAACGTTTTATAGATATTTTCGAGTGGAGCCTCGCTGGAAGCCTCAAGAGAGGCTTTCGGCTTTTTGTAATAGATTTTGTAGCGACAATGGGCGTGTAGAGTAACCGTTAGGAGATGTTGTCCATTGTTGCACATCAAAGTATAACAATTCAAAAAGCAGACTAGTATTCTTTAGATCACATGGAGAAGGGATCAAATATTTCTCAAAGAAACCTTAGCCCAAAAGTGTTTTTCATCCTTGGCTGGCTTTTGCTGATGCTCATGGCATTGTGTTGGTCGGTGGATGATTCTATCGTTTTGATTTTGGGTTGCAGTGCAGCGTATTTCATTTTTCTAGGATTCTATTCGATGCCACGCACAAGCCGCCCTGGCAAGTGGAACAAAAGTGAAGGTTGGGATGGTCACACATCGACTGCAAATTTTGGCGATATTCTGAAAAATCTATTTTCAAGAATCGGAAATCAGAGTGCTACCACAGCAAAAGGGTTCACAGTGCCAAAGGCTGATCAAAAAAGGCGTCGGGTTGCTCCATTAATATTCATGGCAATTTTTGTGAGTTTTTTCATTTTCATTATTGGGATCATTTTGAGTTCTCCTGACTATGAGAGCGACTGGGGTGACTTTTACAACCGTGCAGAGACCCAATTTGTGCAAGGCGATTATGACTCGGCATATATAAACTACAGACGTGCCTGGAAATCAGATGAAACAAATGCAGAAGCAATGGTTGGTTATGCTAACATACTAGCGATTCGCAATCAGCAAGATTCCGCAGCCGTGATGTATGATAAGGCGTTCGAAGTAAATCCCGAATACCTGGGCGCTATTTATTCGAAAGGAGCCATGTATTATAATTTGGAACGGTATGGGGAATGCATTGCGGCAATGGATCCGTTGTTGCGCGAAAACCCAGACTATTACGATGGAATGCTACTAATCGGCGATTGCTACTATTCTTTAAAACAGTTTGACGATGCTTTGGTATGGTACGAAAATGCTTACGAGAATGGTGGCTCGCGTGGCAGTGCACTGTGCCATATAATGGCTTATATATATGATACAAAAGGAGATTATAGCAAGGCCATTTCCTTCTATCAGGAGGCGCTGCAATACGACAGTTCCATTGTTAGTATTTACAAACGTCTTGGTGAATTAATACCAAACGAAGACGGAAATTTTTATCGCACACAAGCGGTGAAACTGGAACAGTAACCCGACGACCACATTCAATAGTTTCTACCTACGTTTTCATTCTAAGGATCCCAACTCGCTTGGCCTTACTGCTGGGTGGTGAGACTTGTCCCACTAATTGCCTACACGCAAACTTCCTCACCATTACCAGAAATCAGGCCGCACATTTACACCACCCTCGTCCCTGCAATCCATACAATTTCTGTCAGGTGCTGTGGTGTACCCCAGGATGGCAGGCGATCCATAGGAATTGATCAATATGATATCGGGTGTTTGTTTAAGCTCAGCCAGGGTTACGGTGTCAATAGGACAATTGTACCTCGGCAGCTCAATTAGGTCGGGAGGAAGATCCGTAAGTCGGATGAAAATTCTCTTTTCAGTTATTTCACCGCCACTGAAATAACCGAGCACTGGTTCATCTGCATTCTCCGAATGCAAATTTCCTAAAACCTGTGCCGGCATTGGGTCAAATAATCCACCTAAACTCTCGGTTGATTTTTTTAATTGGGAATAAAATTCGAAAGCCTCTTTGGATATTGCTCGTTGCTTTACCAGCATGCTATACCTTTGAGAAAGCCTAAGTGAAGGAACTGGAATGGAAAGCAATCTAAACTCCCTGATAACATCAGCTGATAATTGAACGGTTGATCCCACGAGAATTTCATTTGAATTTTCAGAGAGCCAGCAATGATAAAGATTTTCTTCAATAGGAAATACAACTCCACCCTTGATTCGAAATGCGGTTGGAAAGTTTGAAATATACTCCCATGTCTCTTCAAATGTCCACTGATAGTAGTGGGTATTATTTGAGTTATCATGCGTATTAACAAAAATATCAATACCATGATGTTGTATACCACGTTTCCAGTTTATGCTATCAATCGCCGGCGGCCGCGTGAGCTGAATAAAATCGGAGAAATAATTTTTACCGTTTCGGGTAACAATAACCACCCGGTATTTTTCAGAAAAAGAAAATGGTTCACCTGAGATAAAATAGCCGCCGGGTTCATTTTCGTTTAGGCTGAAAGTGTTACCCTTATCATCTTCAATCGCAACTATCGCATTGGTTTCTGGAACCCCCGCACTGTTTTGATTCAGCGCTGTTGCCTTGCTCAAACGAACCTGAGCCGAATTGTCAGAAGCGTTGATAAATCCATCTACCACAAGCAGATCTACAAGTTCTTCAATAGCCGGAGGGTTATAGGGTTCAACACAACTGAAAAGGATTGTGATGAAATAGAGGATGATATTCGCGATAGATATCCTTTTCTTCACGCCGGGCTTTGATTTGCATTGATTATCGTCTTCCTAGTCACAGTAAGATTTGTTCGATGCCTCGATATTAATTATTGAATTGCTTAACCGAAATCGTACCTACCTTGCTGCCGGAATATCCGTTGTTGCTTAGGCCTTCTACAACGATAGTGAAATTTCCCGTAAGGTCTGAAGTAAAAAATTCTAATTGCTGCTTACCATCTGCATCCAAAGTAACTTTTGGATTCCAGTACAACAAATGCCTGCGATCTGGTCGGCGCGACTCCCGTTGCTTTTGGGTTTCATACTGAGGTGAGTAAAATACGCGCTGCCGTTGTAAACCTTCATAGTTCAGGGAAAGACTTTTTTGATCTGGGGTAAAACCCGCCAGATCGCCTGTATAGGTCGAATAACTCACTAATCCTGGGAAATGAAGCGGACCGAGGTAATAACGGCCGGTGAATACTTCAAGTTTTTTCACTTTCAACGGATCGAAAGCCATTATTCGATCCACGTCAAAAATGGGCATGCCATCGAGGAGGACAAGAGGATCATCCTGAAAAAGTGTTTTTCGGACATTGTTCAAAACAAGGAAATGAAATCCATCCCGTCTTTTTCTAACCATCACAGCGGAAACATATTCGCGCATCACTTCCTCCATAACCGTGAATCGGGTGTAGTCATCGAGTAAATACGTTTGATCGGCCTTTCCATAAAATGCCGAACTATCCGCAACTGCGTCTGAAAAATTAATGAAGCGGTCGCCATAATAAATATCCTGAACCTGCATGGCTACGCTGCGCCTCAGCAAATGGTTTGCAACTTCCGGTTTCAGGTCAAGTTCAGGTAGCCTGGTAGTTGTGTACTCTTCACTAAAGGGATTGGCTATCTTTATTTGGTATGTACTATCCTGACTGGTATTGGTTTGAACGATAACTTTCTTTGCTCCGAAGAAATCCTTCATTTCGAATTGAACTTCACCATTAGCTTTGCTGCGGGCGGTATACAGTTGAATTATTTTTGAGGGTGAACTCAGATAGGTTCCAATCCCGGGCGCCGGCTGACCCTTGTCGTCGAGAACAGTACCACGTATGAGGTGACCGCGATATTCCGGAAGAAATTTTATTGGTTGACTTTTCCCGCCTAGGATGTCCGTCCATTGGAACCGACGCCAGCCATGGGTCAACATCAAATTGTCAATAGCCGGCGGAACCTCCGGGCTACTGGCGTCGGCATAGAAAGCCGGTGATTCCACTGTACCCTTTAGGTCGGAGGCCAGCCACAGGTAATTGAAAATATTACCCGAAAGATCGTTCTGCAATGAATCAGACTTAACGACGGCTATGGACAATCCCGCCCCGGAATAAACCGTGCTATCGTTACCCGACGAAATATTTATTGAAACTTTGCGCCTCAATCCATACTCACTTTGACTGGCCTGGATGTCAAGGTTAAGTTTCTTGGTGACGGGCTTAAAGAATAATCTTTCACAGATGGGATTCAGGTATTGATCGAAAAGCGTGATGTGAGAAATTCCTTCACTCATTTTCTGCTTGTCCACCAGGATACTCGTTTTTCCACCTGCCCATTGGTGTACTCCAGACATTGCAATTACCTGCCGTGCATGAACAAAATAATAAACAGTACTGGGTTGATTCAAAGAGCTCCTGACGTGAATAGCAATGGAACTTGAAGTGCTGTCTCTTACTTCCATAACATAGCCTTGCGATTTCGGAGCAGGAAGGGTGAAACTCTGCGACTGACCCGAGGGACTTATGATAACGGCACGATAAGAATCACCTGTTTGCGGCGTAAATACAAAGTTACCGATACCAAATTTATGAGATGTAAATGATTCAATTGTATCGTTTTGGGCATTCAAAACCACCCCAGACAAATCAAGTCCTTTTCCTTTGGAGTCCGTGATTTGAAAACCGACTTTGCTGCGAAGGCCTGAAACCAACTCGCCACCTTCGGGAAAGAATTGCGCATGAATTTGTTGTTCTTCTGGCGTCGGCGGTTTCTTCTCATCCAACCTCCGAAAGGTATTTACAATGTTTATCGTTTTGTAGAAATATAATTCAGGATCAAAATTTTTCATCCATTGCGTATAAGCACGCAAGTGATAGTTTCCAGTGTTGATCGTAGCAGGCAGAAACAATGCGCCGTTTCCATGACCGTTCTTCAATGAAATTTTTGTCTGAAGCACCGGCCGGTTATCCTTGTCAAGAATTTCCACATAGCCTACTTTGCTGATATTCTCTGGGCGGTGAAGAACGCCATCGACGTAGTACATTGCGAACCAGAGTGTCTCACCGGTTAAATACAAATCCTGGTCTGTGTGGACGTATAATTTTTCCGTTGGATGTTTGATTCTGTAGCGATCAAATCTCTTCTTGAGCGTATCAAGTGGCGCTTGTTGTCCAAAAGATCCTTGATACATGATCACCATGGACATGGCAATTAAGAAGAACTTGTAGCTAGATGGTGATGATGTCGTTTTATTTTTCAAAATCAACATTGTTCATTAACGTGAGCTTTACTAATCAAAGAAATCCGGTTTTACGATAGAACCACCGTCGTCCCGGCAATCCATACAATTCTTACCCAAGGCTCTGTAATATCCTTCGACAAACGGTTGTCCGTAAGAACCTATTAGATAGGTGTCAGCTGAATTCCTCACATCCATAAGAGGAATCGAGTCGATAGCGCAGGGCGTAACAGGGGGTAATCTCTGCTCAGGAGGCAAATCTCTCAGACGTATAAAAATTCTTTGAGAAGGAACCTCCCCTCCGCTGAAATAGCCCAGCACCGGCTCACTTGAATCGCTTGCGCTGTACATGTTTCCCAACACTTGAGATGGCATCGGATCAAAAAGGCCACCCAGGCTCTCAGTAGATTTCTTCAACTGCGTCCAGAATTCATACGCCTCTTTTGTAAGTGATCGCTGTTGCACGAGAATACTATATCGAACTGAGACTTTCTGGGAACGAACAGGAATAAAGGTGAGGGGAAATTCACTGATTCGGTTGCTTGCCAGCAGCGTTGTAGAACCGATGAGTATCTCAGATGAAGGTTTTGATATCCAACAACGACCTAAGGGCAAATCCTGGAATTGCACCGAACCACCAACAATCTTATAATTGGTACCATATCTTGAAGTATATTCCCAGGTCTCATCATATGTCCATTGAAAATATTTGGCTTGCCCACTATCATCGTGGGTATTTACAAATATGTTAATGCCTTCACTTTGAGTGCTGGGTTTGAAGCTGATGCTGTCAATTGGCGGGCACGATGTGAGACTAATGAATTGAGAATAATATCTTTTGCTATCGTTCCTCAGAATGGAGATTCGGTACTTCAAGTCGGGCGTTGTTTGAATAGCCGATAAGGAATAATATCCGTTGCCGTCGGCGTTGAGGGTTTGGATAAATCCATTTTCGTCCTCCACCTCGACAATTGCATTTACTCCGATGTTTTCATTGGAGGTGGATGACAATGGCACTGCTTTCGTCAATCTAACGGTCGCGATATTGTCAGAGCTGTTAATAAATCCATCTACCACAAGTAAATCGATGTTGTCCGATATTTCTGGAGGATTGTATGGCTCGAGGCATCCGGTCACCACGATCAGCAGAGCTGCATAAACCCTGGTGTTGAAATATCCTATCACGTTTCGATGCTTCATCTCTTTCCAGTCTGCACAATTAGAATCTAAAATTATAGGTGATCGTAGGGATGGGCCTGCCAAATATTGAAAGCTTATAGCCGCTTATTTTATTATCCTTCGAAGTGAAGTAAATCGAATACGCATTTTGACGTCCTGTCAGATTATAGATTGCAAGCGTCCACGAACTATGAGCGAGTTTCTTGATCTTGTGGTTACCTTCAAGATTGATCGATGCGTCGATTCTGAAATAATCAGGAATTCTGAACTGGTTGCGTTCGGAATAATACAGTCTTGGATTTCCGCCCAGGTCGTATTTTGCCAACGGGAGGGTTATTGGTCGGCCGGTGCTGTAAGTCATATTCAGCGAAAAATTAAAACGACGGCTAAACTTGTAATTGCCAATAAAGTTTACAGCATGCGGCTTGTCATAGCTGCTCGGATAATATTTTCCATTGTTTACTGTTTCCGCGGAATGGGGACTATTCGTTTTTAAAAGCGACCTTGAGTAAGTATAACTAATCCATCCGTTTACCTTCCCCGCTGATTTCTTTAACAGCACCTCAATGCCATAGGCTTTTCCTTCTGCATTGATTACATCGGTTTCAACTTGTTCATTTAGCAACAGCACAGCAGAATTTTTGAAGTCTACCGAGTTCATCATTGTCTTGTAATATCCTTCGATAGAAAATTCAAAAAGATTTCCCTTCAGATTCTTATAGAATCCAATAGAATATTGATCGCCGAACTGTGGGCGAATGTAAGAATCGCTTAGCTTCCAAATATCCGTAGGGGCAATGGCAGTTGTGTTGGAAAGCATTTGTATATACTGCCGCATCCTGTTATAACTGAATTTGATAGAAGCACTTCGGGAAAGTGAATAACGAATAGATAGTCTCGGCTCAAGTCCCTGATGTGTAGCAATGGTTTTGCCGGAGCCATATCGAATGGTATCCTGCGTCGATTGCTCTTCCCGAGGTTCGTTTGGAGCGTACGTGAATACATCTCTGGGCCCCAGGAATTGATAATACGAATACCGTATTCCCGCGTAAAGCGAAATATTTTGTGATAGATCAAAATTGTCGCCGACATAGATTGAGCTCTCAAGCGCTTGTTCATCCTGAAGTTGTGTTGGGACTATCAGCGATTCAGGGCCAACAGGCTGCATGTTGCCTGGATTCAACTTATAGTAGATTGTTCCAAGTCCGAAATTCACAGTGTGTTTTTGATTCGGAAAATAGCTGACGTCGATCTTGGCATTAGTTTGTTGGATCGAAAACTTCATTTTGAATGCTTCTACTGGATTGATGTCACTCGAAACCGAATAGCCGTAGTTGCTGTAGCCGCTCGTGAAGACACCGTACAACTTGTTATTTATTACATGTTTCCATTTCAGTGAAATATTTCGATCGCTATACCGATAGAGCGTGTCACTGTTGAGCTTAAACCTGTCGTTGCTCATATAAGCCGACAGGTACAGATTATTCTTATCATTGATCTTATGACTGATGTGAGCATTCAAATCATAGAACGATGCTTCACTTTTTCTAAATGCATCGGAATTTAATCGACCCAATATCCAATCGGAATATGTTGACCGGCCACCAATCAGAAATGAAGATTTTTCTTTTATGATTGGACCTTCAAAGGATAGTCTTCCGGTTACGGGACTGATACCACCCGATCCCGCAAATTTCTTGAGATTGCCTTCCCGCGACGTAACATCAAGAACCGACGAAAGCCGGCCCCCATACTCTGCGTTGATACCGCTTTTGAACAACTCTACGTTGTTGAGCACGTCAGGATTGAAGGTTGAAAAGAAACCAAAAAGATGAGAGGGATTATAAATGGTTGCATCGTTGAACAAGATCAGGTTCTGGTTCGTTGCACCGCCCCGAACGTTTAGCCCTACCGTTCCCTCTCCTACGGTTTGGACCCCTGGAAGAGTCAGCACTACTTTCATGATATCGGTTTCTCCTAACACGAGCGGCATCTGCTTCATGGTTTTTATATCCAGTTTTTCGACGCCCATCTGGATACTGCTAACACGGACATCGCGTTCTGATTGAACTACAACCTCCTTTAACGGTATTACATCTTCGTCCAGTTCTATATTTAATTTTCCATCGGAGTAAAGCATGATCTGGCGCTCCGTGCTTTTCATTCCAATGCTTTTGATCTTCAATTCGTGTCTTCCCTTGGGAAGTGTGACGGTGAAATATCCAAATTGGTCAGTTGCAACCCCAATCATCGGATTTTCGATGTATACAGCGGCACCAATCACGGGTGATCCGTTCGCAGCGTCCCTTACATATCCTGCGAGCGAAGCACTGCCCTGGAGGTTGCTGGTCTTAATCCCAATGGAATACAGTTTTGTTTCTGCTAATTTTCTTTCCTTTTCGCGCTTTTCGTAAAGTGAATAATCAAACGCAACGGAAGGTGTACCGGTTGGCTTCTCGCCGGTACCGAAGAAATCATCCGGCAACGCAGACAAAATTTCTCGCTCCATGGTGACATAAATATTTTTTTCAGCGTCAATCGAATATTTGAGATCCGTTCCGGCAAAGACTTGATTCAACAATTGCTCAATAGGCAGACTCTGAGCTGATGCAGTTACTAACAGGCTGTCCGTTGATAACGGATCGAAGTAGAATCGATAACCGGTTTTTTCTTCAATCTCCTCGACGAATTTCTGAAAAGGTACCCCGTTAAAGGTTCCGTTTACGCGTACTTGTTGGCTAAAGGAAAAGTTAGAATTGAGGAGCAGACAAATAATAACTAACAGGCGGTAGTATTTTCCCATAGGCTAATCGTTTAAGGTATCATAGTATTCTGCTACACGCACAATAGCCCGTGATCTGTCGTCGTTAAAACGGATTCGATTTTTTTTGATGAAACTCTTTATGTCTTGCTTGTGGTCTTCAAAAGTATCCAGTACCGATCCCTTGTTTTTTACCTGTGTCAGAACTCCATTTTTCAGAATGAAAAAGCGGGTGCTCTCTTCAAATCTAGGCACCACCTCCCTTGCTGTTATGTCTTCCCGATAAACTTTCTGATGCTTGGCATAAACCTTACTTACTCCATCATATAGTCTTTCGTAGAAACCGTCAGCTATCTTGTTAGTCCCATTGTTTCGTAATCTTTGGAAGGTATGATCGTTAATTACAAACCCATCGACCTTATCCGGAATTAATTTAATGGGATTGCCACGGTTATGCTCTGTTATCACATGGTCGGTGCTCAAATCATATATAACCGGAACATTTTCATATAACTCTCCCCAATAGGTGATGGATCCAAACGCCCAGTCATCGATACCAAAGAAAGGATGTTCCTCATCGCGCGATTGATACATGACATAATCGGTACCATTGTAAAGCCTTGACTGTTGCTGGATAGACGCAGCGTATAGCGAAACGATATTATTCTTTGAGGCTGCCAGGAATGCAGTATCAACTACAGATGCCTGTGAATATGAATGCGTCTGCAACTGCATCAAAACAATTATTAAAAGGTACAGGTTGACGCTTCGAACTGACATTTTAACGGAAGTATCAATAAATATAATTAAAGAATGCATTGGTGCTTGTACTGCTTATATAATAAGAGTAGAATTAATGAAAAAAAGCCCCATAGAGGGGCTTTTTTACAATGAGTGGATGAATTATTATTTAGCGTAGGCTACACTCCTCATCTCCCGGATCACGGTCACTTTAACCTGACCAGGATATTGCATATCTCGTTCGATTTTCTGAGAAATGTCAAAACTAAGTTGTCCCGCGCGTTCATCTGTCGCTTTCTCAGCATCAACGATCACACGCAACTCCCTGCCTGCCTGTATTGCATAACACTTATCGACGCCGTCGAAGCTGAGGCCCAGTTGTTCCAGTTCCTTCAGACGCTTGATGTACTGCTCCATCACCTCGCGTCGTGCGCCCGGCCGTGCTCCGCTGATCGCATCACATGATTGTACAATAGGGGAGATGATATTTGTCATTTCAATCTCGTCATGGTGCGCACCGATGGCGTTACAAATTACAGGATGCTCCTTGTATTTTTGTGCGAGTTCCATCCCGACGATTGCGTGAGGTTTCTCGAGTTCTTCCGGCCAAACCTTTCCGATGTCATGAAGGAGTCCGGCCCGCTTTGCCTGCTTCACATTCAGTCCGAGTTCGCTTGCCATGATCGCGCATAGATTGGCAACTTCGCGTGAATGCTGCAGCAAATTCTGCCCGTATGATGAACGGAAGCGCATACGTCCTACCATCCTCACAAGTTCAGGATGGAGTCCGTGGATCCCCAGATCGATTACTGTACGTTCGCCAATTTCGACAATTTCGTCTTCGATATTTTTAGTCGTCTTGGCAACAATCTCTTCAATCCTGGCAGGGTGAATTCTTCCATCCTGTACCAGCCGATGGAGTGACAGCCGGGCAATTTCCCTGCGCACTGGATCAAACCCAGAAATAATTATCGCTTCAGGTGTATCATCTACGATGATCTCAACGCCTGTCACTGCTTCCAGTGCACGGATGTTACGACCTTCGCGACCAATAATCTTTCCCTTAATGTCGTCGCTTTCGATGTTAAATATGGAAACACAATTTTCGATGGCATGCTCGGTTGCCGTGCGTTGAATAGTTTCGACTACAATCTTTTTGGCTTCTTTGGTAGCGGTGAGCTTTGCCTGCTCCATGATATCCTTGATGTAACTTGAAGCCCGTGTTTGGGCCTCGTCCTTAAGCGAAGCTACCAATTGCTCTCGCGCTTCATCAGCGGTCAGTTTGCTGATGTTTTCCAGGACCTGAATTTTTTGCTGATTGAACTTGTCCAGTTCCTCTTTGCGTTTCTTCGTGTGTTCTAACTGAGCGGCAAGGTCTGTTCT
Source organism: Bacteroidota bacterium (assembly GCA_023412765.1). GTDB lineage: Bacteria > Bacteroidota > Bacteroidia > Cytophagales > Cyclobacteriaceae > Chryseolinea. Next base: position 97,761 of record JAEZBX010000062.1, read on the forward strand.
GATATCATCCAGTTCACCTTCCTTTCGCTTCAGACTTTCCAGTTCTTTGCTCAGTGCCTGTTCTCTTTGCTTGATCTTTTGTTCGTTGCTAATGATGAGGTTCTTCTTCTTGTTGGCCTCCTCCTCAAATTCGCTTTTCATTTTGAGAAGTTTTTCTTTCGCCTCCAGGATCTTGTCTTTTTTCAGATTCTCAGCTGCAATCTCAGCTTCTTTCAGAATCAACTTGGCTTTTGCGCCTGCGTCTTCTTCATTTTTTTTAAGCTTTCGTTTGTACAGCCACGAACCGATCAAAGGGCTCAGCACAATCGTAGCGATGATGCTGGCTACAATAGCTATCACGGTTGTTGTTGACATAAAAAAAATTGGTTATAAATAGCCCTGAGATGCCGCCTTGGCTTCAGAAGATTAAAAAGGAGTGAAGGGCTAAAGAATAGATTGGGAGACGATGTGATTGAGCTGATTTACCTTTTCAAAAACAGTTTGATCAATAACCTGATAGGTTTCATCCGCTGCCATCTTATCAATGAGGCAATCGAAAGCGACCATGGCCAATAAATCTTGCTTATCGTCAATCCCAAATTGTTCCCGATAAGATTTAATTTTTTCATTGATGAGTTTGCCGGCCATTCGAACCCGCTCTTCGTCCGTGAGTTTCACTTTCATTGGATACTCACGATCCGCTATTTTGATTTTTATAGAAAGATCCTCCATCAAATAATCTTACAGGGTTTTCTTATCTGCTTAAGTGTGCGATGCATTTGTCAATTTCACGAATGTAGTCGTCCACTTTTTTCTTCAACTCCGAAACACTTCCGTCCTCCGGGTTAATACTATCCACAATTTTAGTGATTTTCAGTTGATTATGAAAACCTGATATCTGTTCATCGCGGCTCCGAACTGCAGTTTTCAATTCCTGGTTTTCTCTTTTAAGGCTTTTCAGCTCTTCCTTTAGGTTTTTGTGCTCATTCACAAGCACCAAAATTTTGCGTTCCAACCCATTTAGGTTGGTTTTTAGAAGTTCCTGATCCATGAAATGTTATTTAAGCATGGCGACCTTTGCCAGCAGGCTAACCGTTGAACCATCGGTAGACTGTTGATCGCGATACATCATTATTTTCTAATTAAAGCTCCAAGTTTTTCTTGTAATGCTACCATCAGTCGCTCCATCGTTTTATCAATCTCGTCATCCGTCAGGGTCTTGGTTTCGTTTTGTAATGTGAACCCAAGTGCATAAGCTTTTTTACCCTTAGGAATTTTTTCTCCTTCGTAAACATCAAAAGCTATGATGTTCTTTATCAACCGCTTCTCTTCTTCCATGATGAGGTTCTGAATTTCATCGAAGCTGATCTGCTTGTCTAATACGAGTGACAAGTCGCGTCTAACCTCGGGGAACTTAGCAACCTCTTGAATTACTAACTTAGGGTTTGCATTCTTGAAAAGCAAGGATGTGTTAAGCTCTGCATAAAATAAATCCTGCTTCAGGCCAAAATCTTTCAGGAAGGCTTGTTTTACTTTGCCAACCTTTCCGATTTCTTTTTTGCCACCCACAAGTGTCACACCATATTCAAATATTTGGTCAACCATCTTTTCAACCTTCGAGTTGGCAAAACCACACTTTATTAATATGTGATGAACATGTTGCGTCAGGTCGTAGTAACTCACACCCTTCGATGGTGAACGCCAGTTGTCCGCTTGAACGTTGCCGGACATGTATAGTGCCAGGCGTTCTTCTTCGTGATGCCTGCCATTTTCCTCGTAGTAAATTTTTCCGAACTCAAAGAGCTTCAGATCTTTCTGTTTCCGATTAATATTATATGAAGCGACTTCCAAACCAGTAAAGAGCATCGTTTGCCTGAGAATGCCTTGCTCTTCGCTAAGTTTGTTAAGCATCTCGACCGGCTCTCCTCGAAAATCAAGATTGTGTTTCTGTTGGTATGCAAGATTGGTGAGGGAATTCGTCCATATTTCGAAGAATCCATTTGAAACTAAAAGTTCACTAATGGTTCGCTTGAAATTATTAATATCCTTCGATGGAAAGGAAGCAAGAAAATCTGCTGAAGAACTATTGGACAATTCAATGTTATTGAAGCCATAAATTCGAAGAACTTCTTCTGCGATATCAGCCTCTTGAGTAACATCAACGCGATAAGGCGGTACGGATACCTCAAACTCGTCATCAGATTTGATAACAGTTTTAATATCTAAGCCTTCGAGGATATTGTGGATTTGATCGCGGTCGATCTTCTTACCAATTAGTCGATCGATATTCTTGTACTTAACCTTGAATTCACGGTTCCCTATCTTTGACGGATAGACGTCAATAATGTCTGAAGAAATTTCTCCGCCCGCAATTTCCCGAATTAGGACTGCCGCACGCTTTAGTGCATAGACAGTATTGTTTGGATCGGTACCTCGTTCAAAACGAAACGACGCATCTGTCTTTAATTGATGGTTGGTCGACGTTCTTCGAATGTATTCAGGCGAGAAATAGGCACTTTCCAAAAAAATATTTTTAGTGGTTTCGGTTATGCCCGACTTTATTCCTCCGAACACTCCTGCAATGCACATTCCTTCAGTCGCACTGCAGATCATGAGGTCTGTTGAGTTAAGTGACCTTTCCTTATTATCTAAGGTTGTAAACTTGCTGCCCTGAGGTAAGGTCTTGACAATCACTTTGCCTCCATCAATTTTGTCAGCATCGAAGGCGTGCAGCGGCTGTCCGAGTTCGTGACAAACGAAATTTGTAATGTCGACAATCGAGTTGATGGGCGTTTGCCCGATGGCTTCCAATCTCTGCTTTAGCCATGCGGGCGATTCCGTAACTGTTACTCCCGAAATGGTAACGGCTGAATAGCGCGGGCAGGCATCATAATTTTCAACCTCTACGGCTATGGGCAGATTCTTATTTCCAATTGTAAATGCGCTGACATCAGGTAACTTAAGCTCTCTCTTTTTTGCTGCCTTAATATCCCTGGCCACACCGACATGAGATGCTGCATCTGCACGGTTTGGTGTCAGACCAATTTCAATCACATGGTCTGATTCTATTTTATAATACTGCGATGCAGGTGTCCCATTAGGAAGATCAGTTTGAAGGACTATAATTCCATCATGACTTTCACCAAGTCCAATCTCATCTTCCGCACATATCATTCCCTCAGAGCGCTCCCCGCGAATCTTGGTTGCCTTAATCGTAAACTTTTCACCACTCTTAGGATAAAGCGTAGAGCCGGGAAGAGCGACTACAACTTTCTGACCGGCTGCAACATTGGGCGCGCCGCAGACAATGGGTAGAATTTTATTTTCACCGACGTCAACTGTTGTGACTGATAACTTGTCGGCATTGGGATGTTTCGCACAAGTAATTACTTCACCGATCACCAATCCCTGTAAACTACCCTTTATAGTTTCAAAAACTTCTACACCTTCCACCTCAAGCCCGGTTGATGTCAATATATGAGACAGTTCATCCGGCGACTCCGGTATGTCGATATATTCTTTCAGCCAGTTGTAGGAAATGGTCATTGATTAATGTTAGCGTGCAAAATTAAATTTTCGCAAGGAAGTAAAAATACTTCAGAGAAAGAACTTGCTCCTAAGCAAAGGAATTTAACCCGACGCGAACACGCCAGAGGCCTGTATGTCAATGATATGCTTTTTCGCCGGCCCGAATGGGAATGCTAAGCAAATTTTCAGAAGGGGGTAGGGGACAGGAAAAATTGTCCTTATAGGCACAGTATGGATTATAAGCCTTGTTAAAGTCGAGTGTAATCGTGCTGGCACCCGGTACCTTTGTCAGGTCAAGATAACGGCCGGCGCCATAGGTTTCTACTGCGCTTGTTTCATCGCCAAACGCAAAAAACAATGTTCCCCTGAAAGGCCCCATATCAATTACTTCCAGTATCAGCAGGCGATGATGATAACCGTCGAGGTCGAATTCGGCATAGGCGTATTCAAGATATCGTTGCTCTTTGCCATCATTGGTGGCGAGTGTTACGGGTTTCTTATTTTCGATCGGAACAAGATTGGCAATGATCTTGTATTTGGGATTTGGCGGGTAGTAGTTCAATCCCTTGTAGTCCTCTGGCGGATTTCCGAAAGGAGATTCATTCGATGTGCGCATAAATCGGTCCTTCTCCTCGCGCTCCTTATTAATCTCTTCATTATAGGCAGCAACATCGCTACCCCCGAGAAATGAATAGAGGATGCTTACAACAACGACACCAAATGCACCCAGAAAAATAATGTTCTTTGCCTTCATTGAATTGCGGGTGTACCCAATAATTCAAGCTTATATTTTTCTTCCCACGCAGCAATCTCATCTCGCCGTTGGTTAAACAAATCAAAAAACAGTGGAATACCGTTGTCAGCCAATGCGCCCGGCGCATTGGCCAAAATGCAAACCGCTATTTTGTCTTGTGGATTTATAGCGACTTCACTTCGATACCCGTTCACATATCCTCCGTGGTATATCAGGGTATCATTGGGGTAATGAAGTATTCGCCACCCGAGTCCGTAGAAGGAATCACTAAGGCGATGCATCCTTCCATAATTCCTATTTTTGGAACGCGCTCTCACAACGGGAGTGAACAATTGGGCGAGGGTACCTTTTGAAATGACGTCTTCTCGATTTCCGAGAAGTGCAATCATCCATTGAGCCATATCTGAAATGCTTGCGTTTATTCCGCCAGCAGGCGCTACGTTGTAATAGGTGTCAGTGATTTTTGCCGGTCGCCACCGGCGGTTTCTTCGCATGTGCGGACGGGCAACGTTCGGATTCTGCATTATGCTCGCGTAGTCGATAGAAGCGGTTTTCATATTCAGGGGTTCAAATACCCGTTCTCGCATAACATTTTGAAACGTCTTACCTGTCGCAACCTTCACAACCGGCCCAATAAGACTGTAGGCAACATTTTGGTAACTGTATTCGTGGCCCACTCTGGAAACAAGGTTTACATTTTTTAGCCACGACAGCATGGAATCGAGCGAGACGCCTTCTTCAACCATGTTGGTATACGCGTGATATGGCAATCCTGTAGTATGCGATAATACATTTCGAATCGACAGACGTTTCGTCTCCTCGGGTGACTTCAATGAAAACTTTGGTACGTAATCTATTATGGGGTTGTCCCACCGCACAATACTATCTTCTACTAATGTTCCTGTTAGAAATGCAGCAAAACATTTAGAAACCGAGGCAATCCTGAAAACGGTGTTGACATCTATAGAATCGGATGTTCCAGCTTTTTTGATGCCATAAGGTTTCAGGAACACAATAGTTGAATCGTGCACGATCGCAACCGCGGCACCAGGTGTATTCGCCTCGTTTGCCAGCCCCTGAATCTCCAGATCGTATTGATTTATCAATTCCTGAAGCAACGGATTTGCTTTTCGAGGAGGTTTGGGGACGGCCGGATCCTTAATTACCGCTACAGCTTCTTTTTGTGTCAGAACCTGCGACAATAAAATCGGGAGAGCAATCAATAATAAGCCTAGTATGATATATCGCATTCTCCGCATGCTTACCTCTGAATTACTTTGGTCGTTGCTTTACAATTTGGGCTTTCAATATAGGGAACAATTAACAGTTATGCTCCCAGTTTTCGATGTCCGGAAATGAGTGAGACATTTTTCTCGATATCAAGTTGCCGACGATTATTTTTTTTATAATTACAAGAGTCCTTCATCTGCAAAACTAAAATACTTTTGTCCTGCTACGATAAGATGATCGAGCACTTGTATATCCAATAATTTTCCTGCATCCCTGATCTTTTTTGTCAAGTCGAGATCGGCCTGACTCGCTGTCAGATTTCCCGATGGATGGTTGTGGGCGAGAATAATTCCACTTGCCAATTCTTCCAGCGCAAGCTTGAAGATTATTTTTGGGTCAGCAACCGTCCCTGCTACGCCACCTTGGCTGATTTGAGATTTCTTGATCACCCTGTTTGCGCGATTAAGCAATACAATCCAAAATTCTTCATGGCCGATATCAAGAAGGTCAGCTTTCACAACGTCATATGCGTCTCTCGAGCCTGTGATCTTAGGCTTTTCATTTCCTTCTAAATCTCTTCGCCTCCTGCCAAGTTCCAAAGCTGCTACAATCGTCAAAGCCTTGGCTTCACCTATTCCCTTAATCTTTATGAGATCCTTAACGGTGAGTCGCGCCAATTCGTGCAAATTATTTCCAGCGGGCTGAAGAACTTTTTTAGCCAGTTCTACGGCAGAGAGGGAGCTTGTGCCGGAACCCAGCAAAATCGCAATAAGTTCAGCGTCTGAAAGTGCTGATTTTCCTTTAAGTATTAGTTTTTCCCGGGGACGGTCGTCAGGCGACCAGCTCTTAATCCCGAGCGTCTTTTCTGAATTCATTTTTATTAAGGCTAACGATTGGGTACTAAAATAAGCCGTGATGGGCGAAAACGGGAATGGTATAAAAAAATAAAACCCGCAATATGCGGGTTCAAATCGTGTCTATTAATATTAGCTAAGATAGCTTATTTACTAGTTTCGCCAGTTTTGACTTCTGATTAGAGGCTTTCTTCCAGTGGATAACGTTTTTCTTTGCCAACTTGTCGATCATGGAAGAAACTTCCTTAAGCAGCGCTTCGGCTTCATTCTTCACCGTCGTTGTTCTCAATTTTTTGATAAAAGTACGCGTTGTTTTAGCCTGATAGCGGTTTCTAACCCGTTTTGCTTCGTTTGCACGTATTCTTTTTTCTGCCGATTTATGGTTTGCCATATTATGCTTTGAAATTAAGGAGTGCAAAGGTAAAGGGATTTGCCGGAAATGCAATGGTGGGGAGCACTCATTTTTCCTGTTAGGAGTGACCAAAGGGCATGAGGCGAAGAGGGAATATCGCAGAAGGTATAGCCCGTATGTTTAAAGCAAATAAGCCAAGAGGTTAATTTTAGGGTTGAATAGATCCTAAAAATAAAACCTCAAGGCTTATGAAGACTTCACAACAAATTAGGCAAAAATTAGATTTCTCCGGGGACTCAATTTACGCCGGTATTGACGTTCATAAAAAACAGTGGAACGTTTTTATTATGAGTGAATACAAAGAACATAAAGGGTTCGTGCAACCACCTGATCCGTCGATTTTGGCAGAATATCTTCGGAAAAATTTTCCCGGTGCTACATACTACAGTACCTATGAAGCAGGATTTTCTGGATTTTGGATTCATGAGGCTTTAAAACAGGAAGGAATTCATAACATCGTAGTCAATCCTGCCGATGTTCCTACTACAGACAAGGAAAGAAAAAAGAAATCCGATCGGGTAGACAGCCGGAAGCTCTGTAAAAAATTACGCGATAAAGACTTAGAAGGGATCTATGTTCCAGAGCGATCTCAATTAGAAGATCGCGAATTGATGCGGTTAAGAACAAAACTGGTTCGAGATGTAAAACGTTGCAAGTGTCGAATAAAGGGACTATTGAATTTTTATGGGATCAACCCTACGTGTTCGACCTGGACCAAAAAATTTATTACATGGTTGAAAGCACGGGAACTCCAATCGGCAAATGGAACTTTCGTTCTTCACAAGCTAGTCCAGGAATTGGAAAGCATTGATGAAATTAAAAAACAAGTTGCCAAACAAATTCGGATTGGATTGTTGAAAAATGAAAAATATTCCAAAAGAATCAAATTGCTTTTTAGCATTCCAGGTGTGGGTTTAATTGGAGCGCTCACCATTTTAACAGAACTGGGCGATACCAAACGATTCAAGAATATTGATCAATTATGCAATTATGTCGGATTAGTACCCACCCTATACAGTTCAGATGAAAAAGAACATGTTGGAAATTTGACTCCTCGAGGAAACAGCTACGTGCTACCTGTTTTGATCCAGTGTGCCTGGGCAGCTGTAGGGAAAGATCCAGCTTTATTGAAAAGTTATCATCAATGGCGTAAGCGCATGAAGTCCCAGGAGGCAATCATCCGAGTGGCCCGTAAACTCCTTGCAAGAATACGCCATGTATTAATTCATGACACAGAATATAAACTAGCAACCGTATAAAACAGATGGCCATGAACAAGCGACAAAAGAAGTACACTTGCATAGCTAAGGCGGCCTCTGAAAAGTTTGTGAAATACAGACTCAATGATCTGATCAAATTCACAACTTTCCTGGATAAACAATGGCCCGACTGGAGGTGGTTTAATGTGTTTGATAACCGAACCAAGACACAAGTGGCAAACTTTACCAAAGTAAACAGGCCTACTCGTTCCAGGGTTTGATAATATTTTGATGGATGGTACCAACTATAGACCTACTTAATATCATTTATGGGAGAGATCGAATTATACCCTTGCAGCTTTACGCTTTAACAAAGCTACGGTCTGCTCGACATAGCCTACGACCTCCCACTTTTATTATAACACAGGAATGCAGCTAAAACTATTTTAGTCTGCTTATAGAAGTCTGGATTTAAAAAGGTCTACAGGTAAGCTTCACCTAAAAATGAAGCATGGCACTTTCATGCCGTATTTT
>JAEZBX010000097.1 GCA_023412765.1 Bacteroidota bacterium
ACTTCAGACCAGTTCACAACATTCCAAAAAGCTGTGACATAGTCAGGTCTACGGTTTTGATAGTTCAAATAATAGGCATGTTCCCAAACGTCAAGACCGAGAATCGGCTTTCCCTGAACTTCAGCAACATCCATCAAGGGATTATCCTGATTGGGAGTTGATGTGATCTGAAGCTTTCCAGCGCCATCAACTATCAGCCATGCCCAACCTGAGCCAAAGCGTCCTGCAGCTGCTGCAGCAAACTTAGTTTTAAACTCATCGAAACTACCGAATGCGGCATTGATCGCATCAGCCAGAGCACCCGAGGGTTGACCACTATTCGGCCCTAAGATCGTCCAGAAAAAGCTGTGATTATAATGACCCCCTCCATTATTGCGCACGGCAACAGGAAATTTCGAAATGTTTTTGCAGATATCTTCAATGCTGGAATTTTCTTCAGGCTTGCCAGCCAATGCATTATTTAAATTTGTGACATATGTGTTATGATGTTTGCCATGGTGGATCTCCATCGTGCGGGCGTCGATATGAGGTTCAAGCGCATTAAACGCATAAGGAAGTGCGGGAAGTGTGAATGCCATAGTGATAATTTATTTATAAGTTAAACATTAAGATTTCATTGCAACCAAATATACAACCCCAATTACGTTGATAAAATTTCAAAAATCGGAGTTGTTTTGTTGTTTCGTCAGCAATGCATGTGCTGTTAAAACGGTAAATCGTCTGCAGTGTTATTCGAATCTGAAATATATGGCTCGTCCATAGGAGGTGGAGGTCCATCATTCACGTCAACGCCACTTTTTTCGACCTTCCATGCACGCGCCTCTGTGTACCAGCGTCCATTATACTCACGACTTTCCAGTTCTACTGCGGCTGTAACAAATTGTCCCACTGCAACATTAAACTGATCTACTTTATCACCCCAAATTGAAAGACAGACCTTTTTCGGATACTGGCTTTGAGTTTCAATAATAAATTCTTGTTTCTTCCATGGTCCTTTCTTTCCCATACCAGATTGAAGTGGAAGAAGCTGGATCACTTTACCTTTTAGTTCCATTTTGTTCATTCTATTTTCTTATCTCTTTGAAAAAACTATCAATTAATTGTTTAGCCTCCACAGCCTTTACACCTTTTACAACGTCTGTCCTGGGATGTAATAAAGGAGAACTTACCAGCGTGAAACCTCTTTGAACGTCGGAGGCGCCATACACAAGTTTTTTAAGCTGAACCCAATGCAAAGCACCAGCACACATCACGCAGGGTTCCAGCGTCACAAACAGCGTACACTCGTTCAGATATTTTGAGCCAAGATGATTTGCGGCGGCTGTCACGGCTAGCATTTCAGCATGGGCTGTTGCATCAGTAAGCTTTTCTGTTTGGTTATGAGCCCGTGCGATGATCCGGTTGCCCCAAACTACCACTGCTCCGACAGGCACTTCTCCGGACTCCAGCGCTTTATTTGCCTCTTTGAGTGCTTCGCGCATGAAATACTCGTCCGTGTAAAGTTCCATAGGGCGGCAAAGCTAAACGGAAAGCTCAATTGCCAAAAGGAAATCAGTAAGAATCGGACTATTGAGTGATGGACTATTTTACTTTGATACTTTCCATCATCTTTCTTGCCGTTTCCTGCCATTCCTCTTTTTCCCTGCGTGGACAGTTAAATGAAAAAACGAGCGCCCGGCCAGGCTCCAGAAGATATTGAATGTATGTATAGCGCAGGACAGGATCTCTAAATCCCTCCTGTTTTGTGCCACTTACACGAGAATCAAACTCAAAAAAAATAAATTTTTTCTTATCGATTTCATGAATGCCCTCATCGATCATGTCAACCCGATCGAACATACTAAGCACGCTCGCCTTAAAGAATTTCTGGGCAATTTCTAGGTCCGAATCCGGCCATTGCGTAGCTGAAATATTTACGCTAAAGTCGATGGTTCGATCCATATTGGTGTATGCGGCCAGGGGAGCCCTGACAGAGGGATAGCGTTGGGTAAAATCAAGTGCATCCATGGCATGCCATTCCCGTGGAACCGAAATAGTAATGGCGTCATTGACCTTAACTTTCATCAGTTTCGGTTTTTCAGCAGCCATGAGAGCCAGGCCGATCAAAAAAAACCAATTCAGCACCAGCCTTTTAATTTTTTGCATAGACGTACAGATACTAAAGTATTCTTAAATTCGCGCCAGCCATTGAGCATGGCACGACAAAAATAATTAAAACTCAGATGTTACGGACGCATACTTGTGGTCAATTAAGGTTATCCGATGTGAATAAGAGTGTAACGCTCGCGGGATGGGTGCAGCGTTCGCGTGACAAAGGCAGTGTACTATGGGTGGATTTACGTGATCGCTATGGAATCACACAATTGATATTTGAGGAAGGTAAGATTGATGCATCCGTTCTGGCAGCAGGCCGAAGCCTGGGTAGGGAATTTGTCGTGCAAATTGAAGGAGTGGTTGTCGAGCGGCTTTCGAAAAATGACAAGATTCCAACTGGTGAGGTAGAGGTTAAAGTATCTAAGGTCAACATCTTGAACAAGGCAAAGCTGCCTCCCTTCACAATTGAGGATGATACGGATGGTGGGGAAGAGCTCCGCATGAAATATAGATATCTCGATCTCCGGAGAAATCCTGTTCGGGAAAGTCTCCAACTGCGGCACAAGATGGCGCAACAAACTAGAAATTATCTTGACAGCCAGAACTTCATTGAAGTAGAAACGCCGGTGCTCATAAAGTCAACACCAGAAGGTGCGCGTGACTTCGTAGTACCATCACGGATTCACCATGGCGAATTCTATGCGTTACCCCAATCACCACAAACGTTTAAGCAACTATTGATGGTTTCCGGTTTCGACCGTTACTATCAAATTGTAAAATGTTTCAGAGATGAAGATTTGCGTGCAGATCGTCAACCGGAATTCACACAGATCGACTGTGAAATGGCGTTCATTACCCAGGAGGATATCCTGAATACTTTCGAAGGACTAATTCGACATTTGTTCAAGAATGTAAAAGGTATTGTGCTACCGGAAGTGCCGCGAATGCAATATGACGAAGCTATGCGTCTCTATGGATCTGACAAGCCTGACACGCGGTTTGAAATGAAGTTTGTTGAAATCACGGAGCTTACTAAAGGAAAAAGCTTTCCGGTTTTCGAAAGCGCCGAACTTGTCGTTGGTATTAATGCTAAAGGTTGTTCGGATTACTCGCGCAAACAGATAGATGAGCTAACGGAGTTCGTGAAGCGTCCGCAGATTGGTGCGAAGGGACTGGTGTATGTTCAATATCGCACCGACGGAACCATAAAATCTTCAGTCGACAAATTTTATTCCGCTGATGATTTAAGACAGTGGATCGAAAAATTTAATGCAGCTCCGGGCGATTTGATGTTATTGCTTGCAGGCGAGACCAATGCAACACGCAAACAGCTCAATGAGCTAAGGCTTTTGATGGGAGAACGCCTGGGTTTCCGCGATAAAAATAAATTCTCCGCGTTGTGGGTTCTCGATTTTCCTTTGCTCGAATGGAGCGATGAGACAAACCGATACCATGCAATGCATCACCCGTTTACTTCGCCAAAACCGGAAGACATCAAACTTCTTGATACCGAACCGGGTAAAGTTCGTGCGAACGCCTATGATATGGTAATCAATGGAACGGAAGTTGGCGGTGGTTCTATTCGTATTCACGACCGCGCAACACAACAAATGATGTTCAATCATTTAGGATTTTCACAGGAAGAAGCAAAGAACCAATTCGGCTTTCTCATGGAAGCATTTGAGTTTGGCGCACCTCCGCATGGTGGAATTGCGTTTGGCTTTGATAGATTATGCTCGATTTTTGGCGGCGCAGATTCCATCCGCGATTTTATTGCATTCCCTAAAAACAATGCTGGCCGGGACGTAATGATCGACACCCCCTCCCCCATTTCTGAAGAACAATTGAAAGAGCTGGGACTTATTGACAAGAATAAGTAACCATTTCTAACGAGGTGGCTATGCTACTGCAAAATTATTTTGGTCACGACGACCACTAAGAAACACAAAGTGCGACGAATATACATCACGTTGTGTCCCTTGTGTGTTCTTCGTGCTCTTTGTGACCCTGCATTTAAGATTGACGTTGACGTTCCACTCTAAAATTAGACTCACACATAACTTAGCCACCACTTTGCACGGTGCGTTGCTTTATATATATCATACCATCTACACAGTGGATAAAGAATCAGCACCACTGCAATCCAAACGGCATACACAATCAAAAGATTAAATCCATATCCCTCGAGATTCGGGGATTCAGTTACCCACGTGTTGAAAACCATATCTGATACCTGATATCCAGTCATAACTGCAGCAAATAACGCAAGCAAGTGAATCAGATAAAGGTGTAACAAATAATAGAACATCGGTACTCGACCCAGAATCTTAATCCTTTGCGAAAGTGATCCGAAATAATTCTCAGAGATGGCAAGAAAAACAATCGCAGGTCCGAGTGTTATTAACAGATACAGCAATGATGGTGGATATTTTGTCACATTCAGGAATGATAAAAATGTAAATACAGGACTCGACTGAACCGACCATGGATTGGGATCACCATATCCGTTGAGGAACCGGATCAATACAAACATAGCGATGCAACCGGATCCCAGATAAAGCAGAATTTTTTTACGCGAATAATTAATCGGAAGTTGATATAGTGCACCGAAGCAATATCCGAGTAACATTACACCTACCCAGGGAACAAGTGGGTACGCAATGAACAACGAAAAGTTTTCCGAGAGTTGAAATCCCTGAAATTGATGGAAAACAGACCACAAAATCGCCTTCATGCCTTCCCCTTCGACTGTAATTCCGTCAAGTAAGTTATGTGCAAATACCATTAGTAGTCCAACGACGAGCGATACCTTTAAAGGTAAGTGTACAAATGCTGCCAGCACTATCATTCCAATTCCAAGAGCCCATATTACAAAGAGTGTAATTAGTGAAAATTGAAAATTAAAAAACCACGCGAAATTCACTATTGTCAACTCGAGGAAGACAAGCCATAATCCCCGTTTGAGCAAGAACGACGATAACTCACTTTTAGTCCTTCTTGTACCAACCAAATAGGCCGATGTACCGGCCAGAAAAATAAAAACAGGTGCACAGAAATGGGTCACCCATCTTGTAAAGAATAAGATGACACTCGTTTTTTCCATATTGGTGGGATCGTATATAAATGCGTCAGCATGGAAATAATCGCGCACGTGGTCCAATGCCATAACAATCATTACAATTCCTCGGAGCAGATCAATGGATTCGATTCGTTGTGACTTGATCATAATACAAGAGATGATAGGTCGAAACGGGAGAAGTCTAATTGGAGTTGACCAATTAAGGTAAATTTTTCTTCTGATTCTTGCGGACTTTCTGGCTTTGAAAAAATATTTCAAGAATATTATAAAAGAATGAACATTCATTTATATTGCCAGCAAATGCGCATTCGGGACGAAAATAAAGAGGCTGCAATCCGCAATGAGGCCTTGGAGATGGCTGTAAAAGATGGTTTTGACGGATTGAGCATGCAGAAGCTTGCAAGATCCGCTGGTGTATCTCCAGCGACGATCTACATCTACTTTAAGGACCGGGATGACCTTATACTTCAGCTGTTTCTTCAGGAAATGAAAAAGATGACGGATGCGACATTGGAAGGATTCGACCCATCAATGCGATTCGATGAAGGTTTAAAAATACAATGGCTTAACCGGGCAAGATTCTGCATTCAGAATCCCACCAGCATGCATTTTTTGGAGCAGATCAAATATTCGCCTTACCATGAGGCGTTCATGAAAAAAGCGGACACAACCTTTCAGAAAATCATGGGAGAGTTTGTCCACAATGCAATTAACAGGAGGGAAATCGTTAAGGTACCGCTAGAGATTTTTTGGTCTCTCGCATTCGCGCCGCTTTATCAGTTAGTGAAGATGCACATGTCAGGCCGTGGTCTTCGCGGAGAAAAATTTTTCCTGGATGACAAAAGGATCAATCAAACGCTGAAGCTGGTGCTCAAAGCACTTAAACCATAACCAACGGAACAGATACTGGAAATTCATGATAAGCAAAAGCCCAACCCTATCAAATATCCTTGTATTCAAGACGAATATCTCTTCAGACGACGACATGAATACAGCACGGGAAATTTTGTCGCGAGAAAATAAAATTAAATGTTGGAATGTTGATCGCGGTGACGTGGATAACGTATTACGTGTGGAAGGTACTGGAATCGAACCACAAAATATTGTTGATCTCTTCGCGATGGGTGGTTTACAGTGTGAAGAGTTACCCGACTAGATGTATTGTTAATATTAGCTCCCTATGAAAAGAAAAGTTTTTACGCAATATGAAACCTTTGTTATTGCAATCATAACGATTGTACAATTTACGGTTGTCCTGGATTTTATGGTACTGTCTCCTCTTGGTGCTATCCTGATTCCCGAGTTGTCGATTACTCCTGCTCAATTCGGTATGGTCGTTTCTGCATATGCGTTCAGCGCCGGAGCATCTGGACTGATTGCCGCCGGGTTCGCAGATAAGTTTGATAGAAAAAAGTTGCTTCTGTTTTTTTACGGTGGTTTCATCATTGGAACCACCATGTGCGCGCTCGCACCCGATTATAACAATTTATTGATTGCGCGAATTATCACTGGCTTATTCGGTGGTGTTATGAGTTCTGTAAGCTTGGCCATCATCACCGATGTTTTCAAATTGGAAGTCAGAGGCCGCGTAATGGGATATGTGCAAATGGCATTCGCATCCAGCCAGGTTTTGGGCATACCCATAGGGTTGTATTTTGCAGAAAGAATCGGATGGCATTTTCCATTTTTTATGATAGTGGCTATTAGCCTGGCCGTTGCCGCCCTGATTATCATTTTCATGAAACCGATAACAACACACCTTGAAAGTCCGCTGGGCATAAATGCATTTCAACATCTCATTAAGACAATTTCCCAATCGTCATACTTAAGAGGTTTTGCAGCTACCGTATTACTGGCAACGGGTGGATTTATGCTAATGCCATTCGCCAGTCCGTTTAGCGTGAATAACTTAGGAATCTCACTCAAGGATCAGTTACCCCTCCTGTACATGATCACCGGTATTTTTTCGATGATTACCGGACCGCTTATTGGAAAATTCAGCGATCAAATTGGTAAGTATAGAATCTTTGTAATAGGCTCGTTGATTACGATGATTGTCGTCCCCATTTACTGCAACCTGGGTATTACACCATTTTGGCTTGTGCTGGTTCTAAATATAATCATGTTTACAGGGGTTTCGTCAAGGATAATTTCATCGTCAGCACTTCTGACGGCGGTTCCAAGCCCACAAGATCGCGGAGCTTTTATGAGTATAAATTCTTCCGTGCAGCAAGTTTCAGGGGGCATAGCAACCTTCGTAGCCGGACTTATTGTCGCTGAAGGTTCTGGAGGAAAACTCCTTCATTATGATACGCTGGGTTACGTCGTTGTCGGAGCGATGACAATAACAATAATCATGATGTATCTTATCCACCTTCAAGTGGAAAAGGGTGCTCAGAAAAAAGTTGCCGTACAAACCCAGCCGTAACATCCTTAGAAGAATATTATATACAATAAAAAAAGTATTGCAAGGGCCAAGGCAACCCATTTAAGCCCGCCAGACTGACTAGGGAACTGATAACCACAAATTGGACAGACGTCGCTTGTAGCTTCGACCGGCATAGCGCACGATGGACATTCTTTGGTTTTCAATCTAATTTCAAATTACAATTTTCGCTGTTTAATTCGCAAAACAACTTCAGGGCAAAGGCGGTTAACATTCTTAAAACGAGAATTATGAGTCAGGCATTTGTTAGAGAAGGAGATGATCAATGGTTGAGCGATGTAGGTCCATCTGTACGGGCGCTCAGCTATTTTCTTACGCGTGAAAATAATGGAATCGAAGTCTACGAGCTAAGAACTTTTATCGATGCTGCCGGCGACGAAGTGTACGTCATGAGCAATGGGCTATCATATAAAAAAGACGGTGAGGGTAAATGGCAGATCGCCGAGGAGGGTCCATCGACATCATAATTAGGATTGTAAGCACCGCGTGATTCATCATTGAAAATTGTTTGAATATCCCACTTCTTGCGGGAGCAATCTTATTATCAGTCCCTTTAGATTTGATCTTCACGAACTCATTAACCCTAGACGTATGAAGACAAATTTTATCAAGGCCTCGGCTGCTATAGCATTTCTAATTCTGTGTCAGCCCTTGTTCGCACAACAGAACATTACAACCCCCCGTCCTAGTTTGGCCGCATCAGTTTCACAAACTGTCGGTATTTCTACAGTCACAGTAACTTACTCGCGACCCGCCGTCAAAGAAAGGAAAGTCTGGGGCGGCCTGGTTCCATTTGGCTGGAATGTTCAGGCATTCGGCTCTGAGCACGATGCACCGTGGCGCGCAGGTGCAAATGAAAACACAGTCATTGAACTTTCTCACGCAGCAAAAATTCAGGACAAGGAAGTGCCGGCCGGCTCTTACGGATTATTCTTCGTCATTAATCAGGACAACACAGGAGAAGTAATTCTTTCAAAGGATTATAAATCGTGGGGAAATTATGCTTATGATCCTGCCCGCGACCAAATGCGCGCTCCAATACAACCACGTGAAGGAGCATTCACAGAATATTTAACTTATGATTTCGTTGCTGCGGACAAAAACTCAACTGAACTCGTATTGAGTTGGGAAAAGAAACAGCTACCTGTGAAGATAACGTTCGCTACCGACGATATCGTGATGGCAAATGCAGCAGACGAACTAAAAGGTGCGAAGGCGTTCGATTGGAAAGCGCATGCAAGTGCCGCCAACTATGCGTTGCAAAACAAGGTAAGCCTGGAACAAGGGCTCCAATGGGCGAACCGTGCTGTTGCACAAAACAAAAATTTCACGTCCCTCAACATTCAGTCAGGATTACTAAAGGAAATGGGTAAGACAACAGAAGCGGAAAAGGCGAAGAAAGAAGCCTTAGCGCTGGCAACCGAGATAGAGCTCAATGCATATGGATATGAATTGCTCGGGATGAACCAGCATGACAAAGCAATTGAAGTTCTTAAGTTAACTACTGAACGTTATCCCAAAAGCGCCAACGCCTGGGATAGTCTTGGCGAGGCTTACGCAGTCAAAGGCGATAAAAAAAGTGCCATCGCAAACTTTAAGAAGGCCTTGAGCATGAACCCTCCTGAAAATGTTCGTGCTAACTCTGAAAAGTATCTGAAGCAATTTGGAGCATTATAGTCGGTTGCTCAAAATTGCTTTTAAGATTTCAGGCCCGGACAGCCCGGGCCTTTTGTGTTGCAGCCTTAGATTTAAGCGCATTCAATGCCGAAATCACGATTTGTTAGAAAATGCGATCTGAATTTTCTCAAATTGACAAAGTTGCATTCTAATACAGCCAACTTTTCAGGGAAAAAGGGTTCCTGAAGAGCAGGTCGCCGTTCCATTTTTTCCTTTCTTTGTGGCCGAAATAAAAACACCTGTAATGAGACTAGTTATTGTTGTAATAGGATTGCTGATGAGCATTACATCTTTCTCTCAGTCAAAAAAGGAATTGACTGCTGAGGTAAATGCTTTGAAAGCCGAGATTGCGGAGTTAAAAAAACCAAAGGTGGCCGACACCACAACTACCCATCAGAAAGCAAGCTATGGACTGGGCGTTATAATTGCGTCGAACTTGAAAATGCAGGGTGGCGATTCACTGGACATTGATGTAATCAATATCGCGCTTAAGGATACGTACCTGGACAAACCTCTTGCTATGGACCGTGAGAAGAGTGCCATGGTTGTCCAAGAGTATATGGAAAGGGCGATGGAACAAAAGGCATTGAAAGCTGAGGCGGAGAGCAAAGCGTTCCTCGAAGCTAATAAGGCAAAAGAAGGAGTGAAAGTTACAGCCAGTGGCCTGCAATATCAGGTGTTGTCCTCGGGCAATGGGAAAACACCTGCGGCAACGGATCGGGTCACCGTTAATTATGTTGGAAAACTGACCGATGGAACTAAGTTCGATAGTTCCTACGATCGTAACGAGCCAGCAACATTCACTGTAAACCAGGTTATCCCCGGATGGACTGAGGCATTGCAGTTAATGCGCGAAGGCGATAAATGGATGCTGTTTATACCAAGTAGTCTGGCGTATGGTGAACAAGGTGCAGGTGGCGGCCAAA
Source organism: Bacteroidota bacterium (assembly GCA_023412765.1). Lineage (GTDB taxonomy): Bacteria > Bacteroidota > Bacteroidia > Cytophagales > Cyclobacteriaceae > Chryseolinea. The sequence goes on from JAEZBX010000097.1 coordinate 10,223, forward strand.
TCCCTCCACATGCGACGCTGATATTCGAGGTGGAGCTTTTAAAGGTGAACGAGTAGCTAGCTCGTTAGCCATCTAACAAATCTGCCCCACACCGATTTAGGTGGTTCCTGCAATTCAGTGGGCGACATTTCCTGTGTTTCTTCCTTAAAAATGCGGACTGCTTTAGTAGGCTGTGCTGTCTTCACTTTCTTGAGGTAATTCTGTGTGCGACGTTCCTTCCGTAGCTTGTGCTCCTCCTCTCTTTTCTTTCTTGCTTCTCGGGCCTCTTGTTCGCGTTGCAGTGCAATTGGATTCTTGGAAGGGGTACGACGCGTGTCTCTGGGACGCCTTTCTTTCCTGGGTTCCTTCGGAGGCGAACTGCTTTCGCTCGCAGGCTCAGATTCCTTTTTCGGACTTTCAGGAAGTTCAATTTTACCCAACACCTTTAGTCCGGACAATTCGATCTTCGGAGCTTTAATTACTTCGACTTTTTCAACAGGAGATTCACTGTCTGCATTTTCCGTCTGCGGCTCCTCGTTCTTTTCAACACTTGAAATGTGGGTGGCCCCGATGGTGACCTCAGCGTTCTCCTCGCCGGCGTCATCGACCGAACCTTCAAAGACCATATCTGGTGCAAAATGCCTGGCGGCCAACACAGCGTGATCTTGTAAGACCCGTGTATTCGCTCCGTTGTCTATGGCAATGTTTTGAGTCGCCAGGAACTCAACAATCTGGTTGGCTCCCACATTGAGCTTTCTGGCAAGTTGTCCAAGCCTCATATGTAATAGCTTATCTTGAAAAATTGCCCAAATATACGGGGACAAAATGAAAATTAAACAGGTGCAGGGTCATAGCCCGAGCGTTACAATAACTCCAAAGGGTAAGAAAAGTTGCTTCAGGAAACTTTGACCGTACGCGGCAATCGGTTGATCTCTTTTTGTACCTTAAAAATTTCTTCAAGTGGCAAATTGAGCTCCTTGTGGTAAATCCTATAGATAGTCTGCCATTCCGTTCTATCCATAAAACCATCACCGTTGGCAATTACACACAACCAAGCGATAATGCGTATTTGCTCATTGCGCGAAAGCTTCTTCAATGCTTTAATGGCCTCCGTTAATAATGTCGATATATCCCTGGATTTCAACAATTCCAGTTGCACGCCAAATTCTTCGACGTCAATGCCTTCAGTTTTGGCCAACCACTTTCCAGAAGCGCGCTCATGATCGTTAACATGACCATCTGCATAGATCAGTATGTAGTAAAGATTCGTTAGAACAGCCTTGTAATTCATTGAGATTAGGAGGTTTTCCTTTCTTATTCGAAAAATAATGCCACCCTTAAAACAAGCTGAAAAAGCGGTTTTTTCGCCAGTTCAGTTTCAAAATGGGAAGGATTTTTGGTTTTGGGTCTAATTCCGGAAAACATCTTCCTCATCCAGACGGCCTAAATTAGCTTTTGAAGTGAGATGGCTCACAATTCTCAACAGGAATAATTTATTAAATTTGTTGCGCAATGTTCATTAGAAATAGAAAACACAATAGGCCGCTCGCAGGGTACGTGCTGGTTCTATTTCTTGTTGCTTCCGCATTTACCCAGTCTTCAGGTACACTTTCATTTTATGTCATAAAGGCGCTAGGGACCAGCCTCGACAAATCCAAACAAGTAAAGACCTCCGCCCTACAACTTCCTTGCACTGGAACTGAGGAAGAAAAGAAAGGTGAACAAAAGTCAGTGGGTCTGTATGTTCATGATGAGGGTGTGCATTCAGAAGTTTACAAACCACAGGTACCTGGACTCTATCCAGAACCAAAAATTTCTGGTCGAATTGCAAATCCAATTTTTCTCTTGATCAGGTCGCTGCGGCTGTGATAATTCTCTTTCGCTGACCGCGTTTCACTAGAATTCAATCAATCCTCTGCTGGAACCCGTCGGTAACTTACTGGCCTGCTTCTTATTTTTTAATCACAAACATTTGCATTTGAATGAGCTTAAACTCGAGCCAAGAAGAATCATTGGGGGAGTCGCCGACAACCACTAGCCTAGCGGTTTTTGACTTGGCGGAAACCTTAAAAGATTTAAAACATTATTTACCCGCGCAACTTGCCTTAAAAGACTTTGTCCATCACAATACACTTCACGCTTTTCAGGGGCTTAAGTTTTTCAATGCACTTAGTCGCGCGTCCGAACTATTTGGATATCGGGTCACACCTTCGCTGAGAGAATTCCGCGCGTTATACCAATCGAACAGAATACACGATGACATCATCAACCGTGTTATTGAACAAGAAAAAGGTCCGAGCACAATAGCTGCATGGAGAGAAAAGTTAATAAGTCAAACTTTTTACCCCTCACGCCTTCCCAGAGTTGGTAGACTTCGAGCCAATTGGAAACGACATTATCGCATCGATCTTGATTCACTGGTTCATTCGACATTGTTCCGAGTGATTTGCAGCTACCTTGACCAGGGAATTGCGATGTGGAAATTCCCGGTGTCACCAGGTGGTTTTCTAGCATCCTTGCGGGAACTGGAAAATAACAGTTATACAAGTTTTTTCAGGACGAAACGAGCGACAGATTTTTTGCTTCATAGAACATCGGATATTACCACGCTCTTAAAGTTGCTTGTTGGCGACGAATCACTTTATAAACAATACATTTTTGATCAACAGTTTGCCCATCAAGGATGGTCGGGGATGGTTGCCTCTGTTGAAGATCATCCTGAGTCATTATTGGATGAAAGAACGATCTCCCTACACGACATAATTTATTTTGAGCTGCTGCTGGAAATCGATGCGCTTGACTCAACGTTTGGTGAGACGTGGCGTCCACTCGCGAAGAGAATCCGGAAAAAACCATTGGATCCTTTTAGGCCAACCAAAAAAACTGAACTCGACGAAGTGCTCTCACTTTGGCAACTTGCTCTTGAATGGACCTACTATGATCAGGCACTTTCCGCCATCACGTCACAAAGGCGAAATAATCAGGCAGAAAAAGTAAAATCTTTTCAATCGATATTCTGCGTCGACGATCGCGGATGTTCCTTCCGAAAATATCTGGAACTCTTCGACGATGGGTGCGAAACCTTTGGAACACCTGGTTTCTTTAATGTTGAATTCTTTTTTCAACCAGCGAATGGAAAGTCATACACAAAACTTTGTCCCGCTCCGATAACACCGAAGTATTTGATTAAAGAGAAAGGTTCCGATGAAAAACAAGACACGGATCTTCACCTGGCAAACCATTCACATACACTTCTGCGCGGGTGGTTGATCACACAAACGATGGGGTTCATTTCTGCGGTGCGCCTCTTGAAGAATATTTTCCAGCCAAGCGAAAGCCCCGCAGCGGCGTCGTCGTTTAGCCATATGAATAAGGCAGCGGCGCTGACTATTGAAAATAAAGATAGCAGTGATATCGAAAATGGTCTGCAAATCGGATTTACTATCATAGAAATGGCAGATCGTGTTGAAGGGCTCTTAAGGAGTATCGGATTAATCAAAAATTTTTCGCCCCTGGTTTACGTCATTGGTCACGGTGCCAGCAGCGTCAACAATCCGCATTATGCCGCTTATGATTGCGGCGCCTGCGCGGGCCGACCCGGTTCGGTCAATGCAAGAGTAATATGCCATATGGCTAACCATCCTGAGGTACGCTCGCTTCTCCACAGCCGTGGATTGCATATTCCTGATACAACGCGATTCATCGGTGGACTTCATGATACTACGCGAGATGAAATTGAATTTTTCGACAAAGAGCGTCTGGACGAAATTTCACTGGCAAAGCACCTTGAGAATAAAAACGTATTTAACAAAGCACTGGATGCCAATTCAAAGGAAAGGTCACGACGCTTCGACAATATCAACACGCGTCTACCTTCGGATAAGATCCACGATAAGGTCAGACTGCGATCCGTTTCTTTGTTCGAACCGCGCCCCGAACTGAACCATGCAACGAATGCGCTATGCGTTGTCGGACGCCGAAGTCTTACAAAAAATCTTTTCCTCGACCGACGTGCCTTCCTTAATTCTTATGATTACGCGCTCGATCCAAATGGAGATTTGCTCTTCCACGTAATAAAACCTTTGGGACCTGTATGCGGTGGTATCAACCTGGAATACTTTTTTTCAAAAGTCGACAATCAAAAACTTGGGGCCGGGTCGAAATTACCCCACAACGTAATGGGCCTGTTAGGTGTAGCAAACGGAATTGAAGGAGACTTACGGCCAGGGCTTCCCATTCAAATGACAGAGGTTCACGATCCAGTCCGACTGCTTCTGATAGTTGAACAACTTCCTCAAATCGTACTGGAGGTAATTCATCGATCTCCCGAGGTTTATGAATGGTATGGGAATGAATGGATCCATCTGGCAGTGATTGATCCCAGAGATGGATTAGTACACCAGTTTATCAATGGCGAATTCCAGCCCTATCAACCTTTGCAATTGGCACCAATAACAAACGACGTAAAAGGACTCATTGAGTCGACGTCAGAAAACATACCTCCACATATCATTAGAGCATCATGACTTTCATACTGAAACTTTTCATAATAATTCCTCTGGCTGGTTTTGTAGTCAGTTTATGCATTCCCTCGAAGCAGGAACGAGCACTTTCATGGGTAGCATACACGACCGCTGGACTTCACCACGCAATGTTCCTGGTTTTTACAGCATGGTGGATCTGGCAGGGAAGTCCTGCTCTTAACCTTAAAGACATTGTGATCTTCAAAGCTAATTCATATGAATTTTTTATTGATTTTTATTTTGATAAGATCACTGCTGTATACCTGATGGTCGGATCTTTTCTCACGTTTCTTGTGGCGATATATAGTCGAAGCTATCTCCACCGTGAAAAAGGGTACAAGCGGTTTTTCAACACAATACTCTTCTTCTATTTCGGTTACAACATCGTAATCTTTTCAGGTAATCTGGAGACGCTTTTTATGGGCTGGGAGATCCTTGGTATATCATCCTTCCTGCTTATCGCATATTACCGCAACCGTTATTTGCCTGTGAAGAACGCTGTAAAAGTGTTTTCAATTTATCGCATTGGTGACGTTGGTATAATTCTGGCAATGTGGATGAGCCACCATCTGTGGCACGAGAACATAACGTTTCATAAACTCAGCAACTATGCTGTCGTAAACGCTCAACTGCAAGGCGACAGTCTCATTGGCATTTTTATCTCGTTGATGATATTGATGTCCGCAATCGCTAAGTCAGCACAATTTCCATTTTCGTTTTGGCTACCGCGGGCAATGGAAGGTCCTACTCCGTCAAGTGCTATCTTTTATGGTGCACTGTCAGTTCATATGGGTATTTATATTCTTTTAAGAACATTTCCCTTTTGGGAGCACCAGATCTTTGTGCGGATAGTGATTGGATTAATTGGACTTATCACCAGTATTATGGCAACGGGAATCGCCCGTGTACAGTCGTCTGTGAAAAGTCAAATTGCGTACGCATCTATCGCGCAAATAGGATTGATATTCATAGAGGTCGCAGCGGGTTTGAAAAATTTGGCTTTATGGCATTTCGCTGGCAACGCGTTTCTACGCACATATCAATTGTTGATTTCACCCTCTATTGTGACATACCTTATCCGCGAACAGTTCTACAATTTTATCCCTGCGATGCAGGTTCAAAAAGGCTTTTTTTCAAAAAAAATAGAATTCACTTTTTATATGCTCTGTTTGAAAGAGTGGGGTCTGGATTCTTTAACGTACCGATATCTTTGGAATCCGTTAAAGCGTGTCGGACGCAAACTAGGATTTCTTTCTTTCAAGGGGATTCTATATTTCTTTGCGCCTGCCTACCTCATTGGAGTTTTTTTCGCTTACAACAAGGAACTTATACCGGCTGGTTTTCAGTCGTATCTGCCCCTGCTTTTCTCATTAATTGGACTCGCAATGATCATCAAGTCTTTTGTGGAGAGAAGACTTGCTATGCTGAGTTGGATTCTCATCCTGATGAGTCATTTCTGGACCGCATTAGGCGTTACATTTAACGAACAATTCGATTTTTACGAGATTCATGTTTATCTCAGTGGTATCACAGTTTCAGGTATTGTTGGTATCATATGCTTGAGATGGGTGGCATTGCAGGAAAATGAGAGCGGCCTTGAAAAATTTCAGGGCCATTCTTACAAACATCCCAAGGTTGCTTTTGTATTTCTGCTTTCATGTCTCGGTATTTCCGGATTTCCCATTTCGCCGACATTCATCGGGGAAGACCTTATACTCACACATATCCATCCCAATCAGGTGTTGTTAGCATCCGTTATTGCTATAAATTTTATCGTTAACGGTCTTTCCTTAATAAGAATTTATGCACGAATCTTTCTGGGACCTCATGCAAAGTCTATGTATGAGATGGCATATAAATCATCATGAGAGGGTTATGAATTGTGCATAAAATGGTGGACAAGTTGTGGAGTTCTTTTTCTAAAAAAATTTGCTATCAGTCAATGATCAAAGTACCTTCATATCACTAAGTCGCTTTTTTAAAGAATTGATCAGATAGACCCGGTAAACAAAATTTTATTTCCTACGGGATGTAAAAACAAAAAAGCTGGGGAGAGAAGATTGTGTCAAAGAGAAATTTTCCTTCGGGAGGATGAACAATGACACGAGGCAGAGTGGGGCTGTCGCAAGGTAGTCAAACAATGTCTTATTCTTTGAAAGGCACTCAGGATTGAACATTGGCTCCGGCTGATGTCTAATTAAGACGGGAAGCTCTCAAGAAATTGACGGGTTTCCCGTTTTTTCTTTTAGGCCAAGAACAAATTGTTTTAACTCACAGTACACCCGAAAAATCGAGGACCGTAATCACAAAATTGTAAGTGAAGTGACCTACGATACCATACCATACCATAGCGTATTGTACTTCATTCGCATAAATGCGAAAATCAAACCGCCGGGTACGAGCCACAACATACATATGACGATTTCAGACAAATTCGCGGATTATTTTCTCAGCGTTTTCAATCCCTGTTGAAAGGGCAGCCTCGACTGTGCCCATCTCCGCTCCTTCATAGAATGCCTCTCCCGCAAAATAAATGGTGTTCTCCACCGGGTCAGAAATTTCTTTTATTGCCTCTGACGTATTCAATGTTGCATAGGCATATGCGCCCAGGGAAAATGGATCCACCTGCCAATTGAAGACTTTGATGTTTTTAACGTGTTCCTGAAGGATAGCTTCACTAGATCCAAAGACATATGCGAGTGACGAAATGGCCAGCTTCGCAAGAGCTTCCGTACCTGAGGGCAAATTTTTTAAAACCGGGCCAGCTAGCCATCCCGTCAACAAGGGAATTTCATTTGGCCGCTGCGTCCACCAGGTAGGAACGGGTGCATCTGAAAATAAGAAATTTAAATCTGGCATTTGATTAAAATGAGATTTCTCCTTCGACAACCAGATGCGATCTGTAAATTCAACTAGAAACTTAACGACGCCCCCAACTTCAATTTTTCGAAACGCCCTCTCATGTCCTGCCAACTGGGGATCAAATGCAATCACTCCCTTTTTTAAAACAGCGACAGGAACAGTGATCAGAATTTTCCGCGCTTTGAATGTTTGGTTATCAACTGTGACAACATCAACCTTGTTCTTACCCCAGATAACTTTTCTTACTTCGGTTGAAAGTTTTATTTGTCCATTGAGCTTTTCTATTTGAGATAATAGGAAATCCATCAATTGTGAATATCCTCCCTGCGGACGATATCCCTGAATATTTTCATTGCTCCACTCCTCCTTCAACGCCAAAGCACTCACTTTATTAATGTCCGCAGCATCATAACCTTCCACAAACTTCGTAACAGACTCCCTTAATGAATTATACTTTGGTTCATTGAAATGTAGCTTCAGAAATTCTCCCATAGTCATATCGTGATCGACCTGTTGAAGCTTATCAACCAATAAATCCCAATCGTCATGGAAAAGGTCACCCTCCGACAACTTGCCTGACTGTACATTCCACGTACGCCCCTCGCCGGCAAAATATGGAACGTTCGATTCCTTCATCAAAGATTTCGTAAATGGGAGATCACCATGCATAAATTCTGCGCCGGCCTCAACAGGAAAAGAGAATCCTTCACCTTTGATGGTATGGATTCGGCCACCAATCCGGTCTCGAACTTCAATGATCAGTACTGACTTTCCGGCATTTAAAAGATTTCGAGCAGCAGACAAGCCAGCTGCTCCCGCACCAATAACTAATACGTCTACCATGAGTTAGATCTTATCTTCAGAACAGTCGAGGTATCAATCAGGTTTTTGTCTCCACTTCTTTTTTTCGCTGAGGCGCTTTTTGCTTTGTATTCGTTTCTGGACGGCAATTTTAGATGGTTTTGTTTTTTTGCGAATTTTTCTTTTCTCGAAAGCTTTAGCCAGTAACGCATCTAGTTTCGCCACGACAGCTTCCTTATTTTCGAGTTGGGACCTACTCTCCTGAGACGAAATCTGAAGTATGCCTTCCTTAGTCAAGAAACTTGAAAGTCGTTGCAATAAGATATCTTTTTCCTCTTGTGTCAAAATTTCGGAATGCGGCACGTCAAACCGTACCGATATTTTCGAATTAACCTTGTTAACGTTTTGACCACCAGGTCCACCACTTCTTGAAGCGGTAAAGTCCAATTCAGGATACAATAGTGAAGTGTTTATAAGTCTCGAATTCATTTTGTTCACTGATGACAGAATTGCAAAGTAGCGGAATCGTCCATCAAAATTATAACCGCGGCCACCTTTAGAATGTTAATTCTTTGGAAGCGTAGCTATAACACTCGCTCCAGCCGATGATCAAACATGAAGAATTTGAGTAAATTCCCTGGAACCGATGTTATGATAAGAAAATTGCTCAAATCTGTTGCGTTTACCCTGGGGCTGCTTATCCTGTTGGTAATGTCTGTACTGGCCGTCGCCTACTGGAACCGTGACGCACTGTTGTCAAAAGTGACAAGAGAGCTTAACAACAACATCGAGGGAAAGCTTGAAGTCAGAAGTATCAATTTTACATTCCTTCACGACTTCCCCAATTTTTCCCTTTCTCTGGAAGATGTAACCCTACACGATAACCGATTTGATAAACCAGGTCAGGAGATACTTTCTGCAGAAAAAGTAATTGTAGATGTAGAATTTTATCCTTTGCTAAGAAAGGAGCTTATAATCAGTTCCATCGAACTTGAAGACGCTGACATCCTACTTTTCAGAACAGTAGGCGGGGAAACGAACAGTGACATTCTAAAAAAGAAATCGGACACGGTTCGGACGAGTATAAGGAATCCAAATACCACAACCACATTGAGTGTCGACCAGATCGATTTTACCAATGTCTCCATGGTGTACGTCGACTCCACCCGAAAAAAATTAATGCGCTTTAATTTTGTGAAGACCGAGAATTCCTTAGTAGAGTCTGACTCAGGTTTCGATATTAATATGTCGGGCAAGATCCACTTCGACAGTCTCTATTTTAATCCAAACAGTGGAAGCTATCTGAGAAATCAAGATGCCTCCGTTAATCTCTATACTCACCTTAATACAAGAACTAAAACTCTTGAAATCTTCCCGACATCCAATGTACTCTTTCAGAAAAACAATATCAGCTTAAGCGGCAACTTTCACATTATAAAAGGTGGCGCGTTTACATTGCAATTCAATACCATTAATGCTGACCCCAATAAGTTGCAGGCTTTGTTAAATAAAAAACTGCAAACGACTTTAAGCAAATTCACATTTGCAGGTCTCACAACGCTTTCAGCATTGCTTAACGGAAAATCCATTCCAGGAAATGTCCCTGATGTCGATCTTATGTTCTCTACAACAAAAGCAAATCTGCATTACGGGTCGCTGGATTTTTCGTCAGTTGCATTAGATGGATCTTTCACAAATCATGTTGATAGCTTAAAAGCCAGGGACAATTCAAATTCGAAAATAATTGTTTCAACCTTTAAGGGACGAATGGAAAAGATCCCAGTTGAAGGCAGCATAAGTTTCACAAAACTTGCAGATCCTGTTATCGATCTCACTTTTGTTTCAAAACTTTCATTTAAAGATGTCAACGCTCATTTGGATAATGACCGGTTTGTTCTGGACAAAGGAAATTTTACATCTCGCGTTGCGTATAAGGGAAAGCTGTCCGAATACCTGGATCCCACACGAACCCGATATAATGGTAAGCTAAACGGATCGATTGTAGCTACCGATGGCGCTCTGTATTACAAGCCCAAGAAAATCCAGTTCAATAAGGTACAATTCAACGGCACTTTTACAGAAAATGTGTTCGAAATAAAGAATTTAGCACTGGAACTTAACGGTAGCCCTATTGCATTAAATGGTACGGTAAAGGATTTTATCCCATTTTTCATCCAGCCACAGAACAAGGCCGTCGTGGATCTTACCGTTCGTTCACCCAACCTTGACCTGACACCGCTGACCACTCCAAGGGAGGCAAAAAGGAAATCGAAAAGTCAGAATGAAAAAAACAGAAAGCGGATGACAGAACTACTGGATCTGGTTTACGACCGGCTGGTATTCGACATTGATCTCAAGGTAAAAGAATTGATCTTCAGAAAATTCAAGGCACATAATATCAATGGTCGGGTTAAAATGAATAATCAACGGCTCGAAGCGAATCCAATATCGATGGACCTCGCAGGTGGTTCTATGAGACTTAACTTTTCAATGGATAATGTTTTTGATCGGATTACACCTATGGCTATGACCGCACGTATTAACAACGCTGACATAAAAGAGCTGTTCCTAAATTTCAATCACTTTCATCAAAAGACTATCCATGCCGATAACCTAAGAGGGAAGATTTCAGCCGATGTAAAATTTAACGCGAACGTCGACGATACTTACAATTTGATAACTCCTTCTATGCGAGGTACATTGAACTGCAAAATTGTTGATGGCGGGATTGTCAATTTTGAGCCAATGGAAAATATGAGCAATTTCTTACTTAAGAAGCGCGATTTTAGCGACGTAGAATTTGCTGAACTCAACAGCAAGTTCTCGATTGCGGGTACCGACATGGACATCAGCAGGATGGAAATTCAATCTACGGTGCTTTCATTTTTTGTAGAAGGCAGATATTCATTCACTGATAGCACCAGTCTCAGTGTGCAGATCCCATTGAGCAACCTTAAAAAGCGTGACAAGAATTTTAAGCCCAAAAATATTGGTACCCATGCCAAAGCCGGGCCGAGTGTCTTCCTCCACGTATATCGCGACAAGGATATCAACAGCAAGATTAAGATTGACTACGATCCTTTCAAGAAATGGACAAAAAATTAGACCTTCGCCGCGACTTTTGAAAGTGCCTTTTTATGACGGAAAAACAGTTGTGATACCGGTATGAACATCGCGCCTGAAAATGCAAAAATCAAGAATGAAACCCGAAGATTGAATGCATGCGCTAAATAACCTACCAATGGCGGACCTATAAACATGCCGACGATTCCATAGGTCCCAATCAACGAAATGGCCAAACCTGGGGAATATTTTTTCGATCCTGATGCCAATGTAAATGTCATTGGAATAATAGCGGCTGTACCAATGCCAGTCAGGCAAAAGCCGATCATGGCGAGCCAGAATGTTGGGAAGGCGACTGCCAGTATTATTCCAGCTAAAATGAGGAATGAGCTAGCGATAAAAGTACTGGACATGCCAATAATTTCGACGATACGATCTGATAGAAATCTTGACAACGCCATGCATATCATATAGGTAAGATATCCCCAGGTGAAAACTTCAACTTTCACCACTTCTTTAAAATAGATGCCGCTCCAGTCGAACATTCCCCCTTCACAAATACCGGCGAAGAAAACCAGCATCCCAAGGAATGCAATATAAGGATCCGGCTTGCCAAGAATTAATTTGTTGCCTGACCTAGCCCTATCGTTGCGCAGCACATACTTGTTTGCAAAAATATTGACCAGCAGTGTAATTAGCGCTACCATCAGGAGGTGGTTCGACATTGAGGTGTTTAAAGCTACCATGAGCGTAGAGAATCCGACACCAACGATGCCTCCCGTACTCCAAAGGCCATGAAAGGATCCATTTATGCTTCGATCGAATTGCTTCTGTAGTGCAATCGCTTGCGTATTCATTGAAACGTTTAGAATGCGCATACTAAAAGCAAATACACAAAGGCAGGCGATCAATACAAAGCTCGTTTTTGCAAAGCCAATTCCCAGCAAGGCAAGTGACATGGACATGAATGCGAAAAACATCGGAATGCGACTGTCGTATCGAGACACTAGCCATCCGGAAATGGGTATGCCTATGAGAGAACTGGTGGGCATGAACAATAGAATTGTTCCCAGCTCAGCTTCATTATAGTCAAAAAAAGTTTTTATCGTAGGAATTCGAGAAGCCCACGACGAAAAGCAAAATCCGGAAAGAAAAAAGAATAAGCTAAGAAAGAGTCGCTGCCTGTCTTTAAGTTCCATGCTACCCAAATTCGCACGCAAAGTAACGACATTGAAAAATTAAAAGATTAAAAGATTAAAAGATTAATCTTCCAATCTTCCAATCTTAGACAACAGGCACTTCCCAGCCATTGTGATAGGTAGGCTTTATCATTTTATTAGCCTCGGCGTTATCTCCGAAATTACCTTTCCTGGCATCCCAAAATACCTTGCTTCCTGTCTTGTACGCTATGTTGCCCATCTGGGCATTGATGGCCGCAACACTACCGGACTTAATTGGAGTATTCAAAAATGATTGATCATTTTTTCTTACTGCTTCAACGAAATTCTGCGTATGGAGGTCCAGATAGTTTAACGCTTCAGGTTTTTTATAGGCCTCGATGGGTTTCATTTTGTGGTCCGTCCAATTGGCGTAGCCATCAGCCTTGCGCTCGGTAATCACTTCGTATCCCTGACGATCGACGACCAGCGTACCATTGTTTCCAATGAATGCTATGCCTTCGCGGCGCCCATAAGGTCCGTTGTCAATACCCGTAGCATGTTCCCACAGCATGCTGAAATCTTTGTATTGGAAAATTGCCTGTAGTGTATCCGGTGTTTCAGAAGCGTCGTCGGGATAGGCGAGTTTTCCGCCAGAAGCCATCACAGATATTGGTGCATCAGCTTCCATGGCATACAACGCGATGTCAATTTCATGAACGCCCCAATCTGTCATTAGACCGCCGGCGTAATCCCAAAACCATCTGAAGTTGAAATGAAAGCGGTTTGCATTAAAATTCCGTTTCGGTGCCGGACCGAGCCAGAAGTCATAGTCGACGCCCTCCGGAACCTTTGAATCAGCAACCACAGGCACCGGTTTCATCCAGCCCTGGTAAGCCCATACCTTAACGAGTCGAATCTTTCCCAGCACTCCCGACCGAACAATTTCAATTGCCTTTTTGTAATGAGGACCGCTTCGCTGCCATTGTCCGGCTTGAACAATCTTACCAGTTTTTTCCTGCGCTGCAACCATAAGATTGCATTCCGCAATACTGTTGGCAATTGGTTTTTCAACATAAACATGCTTGCCGGCTTTTACAGCATCGACCATTATTTTACAATGCCAATGGTCAGGTGTCCCGATTATCACCGCATCGATATCCTTGTCATTTAATAAAGATCGATAATCAGTATATGTTTTTGGTGTGTTTTTTCGAAGTTCTTTATAGTTGGATAATCTTTTTTGGATCACGTTCTTATCGACATCACAGATTCCCAGGAGGTCAACATCGCTCATCTTAAGAAACGAACTCGTATTCGACCACCCCATGCCGTTGCAACCAATAACACCGATGTTGAATTTGTTATTCGCAGAACTTGTACGCACCTGCGTCAAAGCCTCCGAACCGACCATCAAGCTACCTGCGACAGCAGCGCCAGTCCCTTTTATAAATTCTCTTCTTTTCATGAGTTATTGTGGTTTGTCAAACGGAACTATTAACAAGGTGGAAATTCGTCATCCAAGGAGAGTCGACTTTAGGCTTTCATACGGAATGTCAACCTCCAGGTAAACGGGCGCATCATTAACGCTTTGATAATTTAATTCTACAATACTTCTCATACGACTTTGCGGGTCAGCATAGACACGGCCAATGCTGGCAACATTTACCAACTCCTTCTTTTCTTCAGTATCGTCGGAGACCTTTAATTCTATGAACCTTACCATCGCTCTTTGATATTTGGACCCTAAAGTTACTATCGTTTGCATTATCCCGCACATCCGACCAAAATAATTCAAAAAAATGTGCCCGTGTGTCGATTTTGCAAACCATTTAGCCTTATCGAAACACCATTTGTGTAGATCAGGTATAATTTAGCCCTAATACCTGTACTATTGCAATGGAAAATCCCAATCCCATTACCTTATGAAATACGCCGCTTGTAGCATCCTAATGATGCTAATTTCGATTGCATTATGTGCACAATCTCCCAATGCTGATGAATTCCCCGTAAGAGGATTTTGTATCGCAGCGCCAAAACCATCCGATGTTGATGCCTTTGTAAAATTTATCGGCGAAGAACTGGTACCACGAAAGGTAAATACATTAATACTAAGGGTCGACTTTAATTATCAATTTGAAAGTCATCCGGAGTTGCGCGATAGTATAGCCCTCTCAAAAAATGATGTCAAGAAGCTTGTAAATATTTGTAAGACAAACAACATCAGAATTATTCCGCAGATAAATCTGCTCGGACATCAATCATGGGCCAGCACTACTCACAATCTATTACGGGTTTACCCGCAATTCGACGAAACACCTCATGTAAAGATGCCTGAAAAATATGTGTGGCCTAACGCTGACGGATTATACTGCAAAAGTTATTGTCCGTTACATCCGGATGTTCATAAAATAGTTTTCGAACTCGTAGATGAGATCTGCAATGTTTTTGAATCAGATGCTTTTCATGCAGGGATGGACGAAGTGTTTTACATTGGCGATGACAAATGTCCAAGATGCGGCGGTCGCGATAAAGCCGAGCTGTTCGCCTATGAGGTCCGCCAAATTCACGGACATCTGAAACAAAAGAACAGACAGTTGTGGATTTGGGGCGATCGTCTTTTGGATGGGAAATCCACCGGACTTGGAATGTGGGAAGCAAGCATGAACAATACGCATCGAGCAATTGATATGATTCCAAAAGACATCATGATCTGCGATTGGCATTATGAGCGCCCCGATAAGACGGCAGTCTATTTTGCTATGAAAGGTTTTAAAGTTGTTACCTGTCCCTGGAGAAATCCAGGAGTTGCTGTTGTTCAGGCAGAAGATATGGTGAAGTTCAGAAAAGATTCTACGCCTGCTATGCGGGAGAATTTCCAGGGAATGGTCCAAACTGAATGGTCCAGCCCCGTAAGTTTCATGGACGGTTTTTATAATAAAAAGAAAGATCAAAACGGCGGTGGAAATACGTCCTGGAATACTTTTAACACTCTGTATCAAAAGTTGAAGGATTTGAAGGCCGTTAAGTAATTCATAAGGGGAATAAGGAGTAAGGAATAGGGAATAGGGAGGACCTGCCCCCTATAGCTACGCACTACCTCAAACCTTGAACCTCAAACCTCAAACCTCAAACCTTGAACCTTAAACTTTAAACTTTAAACTTTGTAGTTCCCCCAATCTGTCGCTTCGTGTGGTCTAATATCCACGCCCCGACAAAACTTCTACTCGTGAAAAGTTGATTTAGCGCATGAGGATCGGGCCAGAAACTCTGGCATTTTATTTTCAGTAGCCTCGTTGTCTTACCCTAAGGCCCTCATTAAAAATCAACGGAATGAAAAGAAGAATAAGGTCCGCCATGGTGAACCTTCATATTGGCGGTGGAATATCAGTTTTACTTTTTTGTTTAAGCCTGCTCGTATGCGATCAGTGGTTTAATCGCGGGGCTGGTAATAACAATTTGTCACAAAGCAATGGAAATGAACTAAAGGTATCTTCAGAATTCGTTTCTATTCCTCCAAGAATATTCTTTTTTACGCAAGAGCCTCGTAACAACGTAAGCGACGGCGTTTTCTTTCCGCGTGATTCGTGGGCAGATGATGCGGGTTCGTGGGCTGACAATTTGCAGCCAACAAACTGACATCGATATCCAATGATCTTGTATTACTTATTTCTCAATCACGATCGCATCAAATTCGTCCAACTTTTCCAGAGTGAACGATAAGTGTCCTTCATTCCAATCAAATTTAACGGTGTCGCTATTCCGCATAGTCCAAACCTTTGATGGTTTAAATTCCGATTTAATTTTGAAACTAATATCATATTGAGGAAGGGGAGAAAAATAGGTATTACCGCTGAAGCCTGTGATGTTAACAAGATGTAAAATCATTCCATCCGATTCCGTCTTGTGAAAATTCTCAGGTACATTCCTGGTGAAATTTTGAAGTATAACTTCTACCCTTTCATGAGCATTTGTTTCTATCAATTCTGTCGAATGCGGCAGAAGATGATCGATCAGATCCAGTAAAATATTCTTATGCTGTTCGTAGCCATGAATAAAATAAAGTTTACCTAGATTTATGGGTAGCAAAGCCGCCCGACCGGATTGATGATTTTTTATTCCCAACGCCTTATAGGCTGTTGGTTCATGTCCCCCGATTATTTCAGGCGGTCCGGGACGACCAGGAGTAAAGATTGGCAGAAAGGTAGTATCGGCCTGAGCGAAATCATATAGTCCAAGGTTAAATTTCCAAAACAACAGTGTTTGTTTATCAAACCGTTTAAAAAATGCTTTTTCCTTAAGACTGAGATAAAATCCGTCACCGCGATGATCTTTGTTCATAATCGTTGCTCCGAATAATCTTCTTAAAGTCTCAGGATGACGGGCGAAGGATCTGTTTGTTGCAATGATATTTGAACCAGCCTCACTCAACTTTTCTATGACTTGAATGGACTTATCGCTGAGGTTAGTGATATCCGGAAATATGAGCAATTTATAACCACCGAGTTTTTCCTCAAGATTTTCGATTTGTCCATCTTCAACTATATCATACTGGATATGTGCTTCTTTTAACATCAGTTGAACACCTCGATATTCCTGTGCCGGTTCCCCACCCGGCCAGGCCCCCGGTGCAATGACGGCTATTTCCGCTGGTGAGCTATACTTTCCATAATATGGCTCGAACTTTTTGTGATGATCATATACAATTTTGAATGCCTCATAATTGCGTTCATCTTCGTAATCCTGAAAGTCACCCATCATGCTCATGTCGAGCCCGGACCCATTCGCAATGTTCTCGTACAACCTGATGATGGTCTCTTCAGGCTCAACCGCATTGTATCGCGACTGAAAAGAAATCTGTTGAATAGCAGCGTTACTTATTATGTGATCGGGATATGAGTTTTTGGCGTTGCTCACATTGTCTGAGGACATGTACGGCCAATACGGCAAGCTATTCGTTTGTGTCTCATGGCGAATGATATCGATATAACGGTCACCATAGGTACAGATTGCAATTTGCGGATTCTTCGATTTCACCAGGTTATTCAAACGCTTCATCAAATCATCAACAGAATATTTTTTGAATTCCTGATATTTTTGAAATATTGGATCGTCAAGGTTTTCTTCTTTTGGAAGTTTCATACCTCCGCTAAACTCGGCAAATCTTTTCCTGCTGAACTCATTCTGATCAATACCATGATACACTCCAACGTAGGGGTTACGTGTTTGATAGCCTGGCATATTGATAAATATTCCATCTATTGGATAGGTGTCGATAACTTCCTGCACGATGTCAAACATAACTTGTTGCTCATAAGGAGCATCTATTGATACGACGTACATATCATCATTGATAATTCTCTCACCTTTTGGTGAAATGTAAAACCAGTCTGGATGCTTTGTAAATATGCTTTCATGTGCCCTACTAAAATCGAATCGCGTTATCACCCTTATTCCATTTTCGTGACACTTTCGGATTACATCTCCGAGCATATTTTCCTTCATGTACGGATTCGTGTATTGATTCTCAAGTTTTGTGGGATAGAAGGCCATGATTCCACCAGCATTGATAATAAGTGTGTTTGCTGAAAATGATAATAGGTCTTCTACCAGCGAATCCGGATTAAGTCCACCTTCATAGGCAGGAAGGTTAGTTTGCATCACCCGTAAATTGTTGGCCTTCCACCATTCAATAGAATCGGGCCAGATTATATTTGCCGAGGACGTAGTGTGATTCTTTTCATCGGACGAGCAAGAAACAACTATGTGGACCAAGAGCAGGAGAATCAGGGAAAGAACAGTCTTTGGCATGCGCGGAAATTTGTGGAATGTAAATATTTAGGAGAGAAAAGTGCAGAAAATATTTGATACGCGGTATTTTCTACCGGCCCGATGATTGTAATTTTACCCAATTAAACTAAGGCACAATAAAAACAGCAGCACTAACATCAACACTCCAACACCTCAACACTTCAACACCCTAAAACATGGAAAATTTTAACATTAATAGACGTCGCTTTCTTCAAGGAGCAACAGCATCTCTGGCACTTTCAGCCTTTGGCGCGAGGGGTATGGATATCATCAACCCGCAGAAGCCCTTGCGTGTTGGACTGATCGGAACAGGATGGTATGGCAAAAGTGATCTGTTCAGGCTGATACAGGTTGCTCCCGTTGAAGTGGTTGCGCTCTGCGATGTCAACAAGAACCACCTTGACGAAGCTGTTACACTCGTAAGCCAACGTCAGAAATCTCATAAAAAGCCGCGCACATATAACGATTATCGCAAAATGCTTTCCGAGAACGAAATGGATATTGTGCTGATTGGTACACCGGATCACTGGCATGCGCTGCAAGCTATTGAGGCAATAAAAGCGGGCGCGAATGTTTACCTCCAGAAACCTATTAGTGTTGATGTTATTGAAGGAGAAGCAATCCTTGCAGCAGCGAGAAAATATAATAAGGTGGTGCAAATTGGCACGCAAAGAAGAAGTACACCTCACTTGCTTGACGCGAAGAAAAACGTTGTTGACGCAGGCCTACTAGGAAAAGTCTCTCACGTGGAATTATGCTGTTATTATCATATGCGAAATAATTCCAATCCTCCAACCCAGCCCGTGCCTGATTATCTCGACTACGAAATGTGGACCGGCCCTGCACCGATGCGTCCATACGATGGGATAGCGTGGCGTGCGTTTATGGAATACGGAAATGGAATCGTCGGAGACATGTGTGTCCATATGCTTGATGCGGCACGATGGATGTTAAAGCTTGGGTGGCCAAAGCGAATCTCCTCCACCGGAGGTATTTATGTTCAGAAAGAATCGAAGGCAAATATATCGGACACCCAAACCGCGGTTTTTGAATTTGATGAACTTAATTGCGTGTGGACTCATCGTACATGGGGAACACCTGCTGACCCAGAGTACCCATGGGCCTATAAAATTTATGGTGAGAAAGGCACACTCTCGGCAAGCACCATGAAGTACGATTTCGTGCCCGTAGGTGATGGCCCAAAAATTCATAAGGATGTTGTATATGAAAAAGAAAAGTATCCTGAAGATCTTACTGAGAAACGTATTGAGTTGAATGCTGCACCCGCTACGCGACTTCAAATGTTAGATATGCTTGCCGCGATTCAAAACGGAACGCGGCCTGTCGCCGATGTAGAAGAAGGACATATTTCGACGGCGAGTTGCATACTTGCAAACATGTCGATGCAGACTGGCCGACCCATGGTCTACGATCCGAAAAAGAGAGAAGTAGTAAACGATGCTGAAGCCACAGCTTTGTTACAGCGGAAATACCGCAGCCCGTGGATTCACCCTGATCCCCTCAAAATATAGATGATTTCAATTTTTCCCTTCCACTATAAATAATTAGTTTGTAGTTCAAAATCACCAAATGCATCATGAACAGAAGAGAAGCATTAAAGACAGCCTCAGTTACCACCGGATTAGCATTTCTAGGTTCAGCTGGAATCGCCGGCAATAACAAGAAAAAGCAGGCAGATAAATTTAAGTTCTCGCTCAACACCAGCACGATTAGCGGACAAAAGCTCGGTGTTGAAAAATACATCGACATAGCTGCGCGTGCAGGCTACGACTGCATGGAATTGTGGATTCCTGACTTGAAAGTTTACCTCGACAATGGAGGAACGTTGCCGAAGTTGAAGAAATTGATTGACGACAGTAAAGTACCCGTTGTAAATGCGATTGGCTTCGCTCCCTGGATGGTAGATGAAGAGGAGAAAAGGAATGCGGGTTTTAAACAGATGCGTGAAGAAATGGAGATAATGGCGGCCCTTGGTTGTCCGCGCATAGCCGCACCGTCTGCGGGTATCGGGAGAGATGCTCAATTGGATATGTTTGTGATC
>JAEZBX010000121.1 GCA_023412765.1 Bacteroidota bacterium
AATTTTAAATGTCCATACCATGCCATGGTCATAAAGGCATTGGACAATATCAGGAGAAGTATTGTATATAGCGCACGCATACTAGCGATGATAAAATCGGATTGTTTCTTGCCTCAGCCTTTAGTCAAACGTTAATGCTAAACCTCTCCTTGGTATTCAGGTCATTATTTAACCAACTTTTTATACCTGATTCTATGCGGTTGCTCATCACCAAAACGTTTCTTCTTGTTTTCTTCATATTCACTAAATCCACCCTCGAACCAGTAAACTTGTGAATCACCCTCAAAGGCAAGAATGTGAGTACATACACGATCTAGAAACCATCTGTCGTGAGAAATGATAACGGCACATCCTGCAAAATTTTCCAATGCTTCTTCGAGTGCGCGCATTGTATTTACATCGAGATCATTGGTTGGTTCATCGAGGAGCAATAGATTCCCACCTTGTTTTAAAGCGATAGCCAGGTGAACGCGGTTGCGCATCCCACCTGAAAGTTCTTTCACCTTCTTCTGCTGGTCATTACCGGTAAAATTGAATTTACCTACATACATTCTTGAATTGATCTGCTTTCCACCCAATTCCATCAGTTCGTTCCCGTCAGAAATTGCCTGCCAAACACTGTCTTCCGGACGTAGATCATCATGCTCCTGATCGACGTACGCAATCTTTACCGTTTCACCGACGGTAAAAGTACCGCTGTCCGGTTTTTCTTTTCCGATGATCATTTTGAACAAGGTAGTTTTACCCGCGCCATTAGGGCCGATGATACCCACTATTCCGGCAGGAGGGAGAGAAAAGGTAAGATTCTCATAAAGGAGCTTATCGCCATACGCTTTTGATACCCCATTCGCTTCAATGACTTTGTTTCCCAAACGAGGACCTGGTGGTATGAACAATTCCAGTTTTTCTTCCCGCTCGCGCGTCTCCTGACTGAGCAGTTTTTCGTATGCGCTCAGACGCGCCTTACCTTTCGCCTGTCTTCCCTTTGGATTCATACGAACCCATTCCAGTTCACGTGCAAGCGCTTTTTGACGTTTTGATTCGGTTTTCTCTTCCTGCGCCAGACGCTTTTGCTTTTGATCCAGCCATGATGAATAATTTCCTTTCCAGGGGATACCTTCGCCGCGGTCAAGCTCGAGGATCCATCCAGCAACATTATCGAGGAAATAGCGGTCGTGCGTTACGGCGATTACTGTTCCTTTGTAATGTTTTAAATGTTGCTCAAGCCAATCTACAGATTCAGCATCGAGGTGATTGGTAGGCTCATCCAGCAGTAGTACATCAGGCTCCTGAAGTAGCAGCCGGCACAAAGCTACTCTGCGCTTTTCGCCACCCGACAGATATTCAACCTTCGCATCCGGCGGCGGGCAACGCAAAGCGTCCATTGCGCGCTCCAATTTATTGTCTAGCTCCCAGGCATTTGCCGCATCCAGTTTCTCCTGGATCTCACCCTGACGTGTAATTAGCTTGTCCATGGCATCTGGATCTTCCATGATGGCGGGGTCGGCAAACTTTTCATTAATGGCCTCAAAATCCTTTAGAAGGGCAACAACCTCCTTAACTCCTTCCTCTACAATTTCTTTTACCGTCTTACTTTTGTCCAATTGGGGCTCCTGTTCCAGCAATCCGACGGTAAAGCTGAGGTCAGACACCACTTCCCCCTGAAATTCTTTGTCGACGCCAGCAATTATCCGAAGCAGAGATGATTTACCCGATCCGTTTAATCCCAGCACTCCGATCTTTGCACCGTAGAAAAAAGACAGGTAGATATTCTTTAGTACTTGTTTGTTGGGAGGGTAGATCTTATTGACCCCTGCCATCGAGAAGATAATTTTTTCGTCAGCCATTTCAGTAAGTTGTATTTCTGTGCTCGAGAAGTCAGGCCTTCTATTTTCGCCCTTTGCTGGAGTATGCCTGGAGAATATTAACCGCAAGGACGCAGAGGCGCTAAGAACTTGCAAAGCCACTAAGCTTTTGGTTGCTTAACTTCAAAGCAATTGCAGCTGACTGGCGTGACCTTTGCGTCGTTGCGTCCTGGCGGTGAAAATCAGCAGACGTTTCCGGCCGCAAATATGAACAAAAATTTAATCGTAAAGGCGCAACCTTGTCCAGATTTGGCAGTTACATTTTTTCTAAAAGAAAGATTCAAAAATGCGCGTTTGAGGGGCGGCGAAATGAAGCCGGAATAAAATTTGTTTTGATCAATTAAATTCTATTTTTGCGAAAAATTAAAGGAGGACTTATAATATGTATTGGACCCTTGAACTTGCTTCCTACCTGGAAGATGCCCCCTGGCCGGCTACAAAAGATGAATTAATCGATTACTCTATTCGCTCAGGTGCCCCTTTAGAAGTTGTTGAAAATCTCCAGGAACTTGAAGACGATGGGCAACCATACGAGAGCATCGAGGAAATATGGCCAGACTATCCTACCAAAGAGGATTTCTTCTTTAACGAAGACGAGTATTAGATCTCACAAGATAAATTGACCAAGAGCCGACAACAGTCGGCTTTATTTTTTGCTGGAATCGACACTCCCTTTGCGCGCCAATAGTGCTTCAGCTACCACAAGATCCTCCATCGTCGTGATTTTTATGTTTTCATAACTTCCATCGAAAAGAGAGATATGGTGACCCGCCTTTTCAGCTACACTAGCATCGTCGGTCATAGCGGGATCTTCGGTCACATCATATGCCTGGCGGATCAGTGAAACACTGAAGGTTTGGGGGGTTTGGATCAATTTGAACCTGCTGCGGTCTACTGCACTTGTACTTTCATTATCGACAATCCTGATCGATTCCTTTAAGGAGACTGCGGCTACTGCAGATTGCTTTTCGGCTGCCATTCGAAACGACTTCGCGATAATTTCCTTTGATACCAACGGCCTGACTCCATCGTGAATGGCCACCAATCCCTCGGTCATCTTTTCAAGTCCACGCTTTACAGATTGAAACCTGGTTTCTCCACCAGCCTGGACTGTCAATTGTATGTCGAAATTGTACTCTGCACACAGGGAATGCCAGACGTCGATTTGGTCTTGAGGTAATACAACAACAATTTCAATTGAAGGCGAATACTGGTAGAAAGCGCGTATCGTGCGCATGAGCACCGGCAACCCGTTCAATGGTAAAAATTGCTTGGGGCGATCGCTTTTTATCCGTGTGCCTCTTCCTCCGGCAACGATAAGAGCATATTCTTTAGAATTCATAGATTTACTAAAATAGACAAAACTATGGTGGTGCTGAGAATTCTGCTGATTGTATTCAACGTGGCCGTTGTAACATTTCTTATTTATCGCTTATGGATTGTAATCCAGCAACCGATGGAGAAATCCAAAAAGATATTGATTGTTGTTGGCGCTGTGATGCTGCTCCTCGCACCTCTTGGGATATTCATCGGCATTTTCCGCCCGACGTTTCAGTACTTCTTAATTTATCCGATTGCTATTTCGTTGTTTCTTTATCTGACGAAACAACTTTAGTTCACGTTAATAGTTATCAGTTATTAGCTAATCGTGGGTGTGGGTCTTGGGTGTGCGCTCGATTTAAGACCCCAATATTTTCATATTCGACTTAACTAAGATTAATAGTCCGAAAAATTTTGGACCAGGAGGTAATCTTTCGACTCGCACACACTCCTATTAACGGATAACGATTAACTGATAACGACTCCTGCACGCACCACTATTAACGATTAACTATTAATCCTACTTTGTCAACTTCCAATTAAGTGCTTTGAGAGAAGTATTCCTCACTGTTGATGCACAATTTGTACTTCGTCGTCTAGCGCAACAGTAATTGATCGTGACTTGGCTCCGCAGCCGCATGGCTGCGCTTTTGGATTTGCAACTGAATTTTAGCCCTGCCTCCGCCGAGCTCCGGCAGGCGCAGCGCACATCCCCCACCAGGCCAAAGCTAAAATTAGGTTGCAATCCAAAAGCTGGAAGAATGGTCGTGCTCCTCAAGCCATACAGTTCTCTTAACTTGACAAAGTAGTACTAGTTATTGTGAAGTGGCTTTGCGCTCGATCAAATATCGCAGCAATGCGCCTTATACCCTATACCCTATACCTCACCTTATTCCTTATTCCCTATTCCTTTTGTCCAACTTGACAAAGTAGGATTAATAGTTATCAGTTAATAGTACGCTCGAGTATGAAGCGCAGATAATTTGCTCGAGCGCAACTTCATCATTCCGTATTCGATATTCGATATTCCTTGTTCGATATTCGATATTCAATGCAGTATCGTAACGATCCCTTTATACGTCTGCTTCATATAGCTCAGCCTAAGATCTATTGTATAGTAATAGGTATCTACTGGTAGTGTCTGACCATTCGCCACGCCGTCCCATTCGTTTTCGAAACCAATGGCTTCATACAACAAAAGTCCGTGTTTGTTGTAAACGCGTATGACAGCTTCGTCCAGCTGACTTAGGTTAGACGATCGAATCTTCCAGGTGTCATTAGAATTGTCACCATTGGGAGTAAAGGTATTCGGAATATCCAGGGCGACATCGGTTTCAATAGTAATCTGCTTTTCGTACCGTTCACTAACATGCTGTCCATCGTGTAGTGTGATGTAAATATTCCGTGGCCCTGAAATAATTTCTGAAGGATTACCCGCTTCATCATACGTCATTCGATAATTGTAGCGAAGGGAACTGATGGCCTTTTCATACTCCTGTAGCGTTGCGTGTCCGACAAGAAACAGGACTCCTGTAGGATCATATACTACCCTGATGTTGGTTGAATCGTCGACCAATAGTTCGTCGTTGACTTCGCTATAGTTAGATGAATCAAATCCTATTTCCGCAAGTGTGAGGTGATCGCTATCAACGTCGTTGATAACAACATTTTCTAAGATTTTTAGCGGTTGCTCACCTGGTTTGTAGTCAATTGCGCTCTCGTCAAAATTAACGATGGTTGGTGGATCGTTTACCGGCTCTACAAACACCGAGAGCCTAAAAGGGTCACTAAGGTTTACGCCGTCGCTTACTGTTACAGAAACCTCGATAAATCCGTTGAGATCACGTGCGGGGGTGATCGTGTTTCCTTTCACAGTGTACACATTTTTATCACCTGCCTGAACTTGCAGGGAGAAGCCTTTCGGAAAGTTTAAATTGTCAGCGTCGGTAACCTCAAGCATGTTCAGATTAATCTCCAAAGATGCATCCTCGGACATGGATACTTCCTTCTGACCATTGATGACGGGTTTTTTGCTGGAAGGTATTACATCTATCTTTACACCGTAAGGCGCGCTGTCATTCGTCCCATCCGAAACTACCACATTTACGATAACCCTATTATTTTTAATTTCAGGCGATAGCCTAATTGTTGAGCCTTCTACAGTATAGTTCTCTCCTGGCAATACTTTTAATGTAAAATCCGTTGGCCATTTGTTGTCCGGATCGGTCACAATTACATCGGATAGAAGCATTAATCGTGACGAATTTTCAGCGATAGGACTGATTTCTTTTTGTCCAGTGATGATTGGCGCAACATTTTCAGGCTCAGGCGCCACGTCAATCTTAAATGAATACTCATTGCTTTCCGCAGATCCATCATTCACGCGTAGCTTGACCGTTAGTTCACCGGTAAAACCATTCCGCGGCCTTACGGTATTTCCTGCTAGAGTGTAGTTGGGCCCGGGCGAGAGTTTCAAGGTGAACCCTGATGGATATTCGGAATCAGGGTCTGTTACCTTTAAGTGCTCGAGCGTAAGAGTTACTGGTGTATTAGCCGGTGTCGAAACAGGATTCTGATCTGTGATTACCGGTGCATCGTTCACCGGGTTCACAGTTAGCTGTAGCGGGAAAGGGGCGCTGTCGACTGATCCATCGTTTACCTGGACCTGAACGGTAAGAGGGCCACTATAGTCCTTTGCCGGAGTTACACTTGATCCAGATACTGAATAATTGTGGCCAGCATTCACTTTTAACTCGAAGTCCCTGGGATAGGAATTGTCAGGGTCGGTCACATCCAAATCGTTCAGTCGCAGTGTAATGGCCGTTTCTTCGTTTGTGCTTAGTGGGTCCTGTCCGGTGATAACGGGTGCAATGTTTTCAGCCTCAGCAACATTTACTTTTAAATCGTAACGGGGACTCTCATTGGATCCATCGTTTACGGATACCCTTACCGTTAGTGTTCCAACAAAGTTCCGACGGGGGGTAATTGTGTTTCCCCGGCGATCATAATTGTTTCCGTTGTAAACACTTAGTTCAAAATCATCAGGGTAATTGTTGTCTGGGTCATTGACTATTAAATGTGATAGGTCAATTTCCAGGCTTTCTCCTGGCTTGATATTTAACTCGACCTGGCCGGTAATCTCAGGCGGTTCGTTAGAATCTTCACGAACTTCAATCTGAACATTGAAACGCTGGCTTCTCTGACGACCATCATCTACTCGCACGGGCACACGCAGCGTTCCCGTAAAATTTCGATTAGGAGTAACTGTATTATCTGATACATCGTAATTCCGACCGTTACTTATCTCCAGCGTAAATCCGGCTGGATAGACGGGCTGGGGATCCGGATCTACAACAATCAGATTTGTCAGCTCAATTCTAATAGGTTGGTTTACTAATGTCACCAAAGGATCCGGATTTTGTCCAGTTATCGATGGTCGGGTATTATTACCCTGTGCAACAGAATCCACTAATGGTGAAGTGAAGAAAATAATAAGAAAGGCCAGTACAAATAATCTCATAAGGCGGAGGAGCTGACAAGGCGCCCTCATAAAGGATGCCATTCAAGGCAGCGTCTTATAGAAATAATCTGGCCTGGTTTGGTGATGGGTGTAGAATGTATTTCCTTTTTTGTTGTAGGGAAAAATCTACAATGATGTCGAATTACACTGGGACAATCTCAATAAAAAATCATAACGGCTCCTTTATAGGTTTTCGTTGTGTATGAGAGCATAAGATCTATTGTGTAGTAGTACGTATCGGCGGGCAACAGTTGGCCCTTGAAAGTTCCATCCCAACTTTTATCGAAACCTTTTGCCTCATAGATAAGCAAGCCTCTCTTATTATAAACTCTCACGACCGCCTTGTCGTATTGGCGTGTGTTGAGAGTTGGTTTCACGCGCCATGTATCGTGCGCCTTGTCTCCGTTAGGCGTAAAAGAGTTTGGTATATCGAGGTCAACTGCACTTTCGATGCTGACCATCCTGATCGCTTTCTCGCTTGACAGTTGTCCATCATTCAAAGCAAAATGTATCTTCTTAAATCCAGGTTTGACTTCTGAATAATTACCCTCCTCATCCATTGTTAAAAAATAGTTGTATTTAATTGAACGGATTGCTGAGTCGTATTCTTCCAATGTTGCGCTTCCGATCAAGGAGAGTATCCCTCTGGAAGAATCATAAATTCCGCGGATCTTCTCGGTATCTTCAAACAATAGTTGATCGTGAACTGGCAGAAATGTGCTGTCACCTATAGATACTTCAGCGAATAGCAGATAGTCGCTGTCAATATCTTTTGACGTAAACGATTTGGTAAGCTGAACCGGGTCACTCCCGGGTTCATACAGTATTACCATATCTTCCATGAGGGTGATTTGAGGTTCATCGTTCACGGGTATAACAAAGATCTTAAGGTCAAAAATTTCGCTGTCTTGTTCTCCGTCATTAACGGATACCTTAACCGTTAATATTCCTGTGATATTAAGCTTTGGTGTCACAACCGTACCTTGATAAGTGTAATCGGCACCTGGATATATTGTCATTGTAAAACCGGCTGGATACGGATCATCAGCGTCAGTCACAAATAGATCGCTAAGCTTAAGCTGAAGAGAAGTGTCTTCATCCATTACCAATGGCTGTTGCCCCGTTATCAGGGGACGTGGGCCTAGCGGGATAACTTCGACCTTCATATTATATGGAGCGCTATCCACCACACCATCATTTACGACTACCTTTACCGTTAGAATTCCTTTTTCAAAATTCGGAAGAGGTGTGATTGAATTTCCGGAGGCGATGTAGTTTGTTCCAGGCAATATTTTCAATGTAAAGCCTGAAGTGTTAGTTGTATCAGGATCTATTATTTTTAGTGCTGAAACTTGCAACACCGTTGTTCGGCCTGCTGGAATTTTAACGGGATCTTGTCCTGTGATGACCGGTACATCATTCACGGGTGTTACTGAAATTGACAGCGTATAGGGATCGCTGAAATCATAATTGTCGTCGACCCTTACCTGGACCGATATTACCCCATTATAATTCAGCGCAGGTGTAACCCTGTTATCATTCACAGAGTAGTTAAGACCAGGTCCATTCGGAATATGGAGTGTAAAATCCTGCGGATAAGTATTATCCGGATCCGCAATTTCCAAATCGTTTACTGTAATGGTAATGGCTTGATCTTCATTAGTGATCAATGCCTTGTGTCCGGTGATTTTCGGAGCGACATTGTTCCGATTGAGAACATCGATTCTTACTTCGAACTTTTTGCTTTCATCAAGTCCATCGTGTACAGTAACCGGTACTTTGAGTCGCCCCACAAAATTCCCCTTCGGTGTGACCGTTGTTCCGGAAACATCGTAATTATTTCCATTGAATACTTTTAAAGTAAATCCAGTGTAATAGTTGTCGTCGGGATCATCCACGATAAGGTGACCTAGTTCCAACTCAATACTTTGTCGTTCCCAGGTCTCAAGTTTTTGTTGGTCTTTGATAACAGGGACAATATTTTTTTTAACCTGGATCGCCAGATCATATTTCTTGCTTTCATCGGTACCGTCGTTTACAGTAACTGTGACATTGAGTTTTCCGGTGAAGTCGGGGACAGGTGTCACCGAATTCCCGGAAACCGTGTAATTCGGCCCGTCGTATAGCTTGAGGGTAAAACCAGTGGGATAGGTGTTGTCATTATCGACGACCTTGAGATGTGCAAGGAGAATATTAATGGATGAACTTTCCTTTACGCTCAACTCCTCCTGGCCAGTAATTACTGGAATTGAATTAATCACGTCTATCTTAAGATCAAAGATGTTGCTGTTAAATTTTCCATCATTAACTCTGACCTTTACCGTAAGTGTTCCTGCGAAATTGTAGTCTGGTGTTATTGTAGAAGTTGCAACACTGTAGTTGGTGCCTGCGAAGACTTCAAGCGTGTAGCCCTGGGGATATGATGGAACAAAGATGTCAGGATCGGTAACCCGAAGATTTTGGAAAGCGATGGTTATCGGTGTATTCTTTTCGGTAATAAGTGGCGTTGGCCGTTGTCCGATAATGGTAGGAGGATTAAGATTAAATAACTGTCCGTATACGTCGCAGCACGGCCCCGATAGAATCAAAATCAGCAACGAACGTTGTAGTATACGCATAGGGTTGGAGGTATACAATCAGCACAAAAACCGATGTAATATATCGGTTTAATGTTATGATTTTTCGCAAGGTGACCTGAGAATCTACTCGTGTGTTTTGGAAATTATTTTCAATGATGGATAGACTTTCTTTTTTGGAGGAAGTTTAATTTTGGGAAATAGAAAATCTACTTTTTGAAGTTCCTGAGCTTGATTTCGGTAAGTTTCCTTTTTGTATCCATTGGGAAATCACCGTTCATCATCCATTCATAATAAGCTGTATCTTCTTTGAAAACAGAGGTGACAACTTTGTTTTTATGCTTTCCGAAGTTAAAAATTTCTTGCCCTTTGTCGTTAAGGATCATTCGGCCGGCCAGATCGACCATGCCTGAGGATGTAAGCTTGCTCAACGTTTCGACATCATTTTTGATTTCACCAATCCTGTTGTTTAATCCATCGGTAACGGTCTGTCCATCGTACCGTTCAATCTGTGCGAGCAGTACCTCCATCGTTGCTTCGGTGTCAGCTTCAGCGGTGTGGGAATTTTCTATTTCCTTGTTCAGATAAAAACGGTATGCTGCCGACAACGTCCGCTTTTCCATCAGGTGAAAAATCTTCTGAGCGTCAATAATTTTTTTCCTTGAATAATCGAATTCCAGTCCAACGCGCAGAAATTCTTCCACCAACATTGGTATGTCAAACTTCAAAACACTGAAGCCCGCAAGATCGGCACCTTCAAAAAATTTGAGATAATCCCGGGCGATTTCCTTGAACGTCGGTTTGTCTTTTACATCTTCCATGGATATGCCGTGAATAGCCGTCGATTCAGGTAGTATTGGTATGGTAGGGTTGACCAAGTCTGCCTTTCGCAACATTTCGCCATTGGGCATCATCTTGATTACAGCTATTTCTATTATCCGGTCTTGCGTGATGTTGGTGCCAGTTGCTTCAAGATCAAAAATGCAGAGAGGATTCCGAAGGTTAAGTTTCATTTAATTATGATGCCCCTTTTTATTATTAAGCTTTCATTTTTTCTGCCAGTTCGGGGATACGGAGGCCGCCGAAATTTCCCGAGCTCATCATTAGCAGGTTTTTGTTTTTCCATGAATGCCCAATTAGAAAAGTTTCGAGGCTTTTTGCATCCCTGAAAATATGCATGGAGGGGCTGGCGAAACTTTTTATGATATCAGAGTCTTCAATGGGCTCCATTTTTTTCGCCTTCATTTTTTCGGCGTTTACAAATACGACTTGTACCTGGGCGGATGCCATGCTGCCTTTATACTGAGGAATGAAATTTTTGCTAAGGCTGCTAAGCGTGTGCAGTTCAAGAACAGCGACAAGATCACGATTGGGATATACTTCCTGGATGGCTTTCACCGTGGCTTTCACTTTTGAAGGTGCATGAGCAAAATCTTTATAAAGAGAAAAGCCGTCGACTTCTTTTATCTTTTGCAACCGGCCAGACGCGCCCTCAAAGCTGGAAATTGCTTCGAAGAATTCTTGATCAGTAACGCCAATTTTTTTCAGTACTTCTTTCGCGCCGCTGATGTTCTGATAATTGTGACTTCCAAAGACTTTGATAGGATATCGCTCCCGTCCGTTGGTTAAATATATCTGTCCACTATCATTCACGTATGGGTGGCTTTTATAAGGAATAGCCAGGACATCGGTTCGTTCCTTCTTCCCAATGATCAATGAAATAGAATCCTGTTCACAATAAATAAGCAGTCCTCCCTTTGGAGTCTGATCTGCAAAAAAATCAAACTGCTTTACATATTCTTCTTCTGTGGGAAATACGTTGGCGTGATCCCATGCGATGCCACTGATCAAACCAACGTGGTGTTGGTACCTTACGAATTTTGGCGTCGGATCCAGCGGAGAAGAAAGGTATTCGTCTCCCTCAATAATTATTACCGGAGCATCCGACAACTTCACTGTGTTTTCAATTCCCTTGACCTTGGCGCCTATTACGTAGTCGAACTCGTGGTTTAAACGGCTCAACACGTGAATGATCATTGCAGTGATCGTCGTTTTGCCGTGACTACCGGCAATGACGATCCTCTGTTTGTTCTTCGACTTATTAAAAATGTATTCGGGAAAGGAAAATATTTTTAGACCAAGTTCTTGTGCCTTTAATAATTCCGGATTGTCCTTTTTGGCGTGCATCCCGAGAATGACTGCATCAAAGCTTTTGTCGAGTTTGTCGGGGTGCCACCCTTCTTTGCCAGGCAATAATCCATGTTTGATTAATTCAGCGCGTGAAGGGTCAAAAATTTCATCATCGGAACCACTAATCTCGTGACCGGCTTGCTTTAAGGCCACTGCAAGGTTATGCATCACACTACCGCCGATTGCAATAAAATGTATTTTCTCTTTCTTATGCTGCATCCAGGGAAAAAAAATTTCGGCTTAAAGTAAATGAAAATGTTTGGTGTTTGAAAGTCAGAGGATTAAGACCCTCCACCGATAATTAGTATCGAGTGGTGAAAATTCTGTCCGTGAATTTATTAACAAGACACACTGTTAATGTTTGTGGAATGTTTATAAGTTGTTGATACTAAAGAGTCATTCATGTATCTCTTTTTATACGTTTGTCAGCCTTATTAATTGAAACAGTAATCCAACAACCACTGTATGGAGCAGAGCAGATCAATGTCCTTGAGGGTCAGTAACAAGTCAAGTAAGTTAATCCCACGGGATATTTCCGAAAGTCTTGGCAAACTGCCTCCTCAAGCACTTGATCTGGAAGAGGCAGTATTGGGTGCACTGATGCTTGAGAAGAATGCCCTCAATGCCGTAGTAGAGTTTTTAAAGCCCGAACATTTTTACCTTGAAAATCACAAAGAGATTTACAATGCGATCATTGATCTCTTCAAGGCTTCCGATCCGGTCGACATGCGCACTGTTGTCAACCAACTCCGGAAGTTGGGCAAGATTGAACTCGTCGGTGGTGCGTATTACATCGCTGAGCTGACTTCGAAGGTAAGCTCTGCTGCTAATATTGAGTACCATGCGCGTGTGATCATGGAGATGGCGATAAAGCGCGAGCTTATCCAGGTTGCTTCAGAAATTCATCATAACGCATATGAGGATACCACGGATGTTTTTGAACTTCTCGACAAGACGGAACAATCGATATTCGAGATCTCCGATTCCAACCTGCGCAAGAATTACGACAACATGCGCAACCTCATGTCGAGGGCGATACACGAGTTGCAGATACTAAAGGAGCATAAGGATGGCCTAACCGGTGTACCTAGCGGATTCACAGCACTCGATCGAATGACCTCCGGCTGGCAGAAATCAGATCTTGTCATTATCGCGGCTCGTCCGGGTATGGGTAAGACTGCATTCGTAGTTTCTGCTCTCAGGAATGCATCGGTCGATTTCAAGATTCCTGTTGCAATCTTTTCTCTTGAAATGGCGTCTATTCAGTTAGTTAACCGGATGATTTCTGCAGAAGCTGAACTGGAAGGTGAGAAGATTAAGCGTGGACAACTCGCTGATCATGAATGGACACAACTTGTTCATAAGACAAACAAGCTTGCCACTGCGCCGATCTTCATCGATGATACACCTGCACTTTCAGTTCTTGAGCTGAGAGCAAAATGCAGAAGGTTGAAGGCCGAGCATAATGTACAGCTTGTTGTGGTTGATTATCTTCAACTGATGCGCGGTGATCAAGGTGGTAACCGTGAACAGGAAATCGCTTCTATTTCACGCGCACTCAAAGGTATAGCCAAAGAGTTGAACGTACCAGTATTAGCATTGTCTCAGTTAAGTCGCGGCGTGGAAACTCGCGGAGGTGATAAGCGCCCACAACTTTCCGACCTTCGTGAATCTGGTTCCATTGAACAGGATGCAGACATCGTTATGTTCTTATATCGGCCTGAGTATTACAAGATCACCGTTGATGAAGAGGGCATGCCAACGCAGGGTGTAGGAGAAGTAATTATCGCGAAGCATCGGAATGGATCCGTTGGTACGGCTAAGCTGAAATTTATAGGGAAGTATACAAAGTTTGCGGACTTTGATGCACCTTCATCGGCGTATGAGAACCCATTCTCGGGAATGATAACACGCGAAAGCCGCCTCAATACTTTTAAACCAGATACCGACACGCCTCCAATATCAGGAGACGAAACTCCATTCTAAAGGAGTATTCTAGACAGTCGTCGTTTTTTAAGCCGATTTAAAAGAACGCAATCTTTTCCACACCTGGATGTGCTTAACTTCGGGGTTAGAAGTTATGCGAGCTGTAATAATTATTGGTATGTGGCTGGTTGTCCTTGCAGCATGTTCATCTGAGGATGATCCTATAGATTGCGAAAGAAATGGCCCATCTATAAATCTTGAACAGGTGGTAAGTGCGACGAGCTGTAGCACAAATGATGGACTCATTTTGGTCAACGCGCAGGGCGGAAAGGAGCCATATACATATTTATTGAATGGTCAGCCTGTTGAAGGCGAGGGATCGATCAGCAATTTGTCCGCTGGAGTTTATTCTGTTGGCGTAAGTGATGCAAATTTTTGTTCCGCTACACTGGACAATATTACTATTCTGGCAGCTGACTTTTCGTTTAGCACGATCCTGGAACCAAACACATCGTGCCTGGGCGGCAATGGCGCGGTTACGATCGAGGTCACTAGCAATAATCCCCCGTACTATTTTAAGGAAGAGGGGGGTGAATTTACTACCGACAATCATTTCACAGGACTGACCAGGGGAAATCATACTTTTTCAGTCAAGGATCAGAACGAGTGTACTGTTACTCTCACCGTGACAGTCCCTCAGGGCAACACAGGCACCAGTTGGGAAAACGATATCTTGCCTATTATGGAAAAAAATTGTGCAATCTCCGGATGTCATAATGGCGTCTCACGTTCCAATAATTTCCGTGAATATGCTTCTACGAAAACGCATGCGAAAGCCATCAAGACTAAGACACAAGATCGAAGTATGCCGTTTGACGGAGCCCTCACCCAAAACCAGATCGACCTGATCGCATGCTGGGTTGATGATGGTGCACCGAAAAATTGATTTTTGAAGGAAAAGAATTGTGCTGAACTTTGAAACATTGGCCGGTAACCAATCGTTTTGAAGCTCATGACGTGGGCACTGGTAATCAAGCTGTCTATCATATTAATTCTCGTTGGCTCAACCTTGTACATACACTTCCGAGGTAAAGTACGCTATCCTTTTTTTCGCCAACTACTCGATCACTCAACATTCATGGCGCCCATCAATGCGATGATGTACGCTTTTTCTTCTGTTCCAAAAACTCCCTACTTACCCGTAACAAGTATTCCAACACTCGACCTAATCAAAACCAACTGGGAGACGATCAAGAACGAAGCGTTGACTTTGGAAAACAGCAAGCTTATAAAAGGATCCGATAAGTATAACGACATCGGGTTTAATTCTTTTTTCAGACGTGGATGGAAACGATTTTATCTAAAGTGGTACAATAATTTCCATCCTTCTGCTCTTGAGTATTGCCCGAAGACCATTGAGATGCTGAAGTCGATGCCAAGTGTTAAGGCTGCCATGTTCGTTGTGTTACCTGCCGGAAGCAAACTGCCGACTCACCGGGATCCTTATGCCGGATCGTTGCGTTACCATCTCGGATTGATCACTCCGAATTCTGATAATTGCAATATTGTGGTGGATGGAGAAAAGTATTATTGGAAGGATGGAGAAGATGTGTTGTTCGATGAAACCTACATTCATTTCGCGGAGAATGCCACAGACAAGGATAGGCTCATCTTTTTCTGTGATATAGAACGCCCGATGAAGTCAAAACTTGGCGTATACCTCAACCGGTTCTTTGGCTGGTTGATCCTCGCATCAGCGGAATCGCCCAATCTACCGACGGATAGAACCGGGGGACTTAACAAAGTGTTTGGTTCCGTTTATCAAATTCGTCTTATCGGAAAGAAACTCAAAGCGTATAACAAAACCCTATATTACGGCGTCAAGTATTTACTTTTCGCGCTCATCATTTACGCAATATTCTTCTAAGAATCTTTACGTCGATTTCAGTCTTCTTCTTCCAGCAATTCTTGTAAAACTGAGTTAAGTTCACGAAGCGTTTTGTTATCACCTTGCTGGCGCGCAATCCCGATACCATGTTTTAAAGTCTCAATTGCTTTTCCGTTTTGGCCATCGCGTAAGTATAATAAGGCAAGCTGATAATACACAGGAACATATTGAGGATGATGTATTAACAAGTCTTCAAAGATTTCGAGCGCCCGCGTTTCATCAGTCTTGCAATATTCCAATGCCAATGCGTAATGATTAAAAGGATCCTGAGGATCATCTTTAATAAACTGAATCAACTGATCTATTCTTGAAGACATGGACCTAAATTATGGCATTTCTATTCATGGTTTGTACCAGGGGATCAAATATCCCAATTTCAAATTTGTCTGGAATTTCTTAATTGGAAAGTGGTTTTTTGTATCTTGAGCCCTGTTTCGAAAATGACTTAGGAACCTATTGATTTAGAGCGAGATGAAGATTTTAGTATGCATTAGTCACGTGCCCGATACCACCTCGAGAATCAATTTTATTAACAATAATACCAAGTTTGACACCACCGGAGTTCAGTTCATAATTGGACCTTATGACGACTATGCACTGGCTCGGGCAGTTGAGTTAAAAGAGTCGTCCGGTGCAACTGTTCACGTTCTCAACGTCGGCCTGGCGGAAACTGAACCAACCCTTCGCAAGGCATTGGCAATTGGCGCCGACGAAGCGATACGAATTAATGCTGAACCCACCGATTCGTTTTTTGTAGCCTCACAGATTGCTTCGCAGGCAAAATCCGGCGGATATGATCTGGTATTGATGGGACGTGAATCGATAGACTATAATAGTGGAGTAGTTCATGGGCTTGTTGGAGAACTCTTAGGCATTCCATCGGTTTCACCTGTAATGAAGCTCGACATTGAGGGTAACAAAGCAAAACTTGCTCGCGAGATTGAAGGTGGAAAAGAATACCTCGAGGTAAGTCTTCCATTCGTGGCAGGATGTCAGGAGCCAATCGCTGAATGGAAAATTCCAAACATGCGGGGCATCATGTCTGCGAGAACGAAACCCTTGAAGGTGATTGATGCTGTTGCGGGGGATGGTGGGGTAGCGCTCTCAAAATTTGAATTGCCACCTCCAAAGGGTGCTGTTAAAATGATATCGCCGGATAATATCGGAGAACTGGTGAACCTCTTGAAAACTGAAGCAAAAGTACTGTAATACTATGGTGACATTAGTGTTTGTTGAATGTGCGGATGGAAAGGTAAAGAAGACCTCAATTGAAGCCGTGAGTTATGCGCATGCAATGGGCGGACAAGTTGTGGTGATTGCATTGAGTGGCGCAGACAAACCCGAACTTGAAGCTCTTGGTAAATACGGTGCTTCAAAAGTTCTGCAGGTATCGGATGAAAAATTGAAGCAAGGAGTGATCCAGGCATATGCATCGGTCCTGGCAAAGGCTATGGCCGATGAATCCGCAGATGTTTTGGTAATTGCAAATTCATCCCTGGGGACACCAGTCGCGGCGCGTGTAGCCGTAAAGGTAGGGGCAAGCCTCGCTTCGAATGTTGTTTCTCTGCCTGATACGTCATCAGGTTTCATTGTGAAGAAAAGTATCTATTCAGGAAAGGCGTTTTCTTACGTCGATCTGAAGAATCCTAAGAAAGTTTTAGTATTAAAAAAGAATGCTGCAGATATCAAAGAGGTTGGAAATGCTGCCGAAGTGGTGCCCTATGCAATAACGGTGTCTGACGCTGATCTGGCAGTGCACATTACCTCTTCAGAACAGGCTTCTGGCGAAGTACTCTTGCCTGAAGCAAATATTGTTGTTTCGGGTGGTAGAGGAATGAAAGGACCAGAACACTGGCACCTTATTGAAGATCTAGCTAAGGTATTAAATGCTGCCACCGGATGCAGTAAACCTGTATCTGATATGGGGTGGCGTCCGCATCATGAGCACGTCGGTCAGACGGGTATTAAGGTTGCACCACAACTTTATATTGCCGTTGGAATTTCAGGTGCCATCCAGCATTTGGCCGGAGTGAATTCCTCAAAGTATATTGTAGTAATTAATAAGGATGCCGAGGCTCCCTTCTTCAAAGCTGCGGACTATGGTGTGGTTGGAGATGCTTTTGAAATTTTGCCAAAGCTGACGGAAGCGTTCAAGAATGCTAAATAAAAATATTGTTATACCGTAACTGATAGCCTCTCGAAGATTAAATTGATTTGATGTGAAGAAAATAAAACTTGAAATATTAGGTCTCTCCTCGAGCCAATCGCAAACCGGCTCATTCGCTTTAGTACTCGGCGAAACTGAAGGCAATCGTCGTCTGCCCATCATCATCGGTATGTTCGAAGCGCAAGCAATTGCAATCGAAATTGAGAAAATAATACCAAACCGTCCGATGACCCATGATCTGTTTAAGGCATTTGCTACAAACTTTCATTTTACGGTAGAAGAAATTGTTATTTCGGATCTGAAGGAGGGAGTATTCTTTGCAAAAATTGTTTGCTCCGACGGACTTAAGAAATCGGAAATCGATGCACGCCCTTCTGACGCAATTGCAATCGGACTAAGATTCGATTCGCCGATTTATACTTATGAAAATATATTAGCTGAAGCTGGAATAGTTCTTACTGATGAAGCAGAAGAGGAGAAACCTGAGCCAAAGAGTGAAGCTAAAGTTCGCGTAAAGAAAGAGGCATCGAGAAAAGACGATTTTAAGAATTATTCGATAGATAAGTTGAATGATCTGCTGAAGGATGCGATCGATAAAGAAGATTACGAGAGGGCTGCGAAGATTAGAGATGAACTCAGCAAGAGGAATTGATGATGTGGTTGGTTTATTGTGCTGAGTAGTAAGTAGTAAGTAGTAAGTAGTAAGTAGTAAGTAGTAAGTAGTAGGTAGTAGGTCACCCGTTCGAAAGGACAGAATAGAATTTTCCAGACGCATTGAAACAACTGTCAATTTTTTTCTGACAGCTATAGCTTCCTTAATCATTATCATTTCAGCTGATGGCATACCTGCGCGGAATCATTGGTATAATCGTTCTGATTGGTATTGCTTATTTGTTGTCCAGTAATAGAAAGAAAATAGACTGGAGACTCGTTGTTGCGGGTCTGCTATTGCAGATCATTGTCGCTATACTGATCCTAAAAGTTCCATTTGTCAGAAACGCTTTCGATCTTATTGGCGCAGGCTTTGTAAAATTTTTAAGCTTCGCTGCCAACGGAGCGCAGTTCTTGTTTGGCGACCTCGCACGCAATAGCGACGCTACACCCGATGCAAAACACAACCTTGGATTTCTATTCGCTTTTCAGGCACTTCCAACGGTGATCTTTTTTTCCTCTGTTACCGCAGGACTTTATTATCTGGGCATTCTGCAAAAAGTTGTGTACGTCTTCGCATGGGTGATGACTAAAACGATGAGATTGTCTGGGGCCGAAAGTCTTTCTGCAGCAGGCAACATTTTTCTTGGCCAGACAGAAGCGCCATTGCTGGTACGCCCATTTATTGGAAGAATGACACAGTCGGAATTGCATTGTCTGATGACAGGTGGTATGGCTACAATAGCAGGAAGTGTCATGGGCGCATACATCGCATTTCTAGGAGGAACAGATCCTGCACAACTCGTAAAGTTTGCAACGTACTTGCTGTGCGCATCTATCATGAATGCACCGGGGGCAATTGTGATGTCTAAGATTTTTTTACCCGAAACTGAACCTGAAAAAATTGATACCTCGCTTCGCGTTAACAAGGAATCGATCGGTGTGAATGTAATAGATGCACTGGCGACTGGTGCTGCAGACGGAATAAAACTTGCTTTGAACATCGGCGGCATGCTGCTCGCCTTTATTGCTGTCATCTATGCTATAAATTGGTTTTTAGTTGACGGCATTGGAAATTGGACCGGCCTAAACTCTTGGGTAATCGAATCTACAGGCGGAGCATTCGATGGTTTTTCCTTACAATATATATTCGGACAGATATTTCGCATCCTCGCTTTTGCCATGGGCGCCAGTTGGACTGAAGCCTTACAAGTAGGGAGTTTATTGGGTCAGAAAATGGTAATCAACGAATTTGTTGCTTATCTAAGTCTGGCAGATATGAAAGCATCTGGACTGTTAAGCGAGAAATCAATTGCAATTTCGACCTACGCTGTCTGCGGATTTGCCAACTTCAGCTCGATTGCAATCCAGATTGGTGGTATTGGCGGAATGGCGCCAGAACGCCAAAAAGATCTTTCGCGCCTCGGTATACGAGCGCTGTTTGCTGCATCGCTGGCTACGATGGTATCGGGTACAATTGCAGGCGCCTTGCTCGGATAGCTGATAGCGCGCTTCTTGCTGTACGCAGAAAGCAAAATGCAAAACGCTAGCTCGTGCAACTTCACTTTACTGTGCCTCCATAAATTCAATCCGATATCTTCAGGTAACGCAAAAATTGGCTTCCCTGTACTACAATCTAAATTCTACACTCTGCACTCATCAATCAGATAGTTCAAAATCTAAGTTTAAAGTCCGAATTACAGAACTTGAGTGCAGAGTGATGAGTGAAG
Organism: Bacteroidota bacterium; assembly: GCA_023412765.1. GTDB lineage: Bacteria > Bacteroidota > Bacteroidia > Cytophagales > Cyclobacteriaceae > Chryseolinea. The sequence continues at coordinate 19,894 of JAEZBX010000121.1, forward strand.
AATGCAGAATGCAGAAGGTCGTGCCTCGATCCGAGTTATTACCTTCCGGTTGTCATGCTTGAATGAAATGGAAAGCGTAACTTAAAAGTATGAATGGCCATGAACCTTTGATCGTAGAGCACTTATCGCAATTCATTTCCGACCATAAGCGTGAATTTGTTGACAAAGTGCTGAGCATGCGAACCCGCAATATCACCATTGTTCTTGAAGATATTTATCAATCACAAAATGCAAGCGCTGTTATAAGAACTTGTGAGTGTCTTGGAATTCAGGATATTCATATTGTTGAAAATATAACAAAATACAGTATCAACCCGCGCGTTCTAAAAGGATCCAACAAATGGATCGATATAAAGCATCACGCATCGAAAACTGAAAACAATACAATTACATTGTTTAAGAAGCTCAGGGAACAAGGATATCGGGTAGTAGTTGCAGATCCAGGCGAGGAGGGAGTTTTAATTGATGATCTGAACGTTGACAATAAGATTGCCTTGGTTTTCGGGAATGAATTGCGTGGAGTGTCAGCGCAGGCACTTGCCATGTGCGATGAACGTGTAAGAATCCCCATGTACGGTTTTACAGAGAGTTTCAATATTTCGGTTAGTGCTGCAATTTGTCTTAACACGCTGGTCACCAAGCAACATGCTTCTGGAAAATTTATCGGCCTCACCGAGCCAGAGAAAGATTCATTAAAATTAAAATGGTATCGCAAAATAGTTCGGAAGTCAGATCTGATAGAACGGGAGTTTCTGCGCACAATTGAGTAGATTTGTTTGCTTTATAATGTCTATTGTTGATGCGCTGGATGAAGAGAATTGTTCTTACGGTTATCATAGTATTGATCGCGTTTTTTTTACTGACCAATATATGGATCGTTAGAAGTACCAAGTCCAGGGTATTTTCCGACTTAAGCACTGTGCCGCATCATCGCATAGCATTGGTGCTTGGAACCAGTCATCGAACAACAAAAGGGGATCCGAATCCTTATTTTGAAAAAAGAATTGAGACCGCTGCAGAGCTATATAACAAGGGTAAAATTGACCATTTGATCTTAAGCGGCGACAACCGCACAATCTATTACAACGAACCAATGGCAATGCTAAAGGCGCTACTAAAAAAAGGTGTTCCCGCTTCTGCTATTACTTTAGACTACGCCGGGCTTCGAACACTTGATTCGATTGTAAGGTGTAAAATGATCTTTGGCCAAAACAAATTTATTATCATCACCCAGCCGTTTCATAGTTACAGGGCTTTGTTCATCAGCAAGTATCACGACATCAATGCGATTGCCATGGTTGCAGAGGAGCCAGATTTCGAATATTCCGCAAAAGTCAGAATCCGAGAGTATCTTGCGCGGACGAAGGCGGTTTTAGATTTGTACGTTCTAAAGACTCCTCCTAAATTTTTAGGCCGGAAAGAGCAAATAAACGTTCAAGAGGCTAAATAAAACCTAAGCGACCCAAGTTTGGTTTAATATCAGTCATAAAGTATTGTTTGTGCGGAAACCCTGTAATAAGGCATTTTTTAGGATATACCTTTTAATTTTTTCAATCATTGCCATTTCGGAAATCGAATCTTCCGCTCAGGAAACGATTGTGAAAGGTAAAATCACCGACGTAAACTCAGGCGACCCGATACCATATGTTAATGTGATATTCGGGGGAACCACGACTGGCATCACATCAGACTTTGACGGTAATTATGAATTGAGAACCTCCGAGCCGGTTGACACAATTGTTGTTTCATATATCGGGTATAAGGTGCGAAAGAAAGCAATCACCGCAGGTATTTCCCAGATCGTAAATATTCAGCTCGAAGAAGACGTTACAACGCTTCAGGAAATCGTGTTCGAAGCAGGGGAGAACCCTGCATTTGAAGTTTTACGCCGCGTAGTTCGCAACAAAAAGAATAATGACAAACGAAAGCTTCTTGCATACGAATACGATACCTACACCAAAATCGAAATAGATGTAGATAATCTTTCGGAAAAGTTCAGGCAGCGTAAGATGGTGAAGAAAATCACACAGGTTCTTGACAGCATTGAAGTCATAGCAGGTGAAGATGGCAAACCAGTGTTACCATTGCTTATTACAGAAAGCGTATCAAAGGTTTATTACCGCGACAATCCATCATTGAAATATGAAAATATTCTTCGGTCCAAAGTTAACGGCGTTGGAGTGGAGGATGGGACAACGGTAACGCAGCTGGTAGGTTCATCCTTTCAAGAATACAATTTTTATCAGAACTGGTTGAATATACTTGCCAAGGATTTTGTGTCACCTATCGCTGACGGATGGCGTCTATACTATGAATACGATCTTGTAGATAGCCTATACGTTGGAAATGATTATTGTTATCGCCTGGATTTCTTTCCGAAAAGTCCTCAGGATCTCGCGTTTACTGGAAGCATGTGGATTACGAGAGACCAGTATGCATTAAAGCAGATTGACGTCAGCATCGGCAAGCAGGCGAATCTAAACTTTATTGAAAAGATCAGGATTCAGCAGGAGCTTGAGCCAACTGCCGAAGAAGCATGGTTGCCGGTAAAAAACAGAGTGTTGATTGATGTGAGTGAGGTGACGGGGAAATCTGCGGGAATGCTTGCGAAGTTTTACACATCCAACAAAAACTTTGTCATTAACAAACCCCATCAACCGTCATTTTATGAGATACCCATTGTGATGGCCGAAGATGCGCGAATAAACGAGGATGATGAATCATGGGATACGCTAAGGCATGAGCCGCTGACGCAAACCGAGAAGAATGTCTATAAGATGATCGACACCCTGCAGAATATTCCTGTAGTGCGGACTTACACGGATATAATCAAAATCATTGTAGGTGGCTATCACGACGCGGGCAAGATCGATATTGGTCCCTACGTTTCAACATTCGCGGTCAATAATATTGAAGGATTCAGGATACAACCCGGTTTCAGAACCAATGAGAAGTTTAGCAAGAAGTGGGTATTCGGAGGACAGCTTGGTTATGGCTTCAAGGATGAGCGAGTGAAGTATATGGCCTTCGTTCAAAACATAATGTCACGGCGAAAGTGGACAACGCTTACGCTACGCGCGAGAAGTGACATAAGCCGTATTGGGATTGATGATGAAAGCGCCGGCGATAATTTCTTGTTATTGGCGTCGCAAAGGTTTGGAAACTTTCGCCGTGGATACTACTTCGATGAAGCACGACTGGATTTTAGGCGTGAGCTCTTTAAAGGTTTTACACAGCGTATAGCATTTAAGTATTTTACATTCGAACCGACTTTCCCGTTTGCGTATTACGATAAACCCGAGGACCTGACAACTTCTGCAGTGCGCGAAAACTTCGATGCAGCTGAAGTAATTGTCGAATCGCGCTATGCACGTGACGAGTTGTTTATCCAATCTGACAATGAACGCCTTAGCCTTGGAACCGTTCGCTGGCCTGTTATAACTGTACGATATACCCGTGGAATGAAGGGTGTCTTGAACAGTCACTTCGAATATGATAAGCTTCGCCTTAGCGTCTACCGACGGTTGAGATTTGGTCCCTTAGGGGCAGGGTATTTCAACCTCACCGCTGAAAAAGTATTCGCGACGTTACCTTACCCGTTGATGGCGTTGCATTTAGGTAATGAAACGCCGCTGTTTACATCCATTACTTACAACCTGATGAACTATGGAGAATTTATCAGCGACCGGTTCGCATCTCTCCAGTATGACCATCATTTTGAGGGATTCCTCCTCAATAAAATTCCATTAATGCGAAAGCTTAAATGGCGCTTGGTTGGAACAGCAAACATCATTTATGGTGGACTAAGCCAGGAAAACCGTGATATAATTGCGCCATTTACACCCGACGGTGAGCCTACAACGACCTTTGGGTATTTTAAGCCCGATCGGCCCTATATTGAACTTGGATATGGTGTGGAAAACATTTTCCGATTCTTCCGTGTCGATTTTGTACATCGTCTCTCATATCTTGACAATCCCGATATTCGAAAATTTGCTGTCCTGTTTAGTTTCCAATTCACTTTGTGATTCACGATTATTCCTAGTGGACTTTTTGCATATTTGTGCCCGAATTAATTTTGTAGTTTAGTTCAACAGATGAATGTAAAAATTTCTCTCCCGGATGGAAGTGTGCGCGAATACCCACGCGGCGTTAAAGGTTCCGAAATAGCAATCAGCATTAGTGAAGGACTGGCGCGCGTCTCCTTAGCAATAGAAGTCAACGGCGAAGTATGGGATCTTTCACGTCCTATAAATGATGATGCTTCGATAAAAATTCTCACATGGAATGATGCAGGCGGCAAATCAACGTTCTGGCATTCATCGGCTCACTTGATGGCAGAGGCTTTGGAAGAATTATACCCGGGTGTAAAATTTGGAATTGGTCCTGCCATCGAAAATGGTTTTTACTACGACGTTGATCTGGGAGATAAAGCCTTTGGCGATGATGATCTGCTCGCGGTTGAAAACAAAATGAAGGAACTGGCGAAACGGGACAGTACCTATGCACGCAGAGATGTAAGCAAGGCTGAGGCACTGGAGTATTTTCAAAAGAAAAATGACCCTTATAAAATCGAACTGATCGACGGCCTTGATGATGGGAAAATCACATTCTATCAGCAGGGAAATTTTGTGGACTTATGCAAGGGTCCCCATATTCCCCATACAGGGTTCATCAAGGCTATAAAGTTGCTCAATGTTGCAGGTGCATATTGGCGTGGCAACGAAAAGAACAAAATGCTAACGCGACTTTATGGCATCACTTTTCCCAAGCAAAAAGAACTAGACGAATATTTACGCCTTGTAGAGGAAGCGAAGAAGCGTGATCATCGCAAATTAGGTCGAGAGCTGGAGTTATTTGGTTTTTCTGAAAAAGTTGGAATGGGATTGCCACTCTGGTTGCCGAAGGGAACAATCCTTCGCGAACGACTTGAGCAGTTTATGCGCAGAGCCCAGGTCAAGGCCGGGTATGATCCGGTGGTGACACCGCATATAGGGGGAAAGGCTTTGTACGTGACTTCGGGGCACTACGAAAAATATGGTAAGGATTCATTCCAGCCCATCCATACACCGGATGAGGGAGAAGAGTTCTTGTTGAAGCCGATGAACTGTCCTCACCATTGCGAAATCTATAAATTGAAGCCGCGGTCATATCGCGATCTTCCAATAAGATTTGCTGAATTCGGGACTGTCTATCGATATGAGCAAAGCGGTGAATTACATGGATTAACCCGCGTTCGAGGGTTCACCCAGGACGATGCCCATATATTCTGCCGGCCGGACCAGGTAAAAGAGGAATTCATAAAAGTAATCGACCTGGTGCTCAAAGTTTTCAACTCTCTTGGGTTTGATAACTATACTGCACAGGTTTCCCTTCGGGATCCTGCAAACAAAGAGAAATACATCGGGGAAGATGATTTGTGGGATAGGGCTGAAAGGCAGATTCAGGAAGCTGCGGATGAAAAGGGATTAAAGTCCGTGGCTGTTCAGGGCGAGGCTGCTTTTTATGGTCCAAAGTTGGATTTCATGGTAAAGGATGCGCTTGGTCGAAACTGGCAGCTCGGAACGATACAGGTTGACTATCAGCTTCCCCAAAGGTTTGCTCTTGAATATGTTGGGTCAGATAATCAAAAACATACCCCGGTGATGATACACAGGGCTCCATTCGGATCACTTGAACGCTTTGTGGCTATTTTGATTGAGCACTGCGCGGGCAATTTCCCGCTGTGGCTAGCCCCCGACCAGATTGCCGTTTTGCCAATTTCTGAAAGATTCAATGATTACGCAAAAGTTGTATACGATCGCCTTAAAGAACAGGATATCAGGGGTTTATTGGACGATCGGGACGAAAAGATCGGAAGAAAAATCAGAGATGCCGAAACGAACAAGATCCCGTACATGTTAATCGTGGGTGAACGGGAGGCGAAAGAAGAGCTGGTAGCACTTCGAAAGCACGGTCAGGGTGACCAGGGCAGCGTGCCACTTGATGAGTTCATAAATCGCTTTAGAATAGAGTGTGCTGCTCCAAATTGATTTTGAAAAACTGAAATAATAACGATATTTGCACCCTGTTTTTTCAGGATAAGCTGATTAATAACTTAAACAAACAACAGTATCGCAATTTTTAATAACAACAGGCCATTTAATAAGCCATTACGAAGGGGTCCTCAAAGGCCGGAAGAACCGTACCGGGTAAACGAAAGGATCACCGCTCCGAGAGTGAGGGTTGTAGGTGATGATATCAAGGTAGATGTGTATCCCATACAACAAGCTATTAAGTTAGCTCAGGATCAGGGACTGGATTTGGTAGAAATCTCTCCAAATGCAGATCCTCCGGTTTGCAAGATCGTTGACTACTCCAAGTTTAAGTACGAGCAGAAGAAGAAACAGAAGGAAATTAAGTCAAAGGCGTTGAAGGTTGTCCTGAAGGAAATTCGCTTCGGACCCAACACCGATGAGCATGATTTCAATTTCAAATTGAAGCATGCACAAAATTTCCTCAAGGAGGGAGCCAAGGTAAAGGCGACAGTTTTTTTTGCCGGGCGTTCGATTGTTTACAAAGAACGAGGTGAAATATTGTTGCTAAAGTTTGCTCAGGGCCTTGAGGATTATGGAAAGGTAGAGCAACTACCAAAACTTGAAGGAAAAAGAATGGGCATGATCATAATGCCAAAAGCTGGAAAGAAATAGAATTAATAGTTATACAATGCCCAAGCTAAAGACAAAATCAGGTGCCAAGAAACGTTTTAAAGTGACTGGTACCGGTAAGATAAAGCGTAAGAATGCTTTCAAAAATCACATTCTGACCAAGAAGGAAACCAAACAAAAGAGAAGACTTGGACACAAGTCGTTGGTTCACAAGGCAGATTTGAACAATATAAAAGACATGCTTGTACTTTAGGTTTTATGTTCAACCGATTGCTGGCTAGCAAGTTTTCTTCTAATCGAAAGGAACGCCATCAGTCAAAAAATCAGTTAAAATGCCAAGATCAGTAAACAATGTAGCTTCAAGAGCAAAGAGAAAACGCATCTTGAAACTGGCGAAGGGTTTCTTCGGCCGTAAAAAGAATGTCTGGACGGTAGCTAAAAACGCAATCGAAAAAGGTCTGGTTTATGCGTACCGCGACAGAAAGCAAAAGAAAAGAGAGTTTAGAGGAATTTGGATCGCGCGTATCAATGCCGGCGCGAGGCTTCATGGAATGTCATATTCCGAACTAATGGGCAAATTAAAGAAGGCAGAAGTAGATTTAAACCGGAAGGTGCTTGCTGACCTGGCGATGAATCATCCAAGCGCGTTTGAGGCTATTGTTAATAAAGTGAAGTAATATCATTCAAGTAAGATAAAAGGTGAAAAAGGGACGTAAAGTCCCTTTTTCTGTTTTGGATTTTTTTCATATATATTTCGAGCTCATCATTTTTTTTATCAAGGAGATATTTTTTAATGTGATGAGCAGTGCAACATCAATCGTACTCTAAATATGCTTGAAGGCTGATATGTTAAACCAGCCCCTTCATAACGAAGATACGCCGGATAGCCATAACGTTGAATCGAACGTTAAGCTTTCTGACGCAAACCCTTTCCCGGGATTGCGCCCATATTCTATTGATGATACACACCTCTTTTTCGGCCGCGAGCACCAGATCGATGATATCCTTTTAAAGATTTCAAAAAATCGCTTTGTCACGATAATGGGATATTCTGGTAGCGGTAAATCATCGTTGCTCTTCTGCGGATTAGTCCCCATTCTTTACGGAGGTTTTGTTACCAGCGCGGGGCCAGATTGGAATGTTATTTCAACCCGACCCGGTACTTCACCAATCAGCAATCTGACAGAATCAGTCCTTGAGTTTATGTTGAAGACTAATCGACTTCAACCTGATGGTGTTGAGATGCAACGCGCATTCATTAACTCCGTGTTGCGCAGTGGTTCTGACGGTTTGATAAAAGTTGCGCAGTATCTGCATAAAGGAAAGTCGGAGAATTCTTTTTTCTTGATCGACCAGTTTGAGGAGATCTTCGGTTATCGCGAACAAATGGAAAGCAGTGAAGCGTTGAACGACGCGCAGCTCTATGTCAACCTTTTGCTCACGGCCATTCAGCAAGACAAAGTGTCGACATACGTCGCACTTACCATGCGTTCCGATTTCATCGGTGAATGTTCCATTTTTGCCGGACTAACTGAACAAATTAATAACAGCAACTACCTGGTTCCTCAAATGACGCGAGAACAAAAGCGAAGCGTTATCGAAGGACCTGTTGCCGTGGCGGGCGGAAAAATTTCGCAGCGTCTCATGAAACGGCTGCTCAACGATGTTGGAAATACACAGGACCAGCTTCCGATCTTCCAGCATGCTTTGATGCGGACGTGGGACTATTGGGTCCAGAATCATGAGCCTGGCGAGCCAATGGATCTTCGTCATTACAATGCGATCGGAAAGATCAGCACTGCATTGGCGCAACACGCGAACGAAGCCTTCGAAGAACTTTCATCGCGCGACAAAGAGATTGCTGAAGTTCTTTTCAAAAATATAACAGAGCGGAATCAGTTAAATCGTTTTATGCGACGTCCCTGCCGACTTGGCTTGGTCGCAGAGTTGTGTGAGGCGAGTGAAGAAGAGGTCATAAATGTTGTCGATCATTTTAGAAGACCGGGTCGCTCTTTTCTGATGCCGGCTGCCAATATTTCGCTTCACAGCGATTCGATGATCGAGCTTTCACACGAAAGCTTGATGCGTATATGGACCCGGTTAGAAGGGTGGGTTAACGAAGAATATGAATCCGCCTCGATGTACAAGCGACTTTCGGAAGCCGCTGCCATGTACCAAATCGGAAAGACCGGATTGTGGCGCCCTCCGGACCTACAACTGGCCTTAAACTGGCAAAAGAAGCAAAAACCTACACGGGAATGGGGTCAACGCTACGATGAAGCCTTCGAACGTGCGATCGTTTTTCTTGACACCAGCCGAATTACTTACGACGCCGAGCTAAAGAACCAGGAAATGATGCAACGGCGGGTGCTTCGACGCACTCGCGCGACTGCCGTTATTCTAGGGGTGGCGTTTATCGTCGCTATTATATTCTTTGTTTTCGCTTATCTGCAAAAAATCCAGGCTGACCAGGAACGTCTGGCTGCTGAAGCCAGTCGGCAAGAAGCGATTGCGCAGTCAAAAATTGCGGAAGCCAACAAACTTGAGGCAGAGCAGAAGACAATTGAAGCTGAAAACTTTAGTAAACGTCTGCAACTTTCCAACGATCAGTTAAAAGAAGCATATGTTCAGTTGACCTTCGAAAAAAATCGTGCTGAGTTGGCGTTCCTGAAAGCGAAGGAAGAGGAAGCCAAGGCAATTGCCGCTGGTGAGCAGGAGAGAGCAGCTAAGGAGCTAGCCGAATTAAAATCTGAAGAGGCTCAGTTGAATTACAAGCTTGCGAACCAACTGTATATGTTGGCTGTGGCGCAAAATCTTGCGACAAAATCGGTGCAGGAAGACGACGATCAAAACCTGAAAGGTTTGATGGCAATGCAAGGGTACATCTATAACAAACGACATGACGGAAAGGTATATGAACCTTATATCTATAATGGTTTGTACTCCGCGCTGACGAAAATCAACGGCGGTTCATACAATGCTATGAAAATCAGTGGTCCGTCACGCACACATTTGCGATCATTAGCTGTATCCAGGAAGAATGGCTTTTATATTTCGGGTGCAGACGGACGAGTGTATCAGGGTGATTTAGCAAAGCTTACAAATACAGCGACTTCTTATGCTACTCCATATCCATCCAAAGTAATTGCGTTAAGCATGGATGAAACGTTTTTGGTGAACGGAAGCGATTCAAGCTTTATTCAAATCTATGACCTCACCGGTGCGAGTAGGCCAAAAGTTGTTAGAGGGTTCAGCGGACAGACAAATGATATTGAGTTCCTTCCTGATAATTCCGCATTTATTGTTGCGAGCGGAGGCAAGACAATTGCACGTGTGAACCCCAACTCTGGCGAAATTACAACGTTGGCAACACTTCCGTATGAGTTGAAAGCAATAACGATAAGCCCGGATGGTAAGATGTTGGCAGGTGCATCCTGGTCGGGTCATGTTGTGTTATTTAATCTTGTGACCAAGGAAACATCTGTTCTTTCTCAGGAGTCACCTAACCGCATTCTTTCAATCAAGTTTAGTCCATCAGGAAAATACCTGGCATATGGTGTGGATGACATTGCTAATAAACGAGGTCTTGTGAAGATGCACGATTTCGCCACGAGTGAAACACGACAATTCAGCGGACATCGCGCAGGCGTAAACGACGTCGCGTTCAGTCCTGACGAAAAGTTACTTGCCAGTGCAGGTGCGGATAAACGACTTCAGTTGTATGTATTGGAGAATCCGGAAGACTTGCCGGTGGTGATGGATAACAACAGCGGATTTATTTGGGATATTGAATTTGCAGCAGGGTCAGATTATTTAATTGCTGCTTGCAGTGAGTCGGAAATCAGAATATGGCCTACCAAGCCGGCTCTGCTGGCTGAGCAGATTTGTCCCAAGTTGACTAGAAACATGACGCAGGAAGAGTGGAAAAAATATGTTGGCTATGGAGAAGAAACACCTTATGAGAACACCTGCATAAGTGTCTTAATTAAGGATTACTGATGTGCATTAGAAAAAACATTTTGTTCATTGGACTATTCCTCCTTGGAACTCACTATTCCCTGGCGCAGAGCGAGTGTGAATTGACTTTGACAAGGGCTACGGAAGAGTTCAACGCAGGACACCTTTATGGTATACCTGGAATCTTGAATGAGTGTCTGAATAATAATCAAAACGATGCCTGGCGGCAGCGGGCGTATTTGCTTCTCGCCGAAACCTATCTGTTGTTGGAGGATCCAATTGGTGCTGAAAACGCCTACCTGGAAGTGCTGCGTGCCAATCCGGAGTTTGTTACTGATCCCGAGCGCGATCCGATAGATTTGGTTTACCTCAGCAAGAAATTCACAGCCACTCCGATTTTTGCTTTTTACGGAACACTCGGCTCCAATACATCTCTTGTGCGCGTCATCCATGATGTCCGGATTGGAGGGGAAGCCCAGACTCGTCAATCATACAAACTCAGAGTCGGATGGCAGATCGGCGGAGGCGTAGAATATAATTACAATTCTAACGTAAGCCTATCTGCAGGATTCAATTACAAATTCACAGGGTACCAGCATGTGACAACCCATCTTTTTGGGGAAAACAAAGACATTGTTGAATTCCTTGACAGACAAACATGGGTAACCGTACCGCTGAGCATTAAATTCAGCGACGATGAAGGTAAATTCAGACCCTATGCATATGCCGGCTATTCAATAAACTTACTATTGAGAGACCGCGGTATTTTGACCGTCTTTAATCGCGACGCGCGACCAGCTACGACAGAAGGAGAGGAAGAAGGCTTGTCTTCCTCGGAGAACGAAACACCCAATCTTAATCTAAGTGATCATCGCCAGCGACTGAACGGCGCATTCCTCGTTGGTGGCGGGATCAAGTACAAATACAAACTGAATTATCTCTTTGTTGATCTCAGATATTCTTTGGGTACTAAGAACCTGGCCAAAATCGAAAATCGATTTAATAGTTATGCTGAAGGATTGCCATATCCCTACGTTGATGACGATTTCCGGTTGGATAACCTTGCAATTTCGGTCGGGTATATTCATCCGTTGTATAAGCCCAGGAAATTGAAAAAGGCGCAAACAAAATCAGTGTTCAGGTTTATTAAAAGAAAAGGAAATGCGGCTGATAAGTCTTAGCACACTGGTGTTGATAACGATTATGCTGTCGTGCGATACGCCCGGCAACGTTGACCCTATCTTTGAGAATTACTTTACGAAGTACTATGGCGAAGACGGGGAGCAGACTGGGGTTGACCTTGTGCTCAATGGGGATGGGTCGATGATCTTATTAGGAAATTCATTTTCGCAAATTGATCCTATCTCGCCATTCATCGTGAAAACCGATCCTCAAGGGAATGTATTGTGGCAACGAAAATTCAAAACTGAAAATGAAACTGCTGTAGACATCCAACTCATCAACGGAGGGGCTAATGTCGCGGTGTTAACGAATGTCCAACGTGCCACCACAAACATTTGCTTGTATCTCCTCGGCCAGGATGGAAACCTGGTGGATAGCCTGTACATCACCACATTACCCGGTAACCAGGTGGGAAGATCGGTAACGCAATCCTCTGATAATGGTTTTTTGATTACGGGTTATAAAGACCCAAACCCTGCACGAAATCCTGACATACCGCCTCCCCCCGACCAAGCTGATATACTTCTTTTGAAAATAGACAATGCATTAAACGACGTTGACGACCTATCGCCAGGGGGCGGTGAACACGTCGGTTCTGGCGTTAATACTTTCGAAATAAACTTTAATACCACCACCTATTATCTGGTTTTTGGTTATTCTGACCGACCCCGCAGGAACACCGCGAGCTACCAAATGTGCTTTCAATTGATCGCATCGAACACCGATGGCGTACCGACCGGCATGCATGAATATTCGGAGGATGAGATAAGCGAGGAACAGATAGCTTCGTCTACCCTGAAAATTCCGCCTGCATTGGGCGATGGATATCTGGTGGTTGGAACGTCACGATCAGGAACTTCGAGCGACCTGTATCTGACACGATTTGCAAAGCCTCTCAGCCACGATGCTACGACACAATCTCTTGACGGAAAGATACCTTTGGGCCGACGGATCGAGGGTGTTGCAGCTGCCAATGCTGCGCCGGACGGGTATTTTGTGATTGCTAATGAAGTAAGAGAAAACAATAAAAAAGACATTTTCCTGGTACGCGTCGAGCGTGATGGGGCAGTTTCCTGGAGCCGGAGTTTCGGCTCGCTGGAGGGCGACGATATCGCTGGTGGAATTGAATCATTACCAGATGGCAGGATAGCCGTAGTGGGCACAATTCAATTGGAGACACAAAGAAAAATGGCTTTAATTGTCACGAATGGGAATGGAGCTTTTTCTGACTGATGTAATACAGCAAGCCTTTGAGAAAACTTTCCCTCGGCTATAAAAACTAAGTTTATTCGTTAAAGTTACCCTTTCCCTGGATGTCAAGATTTTTTAAGGTTGGGCTCATTTTTTCCTTGTCCATACTGGGTAACTTTCTGTGCTGTCCAAATCTGTTCGGGCAGTGTAATTTCACAAACCTCAATCCAAGCTATTGCGAGAACGAATCCAGCTTTGCGCTGACTGGTGGCGTTAATTACTTCGGACCAGGTGTATCCGGCAATACGTTCGACCCCTCCATCGCGGGTATAGGCACGCATCAACTCGTGACAACCAATGGGTTAGCGACTTCTTATTCGATTGTTACTTCTGGAACATTTAATCCTGAGTCGCCCGTTTCGCCTACCAACGTCACTTTGGGAGATAATGATGAGCAGTTAGTAAACATCGGCTTCACATTTAACTTCTTTGGAACAGATTACACTCAATTACGAATCGGAAGCAATGGTATTCTGGGGATGGGCGCCGCACCCACATTGACCTCAGTAAATGATAACCAGGCCTTTTCAGACGCCACCAATCCAAATAACATCATCGCTGTCGCCTGGGACGATTTAACACCCAATGTCACTGGAACCATCCAGTATTTCGTAGTGGGAACCGCACCTTTCAGAAAACTTATAATCGATTATATATCAGTCGATCGTACTGGTCTATTTGATGTAACAGTACAAGCACAGCTACATGAGACTACCAACATCATCGAGATC
>JAEZBX010000188.1 GCA_023412765.1 Bacteroidota bacterium
TACAAGAAGTTTAGAATTATGTTGAAGCAATTAGCAGCAAGTACCGGATGACGGCCGTCGATTACCAGGACAAACAACCTCCATCCCAGCAGCGTCTCCTGTCTCAGGGACGCTGCGTTCATTATACTCCAATGCTCTTTTTGAAATGGTATCAGTCCGACTGAGTCACCGAGATAGGGAACTCAACGGAGACGACACACGTAATGTTGTCGTTCTTATCGCTTTATCCTTTCTTATTCAATTCGACAAGCTGTTTTCGATACTCCTGATTGAAAGGAAACCGCATGAATAATCTTGTCAATGCTATTTTGGTTTCTTCTGGATCATTCTTATTAATTGCAATCTTCAGATCCTCAAGGAGTGTCGCATCTGACACTCCCGGAAAATCTCCGTTTGCCGACACTTGCAAAAATGCATCGTCGGAATCGTATAGGTTGTTGATCGTAAACGCAATTCGGTAATTCATTGGCCCCAGGGTGTCGCGTTCGCTGCATGCCAGCCAATCTCCTTTCGTTTTCTTTATAACTCGCTCAATCTCTTGTTCTATACCGAAGCCAAGTTTTGTTCTGAAGTTAAATCCGTAAGGCCTATTATCACACCCTACTTTGAAACTGAAGACAGATAGTCCCATCACGCCGTTCGTCCTCGCTTCGAGCGGATATACCAATGTCAAGCCGACGTGACGGGCAAATCCTGCTTCACCATTCTTAAAAGACTTGTCGAGTCTCTCGTCAAAAATTGTGGTGCTTTCTTTAATCATTTTAGGTCTTTGCGCGTACACCGAAAAGCTCTGGCACAAAAAGAGCAGAAAGACGTATTTTGTTAATAGTTGTCCGTATGGTTTCGTCATCACGCAAGATTTAGATTTTATAAACGAGTATACCGATTAATTTACAGCCTAGGTTCCATATTGCCGAATATGGAACATTTCCAAAGTTTTCTACCCCTGAGGATATTTATCGGTGACATAAGATTTTTGTAACCAAGCAACTGTCAACCCTTAGCTTGCAATCGCACGAGTGGAAATACATACTACTTTCAAAATAGTTTATTGAAGCAAGTACTGGATGACACCCCGTTGCATTACCAAAAATAAGATTATTCGTCCTAGCAGTGTCGCTCATTTACACGTGTTGTCCGACAAATTTATCCGATTTATGCTACTCGGTCCGACTCAGTCTCCGAAATGGGAGACTCAGCGAAGGGAGAGACCACCTGGTTCAAACAAGAATTACCTTTCACTTACTCAACACAAATCGCGTTGGCATAGCAGGTTGAATATTGTTGACGTCAAATCCAAGTTTCAATGTTTCCTGTAGATCGAAATAAACATCCCAATAATCTGCCGCCAGGGCGTAGGGCCGGGCAGTCAACGTAACCATACCATCCCCAATTTTGAGTATACTCACCGTTGGTTTGGGATCCTTTAATACCTTTGGGTGACTGGTAATCGCATCCTCAACCACTTTCTTGACTTTTTGAATGTCGTTAGATGGGGATACCGCCAACGCCAAATCTACACGCAAGGTACCATGCTTGGAAAAATTAATTATTGTATTGTTGGAAACGGCGCCGTTCGAAAGTATCACCGTTTTATTTTCACCGGTAAGCAGGATGGTGTTGAAGATCTGAATCTCCTTCACAACACCGGTCTGTCCCTGCGATTCTATGACATCTCCTACTTTGAACGGTTTAAATATCAATATCAAAACACCACCGGCGAAATTGGATAACGAACCCTGCAAAGCAAGACCTACCGCAAGTCCCATGGCACCGATGATGGCAATGAAGGAAGTTGTTTCGATTCCGATCATCCCTGCGACAGTAATTAGTAACAAAATCTTTAAACCCACGCTGATCAGGCTGCTCAGAAAAGTTTGAAGAGAAATGTCCAGATGTTTTCGATTCATTGCCCGCGTTACCTGCCTGGTTAGCCAGTTAGCAACGTACATACCCAGGACCAAAACAACGATGGCTCCAAGAACTTTTGGCCCATACGCAAAAATCCAATCGATAAATCGATCGCTGTAGGTGGATAACTGATCCATATGATTTTGTCTTTTATATGTTAAGCTTTTAAGGTATTGATACAACGGTCGCGGGACAGAGCATCACGCGAAATTATAACCGGGCCGTCGGATATCTTAAAAGTTCCGACTGTCGCTATCGGGCCCTCTCAATCTAATGAAAGTATTAATTATATTAACTATCCGAACCCGAAAAACGCCTAAAAAATGAAAATCGTCACATCAGTCCTCTTAATTTTTTTCGCATTTAGCTGCACCATACTTTCAGCACAAACAAAACAACTTTGTTCGCCTTGCGAGAAATTAAAAGAGCTCCAGCTTGCTGACGTGACTATTCTCACAGTAGAATCATCGGCAAGCGATACGATCGCGAGTGAGGGATGGATTCCGGAAATCATGATCACCGTACCATTCTGCAAAATAACGGGCACCATCAGCAAGGAGATAAACTTTGAATTGTTTGTACCTCATCAATGGAACGGAAGATTTTTGATGGCTGGAAATGGAGGATTCGCCGGGAGAATTCAGAATAACTTTAGGCACTATACGAACGAAGGCTACGCGGTAGGCGCCACGGACACCGGTCACCAAGGAAGCGAAGTATCGGCCGCATGGGCATTCAACAACATGGAGCGCCAACTTAACTTTGGCCGGTTGGCAGTCCATCGCACTGCCGTGGTAAGCAAATCTATTTTAAACAATTTGTTCTGCTCTAACCCGACCTATTCGTATTTTATGGGATGTTCAAGAGGCGGCGGTCAGGCGATGGTTGAAGCGCAGGTCTACCCTACTGACTTCGATGGCATCGTCGCTGGCGCACCCGCCTTCAATTGGCCGGCTTTTGGCGCCCAGTTCATACGCGGTTGCCAAAATATTTATCCTGCAGGTAAAGGCACTAGCCAGTCCGTTATTACCAATGAAAATCTGAAATTGCTTCAAGAGTATGTTTTTGGTCAATGCGACAAATTGGATGGAATTGCTGACAGAATTTTGAACGACCCACGCAATTGCAAAGTCGACCTAACAAAGCTTCCCAAGTGTCCAGGCAATAAGGCAGCAGCCAATTGTTTTACGGATGAACAAATCAAAGCAATTAAGTCTATCTATGATCCGCTGATCCTTGATGAGAAAGAAATTTATCCAGGCTTCCCCGTCGGACTTGAAGCTGAACCCAACGCGTGGGATACCTGGATTACGGGAACAAGTCCGCACATGGACGGGATGCCAAGCCTACACTATTTGTTCGGCACCGACATGTATAAGTACCTTGTTTTTAATGATTCAACATGGGACCATACCAAATACGATTTCAAAGACTTTTTTAAAGAGACGAGTTTCGCTTCATCTTTCCTCGACGCAACCAATACTGACTACAGTGAATTTAAAAAGGCAGGAGGAAAAATGATCATACACCATGGATGGAATGATCCCGCTCTTTCAGCGTATGCTACCATTGAACACTATGAAGAGGCCTTAAATAAGGATAAAGATCTGCAATCCTACATTCGACTTTTTCTCTTGCCAGGAGTACTCCACTGCGGTGGTGGCACCGGCCCCGATTATGTGGACTGGCTAAAACTCATTCGCCAGTGGGTCGAAAATGGAAAAGCTCCAGAGCGAATTATCGCTTCAAAATCAGAGAATGGAAAAATTGTAATGAACCGCCCTGTTTATCCATACCCCACGCTGACCGTATACAATGGAAAGGGTGATGTTAACAATGAGAAAAATTTCGGTGCGAAAATGAAATAAGCTCATTCACTTTTAATTGATACCGCTACGGTAATCTATGTGTCCGGTGTTGAAATGAGTGTTCGTTGGCCGCAGGCATTGCGAAACTGACAAATTTTTCCAACCGAAGCAGCGTTCTTGCCAGAAAACTGGTCTTAACGTATAAGATAACTCCACGCTTATGCCTATCCCCTCGAGGTACATCGTATTTTTTTGCCTAATATTATTTTCTTGCTCTGATACTCCTGAACCACAGGTCACAACCTCCGTGACTCAGGCTGATGAGATCATGTCTTATCCTATTCCGTCTTGTCCCGGGCAATTCTTCTGTATTCTTAGCCACCAGTTTGCGTCTGTGCGGTATACTCCTGCCAACTCGTTCCCCGCTGCTTTCGGCGCTAGTGCCTCTTGGGGTGACCGAGTATATTTCGCAGGTGGACACGAGGAAGGTTCTATCGGGTTTGCAATGGCAGATGTAAATGTCTTCGTAATCAGCCAGGAAAAATGGTATCATACCCTCTTGTCCGTTCCGAGAAGTCATCTGGCAGGAGCATCAGCCGGCGATAAGGTTCTATTTGCCGGTGGTACCAACATTTCATCTATGAATCCGGTATACGGCCACGCCCCTTTAGAATATTACGATATGGTAGAAATATTCGATGCCAAATATCACATAAAATCAGCCACAGGTCATCTGAGTGAGAAACGCGCATATCTTGCCACAGTGAGCACAACCACTAAGGCCTATTTTATCGGGGGCAAAACACTTGAGGGATTTTCTTCTAAGATGGATGTCTATGATGCTGAACAAAATACCTGGACAGTTGTAGAAATGCCGAGAGCCAGGGGCCATGCCGCAGCCGTTTCTGTATCCGAGAAGATTTACGTTTTTGGGGGACAGGGCGATTCAGAAAAAAACCTTACCGTCACCGACATATATGATATCCAAGCCGGCGAGTGGTCGTCTATTGAAACACCCCACGAGCATCCGATCGCTGCCGGAATAGCGTTGGACGATCGAATTTTTATGGCAGGTGGCGATGGCAAGTCAAACACAGCTGTCGACATATACAACACCGTTGATGGTACCTGGAGAGTCGCTAATCTTTCGGACAGCAGGTACGACATCGCTGTAGCGGCTGCTGGAAATAAGATTATATTTTTTGGCGGCGCGTTTTCGCATGACGTTGATGTATATGACCAAACGCGTGACAGCTGGTCCGTGGCAACACTAAGCGACGGTGTTACGGGAGTTGCGGCTGCTACTGCAAATAACCAATGCTTCTTTATGGCTTTTCTTTACAACAGTGGAAATTCTTTGACAAACAGCATGATTTCAATCCTACCCTGATTATCGTTTATCATTCAAGAAAAAATGAAAAATCTAAAAGCAAGTCGTCTCAATATGTTTGTGCTGGAATTGCTATTGATTTTGATGCTTGCATGCGACACTTTTCAGGAAGATGCTATTTCTCCTGACAAGCTAATTGAATTTGGTCAAACTGATTTTTATATTTTACCAGGCACATCCGCAGTTATTGACATAAGTTCTATTGTGGAAAGAACATTTACAAAAGGCGCGGTAGTCATTGCCAAGCAGCCTGGTCAGGGCATCCTTACTAAGTTAAATTCACTGGTACTCATATATAAGCCCCATATCAATTTTACTGAGGGAACTGATGTGTTTGATGTTTCAGTAACCGATAATGGAAAAACTCTCGTGACTGAAACAATTTCGATTCATATGTCACCGAACGAGACAGGAGCTGATTGCCCCATCTTTGCAGTTCAAGATGTCCGAAGCTTAAATTCTAATTCACCCATCACAATAAAATTTCTCGTCAACGATCGTTTCTGCGATTTGGATATACAAAATATTCAGGCGTCAATTTACCTGCCACCAAGCCATGGAGAGGCTACACTTGATGGCGACGTTATTACATATACCCCACATCCAGAACTGTATCGAGGTGATACCATTGTGTATAAGATAAGAATAACTCACCCATCGATCGGAAGCTCCCCAAAGGATTTTTTCGGCTTGATCACTTTTGCGCGACTATCGTGTCTTTCGTATCTCCCCCAGGAAATTCATGTCGATCTCAGAAATTCAGTCGGTGAAGTGGCCTCTACTGATGATTGTGGAGAAGGAGTATTGATTTATAAACTAATGGAGGACTGGCGTTCTTGCGTTGAAGGAACGGATTTCGAGGTAGTGTTAATGGGGCAAACCGGTAGCAGTGGAACGGTATGCTACGAACCGACTACCGGCTTTGTATTTGTGTCTGATATGCATGGCGAACCGGGGAACGTGGATGTCCATTTTCGAATTTATGTACAGGGGCAATACAAGGACTTCATTATTTACGTTCAACTACTTAAGACAAACTGGGCGAGGCTGGGAAGTGTCTCTAATGGAATGTTTACAGAGGATCAGGCGAGGTCAGTTTTTTTTGTTGACAACCAAAGAGGGTTCGTTGGTGGCGAGTCAATTTGGAAGACCGTAGATGGTGGACTCAGTTGGCGCCATGTTTTTCCTTGGTACACCCACGGAGTACTTGAAATTAACGATATCTTTTTTGTTGATGAGAACAATGGATTTGCGGGCTATAAAGATTCATTTAACGGAGGACTACTTAAGACTGTAGATGGCGGCGAAAATTGGACTCTTGTTGAGAGTCCAAAAGAGAATACCGTATCGGTTTATTTCATTTCACATGAAGTCGGATTTATCGGAACAGCAAGCGGAAATCTTCAAGTTCCTGAGACGGGCAGAATTTACAGAACAACTGACGGAGGTATGCATTGGACCGTCGCCCGAGCGGGTTGGTTTCGGGTTCATAACATCCAGGTTCGTAACGATGGAGT
>JAEZBX010000218.1 GCA_023412765.1 Bacteroidota bacterium
AGTTATTGTAAAGTGGATGTGCCCACGATCAAATATCCTAGCAATTCGATGCCACCCTATACCCTATACCCTATACCTCACCTTATTCCTTATTCCTTATTCCTTTTGTCCAACCTGACAAAGTAGGATTAACGATTAACCTTAATCCGCCAAGGGATCAGGTCTCAGCTGAAACTTGAAAACCTTACTGGTCGTACCAACCCCGCCTTCCATATGAAAAGGAGCTCGGGTGCTGATTGTTGCCCACAATCCGCGGCCTTTCCATCCACCGTCGGGATCATCAATTCTTCCGTCCATCCATTTGGTATAAAATCCTGTGGGATAAGGAACGCGAAGGACAACCCACTTGCCATCCTTAAGCGCCAGTAGTCCTTCCGATTCGTTGCCAGTGTTGATGGGAATGTTTTCTCCCAGTCCCAAAGTATTAAATTGATCTACCCAAGTGTAGTAACTGGATTCAGCACTGCCAGGCTCTTTCAATCCCTGGAGCTGCGGAAGCGGCTCAGTGTAGAATGTCCATCCTTCTGGACAATGTTGTCCTGTTGCATTGGGTCCATTCAGAGAACCTTTGCATTTGCGCCTGTCAAAGCTTGCCATATGCCCGCTAGCCAGGGCGACCCATGCTACCCCGTTTCGGTCGACATCCATGCCGCGTGGAGAATAACCTTCAACCGGCTCTCCAGATTCGTTTAGCGGAAGTTCATAATATTCTACAAGCGCAGTAGCCGGAGGATTTGTCCCAGGATCAAGGCGAATAACCGCTCCTGGATATCCAAGAGAAGATCCCCATACCGAACCATCGGGTGCAGGGGATACTGCATACAACCCCTTCGCTATGCGCTTATCTTTCTTTGGGTCAATTGGGTCGTTTGGTTCCACATATTCATCCCGTTTACCATTGCCGTTTGTATCCAGAATGAGGGCAGTCCATCCCTGCGATGCTTCCTCGTCGCCTGTTTCTTCATACTTTTTAGTATCCAGCCATCCAATCACTTCACCACCGCCGCTAGTCCATAAAGTGTTGTTTTCATCTTCAGCGAACATAAGGTGGTGAGTGCTGAAGCAAGTGCTTATATGTGTGTATTTTTTTGTGGCAGGATCGTAAACTCCAAGATGGCGGCCTGATCTGTTAAGAGGAAAAAGTTTAGCAGAAGGGTGATCAGAGCCTTCCTTACAAAATGCAGGGTTTTCGGGTGGCCTGACCGTTGCAGTAATCCAGACTTTTCCCTTGCCATCAAACATTGGATTATGAACATTTGTTTTGCTATTCCATATGGGCTCATCTCCCCAATAGGGTGAGGGTTGCGGCATATGGGGACCGGTCGCGGGTTCGGTGTTGGGGTCGCGCACAGTTAATGGAACCCGGGTTGTGTCATGGCTGCTCGGATCCAGAACGGGAAGATAGTCAGCACTAACCTCGAGTGCACCATAAACAGGTCCGTTGGCGTTTAGTGTTGGTTTCCGTCGGTCGGTGGATACAACATCATGCAGGTATGCTTTGGGATCAGCCCAATCCCATTGTGTGATCACTACATTTCTTTCCATACCTTGAGGCCTTGGCGGCGTTGGCGGCAGTTCTCCTTTCTCGATCCTATCAGTCCAGTCAGCGAACATTTTCAAAACCTCGTCACGGCCGAGATCGACAACAGTAGAAATCATGCTTCCGCCGGCTTGTCCTGATTGCAGCCGCCGTTCCCACGCATCTACTGATGATTCGAATTTCTCCATTGAAGGATGAAACTCCCGCGTTCCCTTGCTTCCAAGACTATGACATGCCATGCAGGTGCCGGATTTTACTGTTCTAAGAAATTGAGCCTGCGTTTTTATGTTCGGAGAAATGCCATTTCCATTAGGGCCTGTGCCGGGAAACTTGCTTTTGTCTGGTACATGAAGGAGTGAAAACCAATAGCCTGCGGGATAATACTCTGCTGCGGCTCGTGGGTTAGGAGCTTCTACTGCAGTAAGATCTAATGTAACCCCTGGCTTCGTTTCCTTTTTGGGGGAGTCTACTAAGCCATATCCCCGTACCCAAACCGAATAGTTTGCATCCGGAAGATCGGGTATCAGGTATTTTCCCTCATCATTCGTTACAACAATTTTTGCATATCGGGTTGGTAGATCTTTCGTTTCTGCGATTACCCAAACACCCGCCTCGGGGCCATCCTTTCCCGTCACTACACCACTGATGTCTCCACCCGGCGTTTGTTTAGACTCGGTACTTTGCTGGCATGAGCTCCCGGTGAGACAGGCTAGCACAATAAAATAGATTGCCCTGGTTAGCTTATCAGTTGCGTTCGGGCGAGTGGGGGGAGTTGGTCTTTGGTTCAGTTCCATATCAAGATTTTTCAAGGTGATGGAAAAGGGTACTGTGTTATACCAACGAATATAATATTTTTAATGGTCAGCGGTTCACGCGCAGCTCCGTATTTTACCAGCGGGACATATCGGCCCTTCCGCGGTAGTCTTCAGTAAAATAAAAAGAAATGTACCTGGTTATCAATGATCCGTGCATAGCCATAGCGTTGTGTGTCCGTTGAGATTTTGAACAAGACTGGTATAGGCATCGCTATGTACAACGGAACATTTGTTTCCCGAATGCGTATAGTGTTCTGTGCGCCAACTGGCGCATTACTCAGCAGGATAGCTGGCGACATTCTCGTACCATACCTTAACAAACAACCTCATGCGTTTTGATCTGGATCATTCAATCGAAATCCTGGAACGAACTCCCCAGGTTCTAAAAATAATGCTCAGCGGTGTTTCTGACGAATGGACCCACGCGAATGAAGGAGCCGAAACCTGGAGCGCATATGATATCGTGGGTCATCTCATTCATGGAGAACTCACCGACTGGATGCCACGTGCTGAAATTATACTTTCTAAAGGTGAATCAAAACGCTTTGCACCATTCGATCGCTTTGCGCAGTTTGAGATAAGTAAGGGTAAAACTCTGTCACAGCTGCTGGCGGAATTCGAATCCCTGCGAGAAAAAAACATTCAGCGCTTGCGTAGTAAGAATATCTCCAGGAACAACCTCGTAGAAAACGGTATTCATCCTGAATTTGGAGAAGTTACCTTATCGCAGTTACTGGCAACCTGGGTAGTTCACGACCTTAACCATATTGCGCAGATATCTCGCGTTATGGCAAAGCAGTATAAAGAAGCTGTCGGACCATGGGTGGCGTACCTAAGGATTCTTCAATCCTAAATCATCGCTATCGTCCGGAAATTTCTTCTATTGCCTTTGAAAGCACACTGTTGAATTCCTCCGGCTTTTCCATCATGGGGAAATGACCAACTCCATGCATGGTAATAGTCTTCACTCCATACTTTTTCATGGAAAGACTATCGGTAACCGCGTAGTCAGGATTTATCGCTATGACCGGTAGATCGAGCGCATCCAGGGCGACCGTTACTTTTTGCTCGTAAGTTAACGCGGATCCTAAGGCTCCTATTGCAACATCGGGTGGTGCAGATGACATATCTTTTGCTATCCTGTCGACCAACGAAGGATTGCTTCCCGGCGGAAACATACTTCTGACAAAAGAATTTGTTTTTTCCCTAAACGCGTTTCTAAAGGGCGCTATGAAAACTTCATTTTGTTCTGCTGTTCGATAAGCTCCCAATTGTCTATATACATCGATCCATATCAACCCTTTGATGCGCTCAGGCAGGCGTTGTGCAGCGGCTACAATTACGTCGCCTCCCATGGAATGCCCAATGAGAATCACTTCGTTTAGCCCAAGCTTCTGTAACACTTGCGCTACGTCGTCACCGAAGGATTCAATAGTCCAATCGTCGCGCTCCATCCCCGAGTCGCCGTGACCGGCAAGGTCCAATGTAATTACTTCATATTTTCGTGAAAATGCCTCGACCTGATTTTTCCAATAAGTCCTGTCGCACGACCAGCCATGAACAAATACAAGTGTTGGCTTTCCGAAACCATGCGTTTCGTAGGCAATAGGATTACTATCGGTGGAATTTATGAAGAGCGATTGTTTGCTACATCCGATTGACAATGCGATGCAACAAATGAAGCACAACGTTCTCCAAAGGATTTTTTTGTTAGAAACATCCATGGCTTGAAGTAACTAGTTAAAGGTATTAATTTTTACAACGGCTCGAAAGTTTTCCCCAGTAGGTGAGCAACGGTATTTTAGTAGGTCCCTCGGCAATGCTTTTAGAAAGGTATAGGGTATAAGGTATAAAGGTATAAGGCGTAGCAACTAATCCTACTTTGTCATGTTGTGGAAAGTTTCTGAAGGAAGGAATAAGGAATAAGGTACAAGGGTGCTCGCTCTGCGACCTCATCCTTATTCCTTATTCCCTATTCCTATTTTCGAATTGACAAAGTAAGATTTGTAACAATTGAAATATTATCGTCGAGTCTGAGTCACCCTATACCCTATACCTTTATACCTTCTACCTTATTCAACGCTCACGCCTCGCTGGAAAAAAGATTTTCTTCAAGTTAATCGAACTTAACCTTTCGCGGATCATACGTCGCACCTTCGGCGACTTGTATCATAGTTATACGAACTCGGGTAGGGAAGAATTTTTCGTGATCAGTTCGTTTATGCGCGTGCCCCTGGCCACCGCTATCGTCCTTAATTATAAGGTCCATCTGCTTTATGCCTTCCTCCCAAATGATGGATTCATTTTCCCAAAAGGAAGTCATTGGAACATCTTTCTCGTAAACACCGGTTTCTCTGTAGATTCCAGTACTCGTGCATCCATATCCGTTACCCTGCCCTTTGTTTGGTATGTAGCACAACGTCCATGTTGTGGGCTCGTCACCTGCAGGTTTCTCAATTACTTCGAGCCGGATATGGACCGTGCCATTTCTAAAATCTATTGGCGCTGTCCAATTCTTTGGGCGATCTGTATTGAGCTTACCGTCTTTCACATAATAATGAGACTTGTTCGGAGAGGAGTTATCTGCATCGGCTTTCGTATAGGTGAATTCGGTATCGAGAAGAACAAATTGTGTTGGTGCCTGAGAATGCGCCCAATTTGCGAACGTTATCAACAGGAGAAATAACAATGGCAGTTTCACATTTTTTCTTTAAGGCGTATTTCAAAGTTATAATTTTTTAAATACTGCAATACATTTTGAAACCTCCACAAATTGGCACTTGTAAGCGAGGAACCTGACCCGAAAAAAAAACGATAACTATGTGTAATTATAATCTCCGCCACCGACTCACTGTTAAAATTGAGTCGTATGAACTGGAAATCCCTTTTTCAGAAAAAAGAATCAAAGCCTAAGTCAAAATTGCGCGAGTGGCGCGAGGCGATTGTCTTTGCTGTGGTAGTTGCTACTTTGATCCGGTGGGGAACGGTTGAGGCATTTGTGATACCAACGCCCTCAATGGAAAATTCACTGCTCGTAGGTGATTATTTATTTGTTAGCAAGCTGCATTATGGTGCTCGCACACCGCGCACACCGCTTCAAATTCCGTTAACGCATCAGACCATATGGGGCACAGACATCCCCTCATATTTAACGTGGATTGAATTACCCTCCTGGAGATTGCCGGGAATTAGTCATGTAAAACGGGAAGACGCGGTAGTTTTTAACGTGCCGGATTTGCAGATGAACGAAGGCGTTGAGAGGCCAATTGATCTAAAAACATTTTATGTAAAGAGATGCGTTGGCCTTCCTGGAGACACTCTCGTAATAATAGATCGAAAGCTATTTGTAAATGGAAAAGCATTAGCCGAGCCGTTAGATATGAAGTACAGTCATCTGGTAACGACTGTGGACGAGATTAACAAACGTCACCTGACAAAAATGGGTCTCGATCCGGATGATTATTATTTCCTGGGAAGAAACCAGGAAGGGAAAGCATTCTACAAGATGCTTCTTACCAGTTCGCAGTTAGAACAATTGCGTTCAGCGCCATTTGTCGATTCGATTCAAAAAGACTACACTACGAGTGATGGTCCCGACAGTGATATCTTTCCATCAGCTATGAATACGTCCTGGAACGGTGATAACTATGGCCCGGTAATCGTCCCAGCTAAGGGCGATAAAATTCCAATTAATAGGGCAACACTGGCTATGTATGGGGAGACGATTGAGCTTTATGAACATCAAACGAATGTTGTGATCGATGATGATCGATTATCGATTGATGGAGAGGTTATTAACGAGTATACCTTTAAGCAAGACTATTATTTTATGATGGGTGATAGTAGAAATAATTCACTGGATTCACGTTACTGGGGATTTGTACCCTGGGATCATATTGTCGGAAAACCGCTATTCATATGGTTTTCTGTTGATAAACACGCAGATTTCTTGAATAAAATACGTTGGAACAGAATCTTCACCCTCGTCAACTAATGATTTAGCTTTTGCGATAATCAGTCGTCGCAAACGGATCGGCATTCATTATCGTCAATGATTAATGCGTGCCATCGCTACAGATCGGGTAAAAGTGAGGAGGATTAGCAACACTTTGTTTTAAAAAAACGCTGTTATAGCGTTTAAATTAGAAATAGTATGGAGGGCACACAATTTGAAAGAAGTGTTTCAAAAAAAACTTTTCACCTAAACAATTTGTGAATATGAAAAAGCTAATCGTGATACTCTTTGCTGCTGGAATGTTGGCGGCGTCGTGTGGTGACGGTACAAACAGAACTTCTGGCGCCAATACCGACGAAGTTGAAGATAACGCAGGAGAAGTACTGACACCCGAAGCTGACGAAATGGACAGCATGAACGTTGATACGCTTTCGACACCTGCTCCAGGCGATTCTATCAGATAAATACCTTTACAGTAGGTAAACAAATACCGTCTTATGTCCCATGAACGTAAGACGGTATTTTTATGTTCAATCGTTTTTGCTGCATGCTTTTTATTTCAGTTTGCCTCTGTAAATTCGAGGATGTTTCTATTAATTCTTGGACTAATTGGTGGGCAGGTTGCTCTTACCTCGACACCTGTTGAAGACTGTAAGAAATGCATCGTGCTGTGCGAGCAGTCTCAGCATCGTGTTGCTATTGTAGATACTGAATCAAATCGGATAATCTGGGAATGGAAGGCCCTGGAATCAAACATCGCCAGTGATCATGTAAAATGGTTTGACAACCCGGATGAAGCCAAGCCGGTTTATGACAATAAATACATTCTGGTAACTGCGTCTGGCGGGGGCGTTGCATTGATTAGAATCGCCGATAAAAAAGCAGTCTTTTATGCATACGCGGGGGGCAACCCTCATTCCGCTGAAGTTCTTCCCGACGGAAACATTGTTAGTTCGTCAAGCACAGGAAATTTTCTTCGCTTATTCAAAGTAGATACACTTAACTCTGGCGATCGTGTTTCCTTTAAGTCATATCCAATTATTGATGGCCATAATGTAGTTTGGGATAAAAAGCGCCAGGTACTGTGGGCGGGATCGGGTAAGCAGTTGTATTCATTTGAGTACAACAGTGATTGCAACGATCCTTCTTTAATACTTTCTGATTCCATTTCGCTACCGGCGAATCTGCACGACATGTTTCCTGTCTATGGAAAAGATGAATTGTGGCTTACTGCCGATTCGGCAATCTATCAATTCGAAGCTTCAACAAAGAAGTTTAGAAAGGGGAAAGCAACACATTCTGATCACATCAAAAGCGTTTCATCCGGGCCGGGCGATTTTCCGTCGATCATTATCCATCCTAAGGAAAAATGGTGGACTGATGAAGTAATTTCATTTAGCGGTAAAAGTATTTTCAGAGAGAGTGGGCTCAAAATCTATAAGGCGCGTTGGTTCCTGGAAAATCATTTTAGTTATCCGGAGGGTCACCAATTCACGGTATGTAAGTAATAAATCTTCTCGCAGAAAACGCCGCTATGATTTATTCACTTTTTGTTCCAGCTTTGTTAAAAAAAAATTAATGAAGATCACTCAACTTACTCTGGTCGCCCTACTTCTGGTCCTATCATTAAATAGTTTTAGTCAAACCGAAATAAAGACAGGTGCGGAGCAATTGGAATTATATTTACCATTGTTGAAAGGCAAACGTGTGGCCATGCTTGCCAATCAGACGTCCATCGTTGGCGAATCTCACCTCGTTGACACATTAAAATCCCTTGGGGTGAATATCGTCAAAGTATTTGGACCGGAGCACGGGTTTAGAGGGCAGGCCAGTGCTGGTGCCCATGTAGGCGATGAAACCGATCCTAAGACCGGAATACCTGTAATCTCTCTCTATGGAAGAAAAAATAAACCCACCAAAGAAGACCTCGCCAATGTAGATATCCTGATTTATGATCTTCAAGACGTGGGATGTCGATTTTATACCAACATCAATGCACTTTCCAGACTGATGGAGGCTTGCCACGAGAATGGTAAGGAGCTGTTGATACTCGATCGTCCAAACCCAAATGGATACTTAATCGACGGGCCTATATTGGATATGAAGCACAGATCAGGAATCGGAATGTTTCCGATTCCCATAGCCCACGGGTTGACGGTAGGAGAGTTTGCTCAAATGGCGAATGGGGAGGGATGGCTTACGGACAAAGTAAAGTGTCAACTTCGGGTTATAAAGGTTGCGAACTACAACCATAACATGCCTTACACTCTCCCCGTAAAACCCTCACCAAACCTGAACACACAGCAAGCTATACTTCTATACCCTTCGACATGTTTGTTTGAAGGTACATATCTCAATCATGGTCGCGGTACATATTATCCATTCACAGTACTGGGCAGCCCTGAACTAAAAGGCATTTACGAATTCTCCTATACGCCTATCGGGATCAAGGGGATGGCAGAAACGCCTTTACATATGAATCAGGTGTGCTATGGGTTGGACCTAAGAAACTACGATGTAAATATCCTTCGTCAGAAAAAACAAATTAATATTCAATGGATGATCGAGTTGTATAATGCCTATCCATATAAGGAAAAGTTTTTTGACTCCAGCCTGAGCCGGGAGATGGGTACGATAGAACGTCTGGCAGGTGTTGATGCATTTCGGCAGCAGATCATTTCCGGAGTTAGTGAAAAGGAAATCCGGGCAAGCTGGGAACCGGGATTAACTGAATACAAGTCGATGAGGAAAAAATACCTGCTTTATCCTTAAAAACGGGGACATCTCCGCCCAAAACTTTTAAAATGAAAAGGGTAACTTAGACACAGGTAATTCGTAATTTGCGCCAAGTTTAACGCCTCACTTTCGCACTAATTCGCAAGCAATGTATGAGGGCCTAAAAAAGTACCTGCAGTCAAAAGTTCATATCCCTGACGAAGTCCTGGGACAACTTGAACCATTGTGTCTGAATGATCGAGCTCAGAAAGGTGACATCGTTTTAAACATCAACGAAGTTTGTAAATACAATTTTTTTGTTGTTCATGGTTGCTTAAGAAGCTACGTGTTTGATAAAAAGGGGAAAGAGCACATCCTTCAATTCGCCCCCGATGACTGGTGGATTTCAGAACGGATAAGTTTACTGAGCGGTGATCCGTCCACATTTTTCATTGATGCCATCGAGGACACATCATATGTCAGGGTGCCTGAAGAATTCATTACGCAATTGGGTCAAATGGTTCCGGAAGCAAAGATGTTCCTGGAAAGACTAAGGTTAAACAACTTCAGATCCATTCGAAAACGCCTTATCTCTCTGCTCAGTGACACTGGCGAAGATAGGTATCTTACATTCGTAAACACTTATCCCGCACTTGCGCTACGCCTTCCACAAAAAATGATAGCATCCTACCTGGGTATTACACCGGAATCTTTGAGCCGAATCAGAAAGACACTTTCCAAACCGCAGATGGAGTCGAAGGGCAACACTGCCGCGTTGGAGTCTCCTAACTATTGATCCTGCTTTGTAGGGTATAAGGTAATAAGGTATAAGGTATAAGGTATAAGGTATAAGGTATCACTACTGTCCGGAATAAAAATCACAAAAAGAGCCCGAAAAATCGGGCTCTAGTGTGTAGATTGGTTTTTGCAACAAAACTAATTCTACATGCCCAAAAG
>JAEZBX010000222.1 GCA_023412765.1 Bacteroidota bacterium
ATACCTTATACCTTATACCCTATACCCTTATTCCTTATTCCTTATTCCTTATTCCTTATCGCTTATCCCTTACGCCCCCGAGTTGCTCTCAATCTCCTCATCAACCTTCCGATCCTCACTTTTCTGGCTCTCCGCTACCTTAGCCTTTGATCCCACGAACGGGCGATTTCGTGGAGCCCGGTCTTTATCTTCCAATAAAATTACAAAAGGCTTCAGGTGTTCGGAATGTGATAGTATAATCTTTAGTACCCCAATAGCAGGAATAGAAAGGATCATACCTGCAATTCCCAAAATCTTACCGCCGATGACCAACGCAACGATAGCCGCCAGCGCATTAATGCTAACCTTGGATCCGGTGATGCGTGGAGTAATAAAATTGCCTTCCAGGAACTGGACCACAGAGAATACTATGATGACACCGAGAGCATACCATATACTGTCTTTTGTGATAAGCGCCATAATTACCGGAAAGAGAGCGCCGATTATTATGCCTACATAAGGAATGATAGTGAGAACACCTGAAAGGATACCAAAGAAGATGGCGTGATCAATACCCAACACAAGTAAGCCAATACTGTTGAGTGCAGCGATGATCAGTGTCACCCACGTCAGACCGGAAATGTAACCTTGTACAACTTTTTCCATGTCCGTCTTCCATGTGAACTCATTATCCTGGGGGAGAAGACTCAAAAAGAAGTCTTTGAATTTATCGCGGTAGATCAGGATAAGGAAAATATAGATAGGGATTTGAATCAGAACCGAGAGTGTATTTGTAGTAGATATCAGAACATTTCCAAGATAGGTTCCTACCGTCCTGACAAATTCGCCAACGAACTTGTTTTGTTCTGCTACACTGATTCCAAAATCCTCTTCGAGCCTGCCACTGGCTTCGCTGATGAAGATTACGAATTTTGCCTGTAAGTTGGGAAGATCATTTACCAGTCCGACGATCTGATTTATCACAATCCACATCAGCAGGCTCATGATTACGACTGTACCCAATAGAACTATTGTAATAGATAACGCGGTGCCTAGCCGACGTTTTTCCAGCCTTTTAACGATCGGCAGCATAACGATCGATAGAAAAAGTGCAAACGCAAGAGGTACAACGAGGTCGCTGGCTAATATCGTCCCTGCGATCAAAAGGGCAGTTACGACGAGAATTTTATAAATGTAATCGAGTCGATCGAATGGTTTATAAGACATAAACGAAGTTAGATATTATCAATAGCCGTTAAAATGGTTTCACACGACTCCTCAATCTGTTCCCTTGTAATGGTAAGCGGTGGAGCAATACGAAAACTATATGGGTGCGATAGAAACCAATAACAAATAACGCCCAGTTCTTTGGCTTTGTGCACGATCTGTGTGACAATTTCGGCGGATTCAAAATCGATCGCAAACATTAGCCCTATTCGTCTCACTTCTTTTATCCGGGCATGTTTCAAAAGTCGTTCGAAAAGTTGTCCTTTTCCCTCAACCTGCTCAATCAAATTTTCTTGTTCGAGGACAGTCAAGGTGGCCAGGGCCGATGCACAGCAAACAGGATTTCCTCCAAAAGTTGTGATATGTCCGAGCATGGGGTCATGAGTCAGGCACGACATAATCTGCCGGTCGGAAATAAACGATCCGATAGGCAAGCCTCCGCCAAAGGCCTTTGCAACGGTAAGGATGTCCGGTGTAATACCATAGTGTTCGAATGCGAAAAGCTTTCCTGTCCTTCCCATGCCGCATTGAATTTCATCCAGTATAAGTAGGGCGCCTGTCTCATCACATCGCTGACGCAAAGCCTTCATATAGTTCCTGGCCGGAATGCGAACTCCAGCGTCGCCCTGAATTGTTTCCATGATCACGCAGGCAGTCCGGTTGGTAATATGTTCAAGGTTATCCAGATCGTTAAAATTGATAAAGCGGACGTCCGGCAGAAGGGGGCGAAACGCGCTCTTCTTTATTTCATTTCCGGAAACACTCATTGAGCCATGGGTGCTGCCATGATACGACTTCCGGCATGATATAATTTCCGTGCGACCGGTATACCGCTTTGCAAGTTTTAGCGCCCCTTCATTTGCCTCAGTTCCTGAGTTAACGAAATAGCAGCAGTTAAGATTAGAAGGCAAAAGGCTGGTAATCTTTTTGGCCAGGAGATTCGATGTCGATTGAATGTATTCGCCATAGACCATGACGTGCATATGTTTGTCAAGCTGCTCCTTGATAGCATTGATCACAGTAGGGTGCCGGTGTCCAACATTACTTACACCAATACCTGAAATCAAATCCGTATAACGCTTATTATCAGTATCATATATATAAATACCTTCAGCGTGACTTACAGAGATTAAATAGGGAGATCCGGTTGTTTGGGCTAGATGAGCCAGAAAGACTTCTTGACTAAGATCCATTTCCTAAAGCTAGGAATTGGGCGCGTATGGACGAAACAAAAAAAAATCCCGCGAAGGCGCGGGATCAAAAAACTAAACATCCACTAAAATGGGGGGCCTAAAAAAATAGGTTAGGCGATTAAAAAATATTTTGTTCTGTTAGATTACGCATTTACAAAAATTGAAACCATCATCCCGACTAACACCACCAATGACAGGATCGCCAGTTGTCTCAACCTTGGGTTCATTTTGGAACCTGACCTGTAGTTGCTGTAGTTGATGTTATTCGTGTATGCCATGGGACTCTTTTATTTTGCTGTTGTTGATGATTCAAATGTCGCTAATAAGAGCACCTGCTCGCAACCCGGAATGTCGCTAAACCCTACATCGGTACATTTCCAAATATCAATGAAAGGAGACTGAGCAAAACTCAGAAAAGTATAAGAACCTGATTGGAACGACCGCGTAATTTAACCGATCAATACTGCGCGTTTGACGGCGATTATCATGCTTTTGACGGTGTAACGCCATCTTAAACAAAAAATCAAAAAAGTTGAATAAGCTTTTTAGAGCGCGCCAGATTTTAAGCCGGACTTTAACTTTTGTTATTAAGCTGCCTTTTTGCCTATCAAATGTTACATGAGAGAAAGAAAGGTAATGCCAAAATTATCAGGCGGTTAGACAAATCTAGTTCGAGTCGCCCTGTCAAATGATTTTTAGGCATCATTTACTTTTAGAAAATCTATTACCTCCTGGCGAACATTTCGAATCCTGGTTTCATCGAAAGGTTCAGTAGCTATAGACTTAAACAGATCGGCGACCACCGATGGTTTGAATCCTAACGCAGTGGCATATATTGTCGCGACTTCGAGCTCAACATCTTCGACGACCTCATCAAGGTATATCATATAAACGAGGTGGTATATCGCCTCCAGCTTTACGACTTTGTCATCAATAGATAGAAACTTCAGATCTGAAATATCAATATTAGCCTGCTTCAAATCCTCGAGTTTGAAGCTCAGTTGGAAGCCCCATTTTAAAAGGCATCTTAAGAAGCGGCTTTCGATTTTTTCGTTGCCGAGGAAAAGTGCCAATATGTTGAAATAGCTTTTCTTTACAGATGCCAGGTGTTCGTTGGTATTCTCATTCATGCTCATAGTCGTTTATCAGACCCAGGTCAAAGTCCGGTAAAAATACAGGTTGTAAACCCACCAACAAAACAGGCGGAAGGAAACCGGTGTTGATTTAACGACGGTCATTGTGAAATCTGCCGGCAGTATTTCTTGGCCAATGTTTCAGTGCCTGTCGCGCCAAGCTTCTTGGCGCTGCTCAGGTCGGAACAAATA
>JAEZBX010000346.1 GCA_023412765.1 Bacteroidota bacterium
GGATCTTTTTGTTAGAGAAGACGAGGTGAACACCTGCCATAACGAGAGGCATAAATGCAATGGCACCAATGCGGGAATTGTGGCCGGCACTAAGTCCGATGATAAGATGCGACGACAATCCAAACGCTAACGCTCCCGCTATTGCAAGGTAAGGCCTTACACCAAAGGCCAGGAGCATGATATAGTAACAAACGAACGCCAGATAAATATTGCATACCGGATGTGGTAGCTTGAACGACAGTATCCCTTTTAAAATATCGACCGCCTGGTTGCTCCATTTAACATTAACAAGGTATCCGGGCATTCCGCTGAACATCGACGGAGTCCACAATGGCTCGTCACCAGTTTTGTCCCTATAATCGCGCATTGCTTTTGATGAGCCTTCCCACTGCGTGATATCGGACTGATCTAACTTCTTATTGTCGAAGAATATTGGATTGAAAAAAAACAGAGTGACGATGAGAAAAACTCCGACAGCAACTGCATGTGGAAGAACATCCTTAGAAAAATTGATTTTTTTCATGATCGCGCAATATGAGCCGCAAAATAGGAACTTTGCGGAAGAAAATGCGCCGCACCATCAATTTCAGGGTGGTAGCCGCCAAGTAGAGAAGTTATCCCCCTATGGTCGACATGGATTCCGAGACTGGCAGGTGATTCTGCCTTCTGGCTTCAGCTTCGAATCCGTCTCTTGCTCTCGACTTAAAAGCTGTTAAGAGGACCGTTTTTATCTCTTGATCATCGGCCCCGTTTCTCATTAGCTGCCGTAGATCAAGGGCACCATCGTCATACAGGCAAGTTTTCAAAGTACCCTGGGCTGTTATCCGGATGCGGTTACACGTGCCACAAAATGTTCTGCTGAAGGCAGCGATCACTCCGACATTACCTTTGTATCCGGCAACCTTGTAGTTGTAAGACGTGGAAGAAGGTGCATCCGTAATCTTGGTCAGTTCATAATGTTGCCGGATATACTCTAGAATCTTTTTATAAGTCCAGCTCAAGGATTGATAGTGATTCCCTTCGCCATTGAAGGGCATCTCTTCAATGAAGCGTATATCCACATCGTGATCTTTCGAGAGTTCGATGAGCGGAATAATGTCATCAATGTTTTTTCCCTCCATTACAACAGCGTTGATCTTTACCGGTATCTTATGTTCTAATAGAGAGTAAAGCGTATTCATGACAGGTTCAAATTCATCCCGTCTTGTTATGGCAAAAAATCTTGATTTATCGAGCGTATCCAGACTAAGGTTAACGGATGCAATACCCATTCTCTTTAGGTCTGGGATATAAGGAGCAGTAAGTACACCGTTGGTCGTCAAATGCAAGTCCTGGATGCCGGGAATTTCACTGATCCTGTTGATCAATTTCATCAGGTCGTTTCTTACAAATGGTTCGCCTCCTGTCAATCGCACTTTAGTAATACCCATGGACGCAAGAAGTGAGATAAGGCGTTCGATTTCCTCAAAGGTTAACAGATGCTTTTTTGGAAGATAGCGGATGCCTTCTTCGGGCATGCAGTAGAAACAACGGAGATTGCAGCGGTCTGTGACTGCAAGCCGAACATAATTAATCGGCCTTCCGTGGTTGTCGTACAGCGTGGTCAATGGATTCAAGTTAAACCCAAATTTAGCCTTTCTCATGCGAAAGTTAATGGGAGCAAGGACCAAACTTTCGGGGCCTTATTTGAATTGTTCACATGGGACTATTGTTCCCAATTCAACGGTGGAGGAGTACTTTTAACTATTTTCAGGCGCCGCAATCTGGCCTCGAAGGGTACGAATAGCACGTTGAATATGCCAAAAAGCTTCGGCAAGGAGTTGGAATGCCTGCAAAGTATCTAAAGTATCACCTAAATTTGCCGTCATGGAGATTAAGAACAGGTACAAAGTCAAAGCTTTTGGGATCACCAAGGAACTTTTAGGAGGAAGAGAAGCTATTATAGAAACGAAAGGCGACACCGTCGGTCACTTGAGGACCGCGCTCGCTGAGAAGTATCCGCAGCTCTCGGATCTCCGTTCTTTGTATATTGCTGTCAACACTGATTATGCTGACGATGACGTCATCTTATCAGACTCCGACGAGATCGCTCTCATTCCTCCTGTAAGCGGGGGGTAAAGTTTTTTTTCTTTGCGTTGTTGGGTGATTTACTTACCTTCATTACCTCGCTGCATTTTATTGTTCAACCCAATCTTTTCAAACATGATTAAAATCACAGAAAAGTCTATTGATGTTCAAAAAATCATCGATACGGTATCAAGCTTAAGCGCTGGTGCTATAAATGTTTTTGTTGGGACTGTTCGCAATAAAGCGAATGGTAAGAATGTTGTCTGGCTTGAGTATGAAGCTTATGAGACGATGGCTGTGTCACAAATCAGGAAGATCATTGATGAGGCATCACATCGCTGGCCATTGCTGGGTTGGGCTGTGAGTCACCGGATTGGAACGTTGAAGCCCGGAGAAACTTCAGTGGTTGTTGCAGTATCGACCCCTCACCGAAAGGATTCTTTTGAAGCTTGTCAATTCATTATTGACTCCGTAAAAGCGGCGGCTCCGATTTGGAAAAAGGAAGTTTTTGAGGATGGCGAAGAGTGGGTTTCTGCGAGACCCGAAATGGCGATGAAAGCTTAGGATTGAACAAAATGGTATGAAATCAAAAAGGCTCCTTTGTGGAGCCTTTTTCTTTGAGTTCAAAATAGTTTATCCCAGTAGATAGACTACTGTCGATACAATGATAACCGCCATTGTGAATCCTATGCTGAGGGCGATGAGCAAATCGCGATGAATAGGATTGACGTAAGTCTTTGCAACTGTCTTCATGGATGTGTTTTTTGTGATAGTTTCTTAACGTAAGATACGCAATAAAGTTAGATTTCAGCCAGAATCTTACATCGAAATACGTGCCTTTTTGGGAAAAGGCGTCTTCGCAACTGTATCTTTTTGATTTTCCTGCATTTAGATTCTAAATAATATTCGAAAAAAAAATTGGTGATCCACGAAAAGAGCGATTCGCAAGAGCTATCCCAGATCGAGGAAAATTTGATTCTTCGGTCACAGACTGACCCTGAGGTATTTAGGGGTCTGTATGAGAAGTATTTTAAACGAATATTTTTGTTTGTACTTCATCGAGTGGCAGATAAGCAACATGCTTCAGACATATGTTCTCAAGTATTCCTGAAGGCATTGTTGAACATCCAAAAATTCAAGTTTCGCGGATTGCCTTTTTCAGCCTGGCTGTTTCGTATCGCGCTTAACGAATGCAACGATTATTTCCGAAAGAACAAGCGGCAAAGAATTGTGACCATTGAGGATCATATTGTTGAAAATCTTCATGAAGAACTGATTGAGAATTCACGCGAGGAGGATTTGAGACAACGATTGCCGGAAATTTTGCAACAGCTTTCTGGTGATGAGTTACAATTGATCGAACTGCGATTCTTTGAACAAAGACCATTCAAGGAGGTAGCAGACATTATCGGCATTACAGAAAATTATGCCAAGGTGAAAGTATATCGTGCGCTGCAAAAAATGAGAAATCTATTCCTTAAGAAATCATGAAGCAAAAGATCAAAATAATGAACTATAAACCAGAGCTCTCTGATGAGGAAATTCAGAGTTATATGGATTTTAATCGCGTGCTGGAAAATCGGAAAATAGCTCTTGACGCCGCGAGGAAAACCACAATTCTTAAATGGACAGCGTCAATATTATTCTTTGCAACAATGCTAACGATTGGCTTTTTCGCAATGAAAGAAGATCGTCCAAGCGTCGATCAAGGTAGTGAGCAAAAACTTGTTGAACAGCCACGAAATTCCGCCCCTCTGGCCATGCCTGTCGACTCTGTAGCTTCGGCAGAAAAGAAAATAGAGAAAAAGCCTGAGGCAAAGAAGATCACTGATGTTCCGACGCCTACCGTAGAAGTTGCACCTGAAGCCGCGGAAGAAAATTCGCTTGAATCACCTGTAATAGAAGAGGGCTATTCGCAGGCTGAACCGTTGAATGGCTATCCGGATCTCTATGCATATTTCAATGCAAATCTGGTTTATCCAGCCTCCGCGTTGAAGGACTCCATTCAGGGCGTGCAAACCATTTCCTTTATCATAAACAAGGATGGATCCGTGGGACAAATTGAAGTCGAAGAATCCTTAGGAGTGGAATTCGAGAAAGAATCAATTAGATTGATTCAAAACATGCCCGCGTGGAAGCCTGCAAAACTTGATGGTAAACCTGTGGCTACACGGATTTCTCTTCCCATAACTTTTCAGATACAGAAACTAAAATAAGTAAAGCGATGAGGCGGCTTATTATCATCATTGGATTTGCCATGTCGGCAATCAACGTATGGTCGCAGGCAACGCGCCAATATCTAGTCTTGCCGGATTCAGTAACCTTTGCCAAACCGGAATGGGTTGATGTGAATAACGATGGATTGCTGGATATAGTGTTGCTGATGAAAACTCAAAGTGGCAATGACTATATCAGAATATTCAAGGGAGATGGGCTCAGAACCACTCTTAAGGATACGGCAAAATCGGACTTAATGGACAGAGTCTTTCCAATCATTTCTTATGATGCGTATCTGCTGACAGATCATGACCGGGACAATGATATCGACTTCATTATTTCCGGAAAGGTAAATGGTATTGATACTACCCTGATTTATCAAAATATCGGCAACCTTAAGTTTCAGGAAACCATTGCTTCTATTCCATACTTTACGCACGCCCGATCTGCTGATTTCGATGACAATGCAACTCCGGAAATCATAATCACCGGATCGGACGCAGACGGACCATACACGAAAATCCTCAAACAAATTAATGAGACCTCGTGGATACCGGTCCATGATTCACTCAAAATGCTCTGCTCCTCTATCGAAACTTTTGATGTAGATGGAGACGGTGATGTCGATTTGTTTCTCAGTGGTACATTTGAATCGGGAGCACTATCAACTGGGTTTTATATCAATGAAAGTGAATTCTATTTTGTAGCCGATTCACAAACATCGTTGCGGGGCAATACGTCAACAGGGGATTTGGATGGCGATGGATTTTTTGAAGTGATACTCATGGGGGAGGATGAAAACGGCTGGTGGCATACAAAGAAGTATAAACATGCATCTGGTAATCTCTCAGTACAGGATCTTCCGATTGTAGTGAAAAACGGAATTCCTTTTGTCGCCGACTTTGATCATGATGGAGTACCTGACATTCACTATTCCGGCATCGATGAGTCGGGAAACAGCATTAGTCAAATCCAGTACAGTGACGGCACCACGGTACCCTTATCCCAACCAATGGCCGCTTATTACAGTTTTGGCGATTTAACCCACAATGGCAATATCGAATTTGTATATACGATGGCTGAATCGGCCTCATGGGTTGTGGAGGTCGCAGATGAATTGTCTGATGTTAAAAACGAACCTCCGGGTTTGCCTACCAATCCTTTAGCACTTCCGATTTTTGATCGCGTATTTATGTATTGGGGGAAACCAACTGATGATCATACGCCAAAAGCTTCATTGACTTATGACGTCTTTCTTAACGGCGTTCGAAATTATGAGGCCGGGGAATTTGACAAGAGCAACGGACGACGATTAACGGTGACTCATGGAAACAACAATACAAAAAATTATAGATTGTTGAAGGACATTGATCCTACGGACCTGGTGTTTTCAATCCAGGCAGTTGACAATTCATTTCATGCGGGCAGTATATGTACAGGTGCCATTGGATCTCCTCCTGGCGGCCCGACTGGATGTACCCCAACCGTTGAAATAGCTCGGTTGTCCGTTTGTAGCCAGGAACAAGTTATTTTGTCTGCCCCCTCTGAGTCATTATGGTTTTCATTTAAAGATGGATTTCTTGGAATCAATACACTCTACGCTTATTCTGCTGGTAATTCTCTAGAAGGCGATACCATCTTTTACTTTAATCCTGCACAAAACGACGAATGTGGAATGCTCAGGGCCTGGACGATCGAGGTAAACAATGATACAGCTAAAGTTCAGTTAGACGAAAAATACGCCTGCGAGGGAAAGCCAGTGTTATTTTCAGTTGAAGACGGCTGGCAATCCATCAGTTGGAGCAGCATGAACGAGGGGAACCTCGGATCTAATTCTACCGTCGAATTAACCGTATCAAAAGCAGATTCAATAACGGTCCGGCTTGTCAATGCTCAAGGTTGTCGGATAGTCAGGAAGACAGCGCTAAAAATCAGTGTACCCAAATTGACTGTAACCGCCGACCATTACAAAATCGTTGCTGGCGGAGAAGTTCAGTTGCAGGCGAGCGGTGCACAACGCTATACCTGGACGCCTTCGGAAGGTTTGAATCAAGCCGATATTCCAAATCCGTTGGCCTCACCAAAAAGTTCAACTCAGTATATCGTGACCGGTTACGATTCTCTTGATTGTGTTGCACAAGCTGCCATAACCGTGACCGTGGAAATAGGTGGATTTATCCCGACGCTTTTTTCACCCAATGATGATGGGCAGAATGACCAGCTGAAGATTTACGGCCTGGCTACCGCAGGCGATTTCTTGTTTACAATCTATGATCGGGAAGGTTCATTAGTTTATAGGACAACGAATGTTACCGATGCTGTGAATCACGGTTGGGATGGAACAAAAGATGGTAACAAACAGCCGCCAGGAGTATATTTCTGGAAAGTGAAGGGCGAGATCGGTCCCAATCAGTTGTTATTAAATGGAAAGGAATCAGGTTCCATCGTACTGATCCGCTAACGGTCCTGGAATGAGAAAAATTGTAGCGAGCATTTTGTTGATTGGCTGGTTCAACACAAGCCTCGCTCAATATTTTCAATTCTCTCAATATAATCTCACGCCGCAGCGCATAAACCCCGCGCAGGTAGCGAGCTCTGATTATGCATCACTGAGTTTCATATATCGCAATCAGGCAACTGATGGAGGTTTTCATTTGACAAGCAATATACTGAATGCTTCCTACCCAATTTTCGCGCGCAATGGTCAGCGGTGGTCCGGAATTGGAATAACAGTGATGGACGACCGCTCTGGTCAAGCGGGAATTTTCAATAGCCAGGAGGTTGGACTTAGTTACGCCATTAACGTGCCTCTTGCAAAATTTCAAACGCTGTCGCTGGGGGTGAAGGGAGTGTATCAAAATCGCAAGATTGATTTGGATGGACTTTTCACCGGGGCGCAATATGTTCCTGATCGTGGTTTTAATGAAGCGTTGGCAAGTGGAGAAAATTCAGGCCAGTTCGCTGCGGACTTCATGACTTTTAGCGCGGGATTATACTGGCAGGAAATGGACAAGGAAGGAATCAGACTGGCGTATTGGGGAGTATCTTTTTTCGATTTTAATAAACCTGAGAATTCGTTTTTTAATGCCGACAGCCGTCTTAGCTCAACGTTGGTCGCATCTCTGGGATTTCGGGCGTGGCGACGAGATAATCTAAGTATTTTTCCCGAGCTGTTGTATACACGAAGCGCATCGAATAATGTACTTAATGTTGGGTTTGTCACACGATACGATCTGAAGGCGAACTCCCAAAAAGCATTTATTAATATTATCACCAAATATGCATTGGGCCGTTCAGGAATAGTTGGTTTACAACTATACAAGGAGGATATAACGATAGGGCTAAGCTACGACTTCCCCCTCTTCATCACTAATGTTGCGAATACAGGCGCGGTTGAACTCGGTATCGAGCTTCGAAAGCTGGTTGTTCCCAAGAAACGGACCAAGAATAAGAAAAAGAAAAAGACTACGGCTCGCGTGAACCGCACGCAATCGATCAAGAAACCTGTTGATGGGAAAGCGAAAACCCCAGGCGATACTCTTGATAGGCAGGTGATGCTAGATTCCTCATCAGTAAAGCAACATGGGAAAATGGATTCTTCATTACGGACGGCCGAAAAATCAGATTCTGTTAAGACACTCGTCGAGGCTGGAAAACTTCGGCATGAGCCATTGATTCTCGAAAAAGCAATTTTGGATTTCAATTTTAAATTCAATAGTGCGGAAGTTAGCGAGAAGACAGCGCTTTACCTCAATGACCTGGCCCAGGCATTCAAAGACAATCCTGAGCTGCGCCTTAAACTTGTGGGACATACAGACAATGTCGGTTCTGATGCGTTTAACATGAAATTGTCTCTGATGCGCGCTCAAAAGGTCAAAGATTACCTTGTAGCCAATGGCGTCGACGGTTCCCGGATTTCGACCGAAGGACGAGGAATGAGAGAGCCTTTAACTGATAACAAAACCGATGAGGGACGTGCGCTTAACCGCAGGGTTGAGCTCACCATATTTTACGGCAACTGAGTGGGACCGGATCTGAACCGTTCCAATTCTTCCGGGCTGTTGATGTTGACCAGCGCATTCCGGTTTGGAATCTGGATCATATTTACGTCCTCATTTTTTAAAAAATCGCGGGGACTCACCTTTCCGTTCTTATAAAAATCCAGCAGCAACGGATAGGCTCTCGGTTCCCATATCGCTACCAGGGGTTCCGGATTTTTTCCATCAGAATCATAAAAGCAAGTAGCAACTTTCGCCGGGTCTCGTTTCCCGACCAGATATGATATTATTTCAACATCTATCAACGGCATGTCAACCGGAATGGTTAGCCAGGCGGCAATAGCATCGTGAGAGAATGCAGTAAGTATACCGTTCAAAGGACTTTCAAACTTGTAAAGATCTGGAAGAGGATTTAGTCGAATGGGGATGGTGTGTGTAATCTTACAAGATGTGAAAACTGAAGCACAAAAATTCCTGAGCATGTTAAATAAATACTCCCGTTGTGATACATTATGGTATTCAATAAGGCTTTTATCATGCCCCATTCTTTGACTTTTCCCTCCAGATAATATTAATCCATTTAGTGATCTCGCAGTCTGTTTCATCATTCAGTTAATTCTTTTCCACAATGTGGACATACTTTCGTCGGTTTCGATTCGTTGTTCTTAAAATGCAGCATTTCAAAAAATCCTGAAGATAGAATACCCGCCGGGAGGGCGAGCAGTCCTACACCAGCAATAGCAAAAATTCCTCCTAAAAATTTTCCAAGTGAAGTGATCGGAACAACGTCACCGTATCCAACAGTGGTGAGAGTTGCAATTCCCCACCACATTGTTTCAGGGATACTGC
The DNA here is from genome assembly GCA_023412765.1 of Bacteroidota bacterium. Classification (GTDB taxonomy): domain Bacteria; phylum Bacteroidota; class Bacteroidia; order Cytophagales; family Cyclobacteriaceae; genus Chryseolinea. Next base: position 9,132 of record JAEZBX010000346.1, read on the forward strand.
TAAACTTATCCGGTTGTGCTGCATTCTCCACATAGAACATAACGAATGAAATAACAATAAGTATAAATAAAATGAAAATGAAACTTAAAACTAGTTGTTCTTTTCGATCCCTCAGGACCCGTTGAAAAATCGTGAGTGCATGCAGATAGCGTGCGATCTTAAACATCCTGAACAAAGCCATTAGTCTGAATATCCTGAGAAATCGAAGGTCGATAGTCATGAATTTGAAATAGAACGGGAGTATGGCAAGGAGATCGACTATGGCAATGGGTTGTCTCAAATATTTCAGTCTTCCACGGATAGGCTGGGCGTACTTAGGATTTTCTACTATTGAATACACCCTTGCCAGGTATTCTATTGTAAAAAAAATCAGCGAAAATGTTTCAAAGCCGCTGAACAATGATGCATAAGGGACATGAACGCTTGGAATAGAATCGACGACTATTAAAAGAATATTCAGGATGATGGTTGAAACCAATACAAACTCAAATATTTTTTCAATTATTCCGCCTTTCTCGTCTGGACTGAGAATGAGGTAAAGGCGCCTGCGAAATGTCATATGTTAGTGTCGTTTAAAATCTTTCTTGCCTCCTGATTTTGCCATGAGCCTGACTTCGCGAATGGAAATATTATGGGAGATGGCCTTGCACATGTCATACACGGTTAACGCAGCAACAGAAGCAGCTGTCAATGCTTCCATCTCAACACCAGTCTTGCCTGTGACTATCGCTGTCGAATGAATCACAATCACCTTGTCGACGACGGAAATTTTTATCTGGCAATCTTCAAGCTGCAACGGGTGGCAAAATGGGATTAGGTCCGAAGTTTTTTTTGCGCCCATCACCCCCGAAATGATCGCTGTTTGAAATACAGGTCCCTTCTTTGTGATCAACTCATTATCATGAATCAAACTTAGGATCTCGTCACCGACATCAACTTTGGCTTCTGCCTCAGCGATTCTAAGGGTTATTTTTTTTTCGGAAACATTTACCATTTGAGGATTTCCGTCCCTGGAAATGTGTGTAAATTGCTTTTTACTCATATTTTAATTGCCGGGCGACAACCGTATGACGCACAAAATGGCAAGCGTAAATTAAAATAAATAGATCGTGACTGTTACAGAAGCTGCTGATATTATCTTTTCGAACCTGCATCGTCCTCGCATTGAAAAAATTCCTTTACAAAATTCGGTCAATCGAGTATTGGCAGAAGTAATAAAAGCTGATCGCGATTTTCCACCATTTGACAGGGTGTCAATGGATGGCATTGCTGTTAACTACAAGGCGGTAAAGGAAGGTGTAAAGAAATTTCCGGTTGAATTTGTACAGGCTGCGGGGAGTCCAAAAGCAAATTTGAACTCAGCGACTAGTTGCGTTGAAGTTATGACAGGTGCGATTCTGCCTGGCAATACCGATACTGTAATAAAGTATGAAGATCTTGATATCAAGGACGGCATCGCGAGCTTGATTGAAGACAAAATTGAGGTGGGACAAAATGTTCACAATAAAGGAATCGACTGCAGAGAAGACGAAGTCTTATTGGAAGCCGGAATATTGCTTTCAGCTGCGGAAGTAGCATTGCTCGCTTCGGTCGGAAAAACAGAAGTGCAAGTTTTTGAGATGCCAAAGACGGCTATCATTTCTGGTGGAAATGAACTGGTGGATGTAAGTTATGTTCCGTTGCCACACCAGATCCGAAGATCCAACACTTACGCTATTGAAGCTGGAATGAGAATGTTGAACTGGAGTGCAAATCAATTTCACTTTCCTGATGACAAATCGATATTATTGAATTCGCTCAAAACGGTTCTTGATGATCACGATGTCCTGATCCTTTCCGGAGGCGTTTCAAAAGGAAAATTCGATTTCATTCCCGGGGTCTTTGAAGACCTGGGTGTTAAGAAACTGTTCCACCAGGTTAGCCAGCGCCCAGGAAAACCATTTTGGTTTGGCGCCTCGTCAAATGGCAAAATTGTTTTTGCGTTGCCTGGTAACCCGGTTTCAACTTACATGTGCTTTTATCGATACATTAAGCCTTGGATAATGCGAAGCCTGGGCGTCCCTGACAGGCTCCTCTCTGCTTCATTGGCCACCGATTTTTCCTTTGCGCCAAGCCTTACTTATTTTCTCCAGGTTGAAGTGAAAGTTGAAAATGGAAAATTGCAAGCTTATCCTCAGGCCGGCGGCGGCTCGGGTGATTTTGTGAACCTAAAGAAAGTTACTGGCTTTCTGGAACTCCCTGTTGACCAATCGCAGTTCAAGGCCGGTGAAGTATTTCCATATTACCCTTTTCGAAATTTTTTATGAGACAATTCTTTCCAGTCGTTCCAACTCAAAATTTGTCTGCTGGATGCGCGTCTTGATTGCTCCCGATAAGTTCAAGGGATCCCTCGATGCCATAGGGGTTTGCCAGGCGATTGAGGAGGCTCTGCGGGAGTCAGGTCGGAAACTGGACATTACTTCGATTGGAATGGCCGACGGCGGGGAAGGAACAAGCAACATGCTTACAAATTTCAGCAAGGGCGAAATCATCAAGCTGAAGGTGCTTGACCCGTTCTTCCGTCCGATCGAAGGGTTTTATGGATTGTCGGGTGATGGGGAAACTGCTTTTATCGAAATGGCAGTAGCGTCTGGGTTGCAATTGCTATCAAATGAGGAACGCAATGCGCTTTTAGGTACGACCTATGGGACTGGTCAAATGATTGCCGATGCTCTTGACAGAGGTGTTACGTCCATCATATTGGGGGTCGGCGGAAGCGGAACCAACGATGGGGGTATTGGAATGGGTGAAGCATTGGGCGCACGATTTCTTGACGAACAAGGTAAGGCCCTAAAACCTATCGGACAGAACCTTGGATCTATTCGTTCTATTGATTTAGGTAATCTTCATCCGCGGGCAAAGTTTGTGACAGTAACAGCTATCTGCGACGTTAGCAATCCTTTCTTTGGCGTCAATGGAGCAGCTCATGTTTTCGGGCCACAAAAAGGCGCAACTCCATCCGACATAGATTTCTTGGATCGTGGGTTGAGAAATTTTGCTCGAGTAGTCGAACAGCAATTGGGCTTGGATCTCAATTTTCCGGGTGCGGGTGCTGGAGGTGGGCTGGGCGGAGGCGCCAAAATTTTCTTTAATATCGATTTTCGTTCCGGCATTGAATTCATTATAGAATTTATCGGCCTTGAAGAGCTTGTTAAAAATTGTGACCTCGTCATTACCGGAGAGGGTAAAATGGACGAACAAACATTGTCTGGCAAAGTAGTAAAAGGAGTTTCCGATCTTTCCCGCACCTTCAAAAAACGGTTGGTTGTAATCGTTGGAAAAAACGAACTTCCGCAGTCAAAAATTGATTTGCTCGGGATAAACAAGGTTCTTAGTCTGGTCGGCGAGGAAACTTCCGAAAAAGAGTCCTTTGAAAACACATCTAGACTAATAAAAAAACGGGTAAGGGACCACGTGAATCCATTTTTTCTTTAGCCCGCCTCCTGTAACTTTGCAGGCTCAAACGACCATTCATTTAATATAAAAGGGATCCATGTTCGATAATTTAAGTGTTAAGCTGGAAAAGGCCTTTCAGACATTAAAAGGCCAGGGAAGGATCACGGAAATCAACGTTGCATCAACGGTAAAAGAGATTCGAAAGGCCTTGATCGATGCCGACGTTAACTACAAGGTCGCCAAGGAAGTAACTGATGAGATCAGGGAAAAGGCGTTGGGCCAGAACGTGCTTACAGCGGTTTCTCCGGGACAGTTGCTGGTAAAGATCACGAACGATGAGTTGACGGGCTTAATGGGCGGTCAAAGCGTCGACATCAAGATCGACGGTAACCCTGCAATTGTTTTGATCGCAGGTTTACAGGGTTCTGGTAAAACCACATTTTCCGGGAAGCTTGCAAATTATCTGAAAAAGCAGGGTCGCTCTGTTCTGCTGGTTGCCTGCGACATTTACCGCCCCGCTGCAATCGACCAGCTCAAAGTGCTGGGTACGCAGGTTGGCGTTGAAGTTTATTCCGAACCTGAAAGCAAGGACGCGGTTCAAATTGCGAAGAATGCATTGGACCATGCGAAGAAAAACAATTTCAGAGTAGTCATTGTCGATACCGCCGGTCGTTTGGCAGTGGATGAAGCGATGATGAATGAAATCGCTAATCTGAAAAAGGCCTTGAATCCATCGGAAACCTTGTTTGTGGTCGATTCAATGACTGGTCAGGACGCAGTTAACACCGCAAAGACTTTTAACGACCGACTCAATTTTGATGGCGTAGTTCTTACAAAACTCGACGGTGATACAAGGGGTGGTGCTGCCCTTTCAATCAGGAGAGTGGTTGACAAGCCCATTAAGTTCATGAGCCTGGGGGAAAAGATGGATGCGATCGATCGGTTTTATCCCGACCGGATGGCGAGCCGAATCCTGGGTATGGGAGATGTGGTATCCCTCGTTGAAAAAGCTCAGCAGGTTTTCGATGAAGAGGAAGCTGCGCGACTTAACAAAAAGCT
>JAEZBX010000347.1 GCA_023412765.1 Bacteroidota bacterium
ACAAACCATGGAACAAATTCCTTTGCAAAGTCCAATTATTGGACAACTTATTCAAGACGGCGAGATTGCGCTGGTAGGTGGCTTGTACAATGTTGAAACCGGCGTTGTGGAATTTTATGATAATGAAATTGTTGGCGGCAAAAAGGTTAAAGAAAAGATCGAGTCGCTTTAACAGATGAAAGATCCACTTGAAATTATTGTTGTCATCATCGGGATCACGATATCTTTTTCAATCAGTAGCTATTAGGAGAATTCATCCAATGATAAGCTTGCTCGCATTTATCTTGTCGCATTGAGAGAAGATATTGCGTCAGACATTCACGCCTTGAATTCAGCAATTCAACAAACCGAAAGTATCCTTGTTAGACGCGCTTTATTTGCACAGGATACCAGGAACATTTTGACAAAGAAAGATTTCGAACCGTTGCAATCATTGGCCCCTACATTTTAAAAGAAATACCGCTAACTGACTCGCAACAATCGTCTGCCTTCGACCAATTAGACACTAACGCTATTCTCAGAAGTTTCGAATTTACAAACAAATTTGCGCTAAGATTGAACAATCGAACTGAGCTGCTTGAAAGTTATCAGGACATACTCAGGATTGCTCATAAAATTGAAGGATTGATCCAACAAAATCTTTGACTTCTAACCTCGGGGCGGGAAAATCGCATCGTCTATCGTTCGCTCCGGTTTTTAAACATCGAGTTCAGCTGTCGGAAGCTTACTCCTCCCCAGGTAAGGTTCGCCTTATTTTCTGAATATCGTCCTTGCGTGATAGGATGGCAACCCCACAGCGAGGCGTATGTTTGGCGCACCCATTTCATTCACCGAAAGCTCAAGGCTGACGTAAGTCAGCATCGCGCATGACCAATTATCATTTTTTGAGAATGAGCAATAAATGAAATTGATGATTCGATAATGGCGTGATAGAACACGGAACCTTGAAGGAATATGAACTACGATGAGATAGAAACAGTGACCATCGCATACATTACCTCTAATATTGCTGGGTTGATATTGCTATGGGTGGCGTACAAAAATACGAAACTTGCCAGGCTGCTCTTTGCAATATTGTTTGCCTGGGCCAGCTGGGTGAACCTGACCACCGCGCGGAGCACTCCTGAAATGTATCTGGAGTACGGTAAAACATCGGTGGAGATATACGCCGCTTTTATCAATGGTTGGTTCCAAGAGAATGTTAAACCGTTTGTTACGGTGATTGCTGTCCTACAGGGATTGATAGCCATAGGGATGCTGTTGTTTGGACGATGGGTTTTATTAGCGGGAATTGGCGCAATTGTATTTTTGATGGCTATTGCTCCACTTGGGCTATACGCAGCTTTTCCATTCTCGATCACAGTTTCGATTGCTGCAATTCTGATAATAAGAACGGATGACAGACACTTTTTGCGAACGGCCTTAATTAGAAAACATTCTCCAGTGTCTGATTGATTGAATATTCCATGGAGCTAGCATTCTTTAAAAGTTTTATGGGTGTACGAAACGAATTGGGGATAATCTTGAAGGGCATGTTTCAGTCCTATCAAGATCAATTCTCATTAGTCATGCAGGAAATTCAGAATTTATTCAGGAAGTTTTGCGGAATTGCGAATGAAATTACAGTATGTTAAGGATATCTATTGCGGCTGTGGGTATTTTTCTAAGTACTCTTATTAGCTTCTCGCAGACGCCCGAAGATTCTTCTTCCTATAAGAACAGGAAACTAAGGGTTGAAGAAGTCAATTTTGTTTCAAGTTACTATCAGCAGGATGGAAACAACTCTGCGGTTACAGGTGGAATCGGTTCTGAGCATCTTACAGACTTCGCTACGACAACCGATGTTAGACTTTCACGCTATGATCTGAAACTGCGAAAGCACGTTCTTAACTTCGAACTTGGTTTCGACTCTTACTCTTCAGCATCCTCCGACAAAATTGATCCAAGCACTATTTCATCTGCTTCCTCTGCCGATAACAGGTTTTATCCGTCTATAATGTATTCAATTTCCAATGAACAAACCGGTTCAACGGTAAGCATTCTTGGCTCGGTGTCAGCCGAATATGATTATTTGTCAAAAGGACTCGGTCTCGGTTGGTCGAAACTTTCCAAAGACAAAAACCGTGAGTTTAGCGCGAAAGGTCAAGTGTACCTGGATACGTGGTCTGTGATTCTACCTATAGAATTAAGAGGAAGCGAAGGTACCAACAAAAAGCCACGGAATTCTTACAGCGCTTCTTTCACATTAAGTCAGGTGCTTAATAAGAGATTACAGGTGTTATTTCTTGCAGACGTTGCTTACCAGGAGGGACAACTTGCTACGCTTTTTCATAGGACATATTTTACAGATAAAACCCATCGAATCGAAAAGCTGCCGGACACGCGCCTAAAAATTCCGTTGGGTATCCGATTAAATTACTTTTTCGGCGACCGTATTATTGCCAGAACCTTCTATCGATATTATCGTGATAGCTGGGGCATGAGCGCACATACTGTTGAGTTGGAGACCCCTGTAAAGATTACTCCGTTCATTTCGCTTAGCCCGTTCTACCGCTACAATAACCAGCATGGCATAAAATATTTTAAAGGCTATGGTCAGCATTCAACGAGCGAGGAATTTTATACGAGTGACTATGATTTGTCCGACCTTACTAGCATCATGATCGGGATGGGATTAAGGTATGCACCGCCCGGTGGTGTTCTGAAACTTACAAGATTCAACGCATTGGAAGTCCGATATGCTCATTACGAGCGCTCGACTGGACTGAACGCTGAAATTATTTCATTGCTTGCAAAATTTAAATGATACTATGAGACTTTCATTAATCCTATGTATGCTTTTTACCGTCGGCCAAAGCGAATGGCTTACGGATTTCGATGCGGCAAAAACTTTGGCTGTGAAAGAAAAAAAGTACATACTCTTGAATTTTTCAGGTTCTGATTGGTGCGCCCCATGTATCAAAATGAAAACCGAAGTTTTTGAAACACAACCTTTCTTATCTGTGGCGGAAAAGCATCTGGTGTTGGTTCGCGCGGATTTTCCGAGATCAAAAAAGAAGCAGCTATCGAAGGATCAAACGCAGCGCAATGAAGCGCTTGCCGAACGATATAATCCTACTGGCAAGTTTCCGCTGACGTTGTTGCTTGATTCAAACGGTAGGCCAATAAAGGAATGGGATGGATATGTTTTTGGCACCCAGGATAAATTCATGGCAGAACTAAATAAAGTCATTTCCAGGTAACAATGATAGAGACAATGACGAAATTGTTTCGGCGAGATCTCAAACTAATGGGAAACCGTTTTGAGTTTGCCGTTGTAGGAGAGGATGAGGAGTGGGCGAACTCGCGCATTCAGGAAGGTGTCAATGAAGTTCAACGAATAGAAAAATTGCTGACAACCTATAGTGACTCAAGCCAAACCTATCAGATCAATGAGAATGCAGGACAAAAGCCTGTAAAAGTGGATTGGGAAGTATTTCATTTAATCGAACGATCACTACGAGTTTCTGCGTTAACACAAGGTGCTTTTGATATCACTTATGGTTCTATCGATAAAAGTCTCTGGAATTTCGATAAGAATATAACCTCCTTACCTGACGCGGAGACTGCTCAAAAAATGGTGCGCCTTATCAATTTTCGAAATGTGATATTGGATAGACAAAATCAAACCGTTTTTCTAAAGGATAAAGGGATGCGAATAGGTTTCGGAGGGATTGGTAAAGGCTATGCCGCCGACCGCGCAAAAAGCGTGATGAAACTCGCTGGAGTTGAAAGCGGGATCGTCAATGCAGCAGGTGATCTTACTGTCTGGGGTACTCAGCCGAATGGAAAGGAATGGACGATCGGGATTGCTGATCCAACAAGAAAACATTTCCCATTTGGCTCTTTGACGCTCACCAATATGTCAGTCGCAACTTCAGGTAACTACGAAAAATATGCCATCATAGACGGTGTCAAATATTCTCATACTATCAATCCAAAGACCGGATATCCGGTAAGCGGCATTAAAAGCGTGACAATTATTTGCAGCAGCGCCGAAATTTCAGATGCCATGGCTACACCCGTTATGGTTATGGGTATCAGGGCGGGTCTTCATTTAATTGATCAGATGAAGGCAATAGCCTGTATCGTTATTGATGACAATGATAAGATGCACACCTCCAAAAATATTAACCTGACTAAGTGATGATGAAGATCAAGGGTGTATTTATTTTTTTCTTATTGTTTTTGGCGATGGAAAGCTGTTCCCCAGTAAAGGAATACCAGAAAATGTATCTCAACGATTCGGAAATGGAACTAGGTGCTCGGAAAACACAAAAATTCGAAACGAGTTTTCAGCTTTATCGCGAAGGTGCTTCTGGAGCAAATGGTGGTAAAACCGGCGGCGGATGCGGATGTAATTGACATATAAACGAGGCAAATGAAAGTGCTTATCATAGAAGATGAACTGGAGATGTCCAAAAGCATTATCCAATACCTTCGGCAAGAAAGTTATGTTTGTGAGGTTGCTTCAACTGTAGACCAAGCCGAAGAAAAAATAATGCTTCATGACTACGACTGTATCTTGTTGGATATCACACTGCCCGATGGCAATGGATTGTCAATATTGGAAAAACTAAAAAAGGAGGGGAAGTTAGAGGGTGTAATTATAATCTCGGCGAAGAATTCGATTGACGATAAAATCAAAGGTCTTAATCTTGGCGCGGATGATTACTTACCAAAACCTTTTCACCTTTCTGAATTGGGAGCCCGTGTATCAGCCGTTATCAGGAGGAAGCGTTTTAATGGAAATAACCTAATCAAAAATCGTGAGATTGTGGTCGATCTTTTGGGTAAATCCGTCACAGTAAACGGAAACCCAATAGATCTCACGCGAAAGGAGTATGACTTGCTCATATTTCTTATGGCAAACAAAAACAGAGTAGTTACTAAGAATGCAATCGCTGAACATCTGTCTGGTGATGAAGCTGAGGTCTTCGATAATTTCGATTTCATCTACGCCCACATGAAAAATCTCAAGAAAAAATTGTCGGAATCATCCTCTACCGATTACATCAAAACAATTTATGGTCTTGGCTACAAGCTTGAAGGATGAAGTTACTTACCCGTACAGTCAAAAGTTACCTGGTCTACTCAACGCTCTTGACATTGCTCTGCACTCCATTATTTTATTATTCCATACATCGGATCTTTATCCATGATATGGACAAGGTATTGCTTTCGCACAGGAACGATTTTTTTTCGTCAATCACCCGCATAAAGTCGTTAGCAGATCTTGAGCTATTCCATTTGCTGAATGATGAGATCGTTCTAAAGCCTGTGAACGGTCCGGTCAGAGATACCCTTTATACCATGGACATGTACGACAGCGCAGCCGCAAGGTGGGCTCCTCACAGAGTGTACGAGCAGGGCGCAACTATACTTGGTCAAGACTTCAGGTTACAGATTCGCGAGTCGATGGTAAGCAATTCGGAATTAATCAGCGCTATTATGATTATTCAGATTCTGGTGTTAATACTATTGCTAATTGGACTGGCTATAATAAATCAAAAACTTTCGAAGACGATATGGGGTCCGTTTTACCTTATCCTTGACCGCCTCAGAAGATTTCGGATCGATGAAGACGTTCAGTTTTCCCTGCCTGAATCGGCAACTTATGAGTTCAGAGAGCTGAGCGGCGCCGTCTCCTATTTGATTGAAAGGAGTCAGGCTGCGTACCGGGAACAGAAGGAATTCACGGAAAATGCGTCGCATGAACTAGGCACACCGTTGGCGATTTGCCGGAGTAAGCTGGAACTATTGGCACAGACAAAGGAACTTACTGAAGAGCAAGCTGAACTAGTTGAAAGTTTACTTGAATCCACGGATAGAATCTCCCGCCTTAACAAAGACCTTCAACTTCTTTCCAGAATTGAAAACAGACAATTTATAGAAATCGAAGAGATCCATTTGCGCGAAATTGTTATGAAAGCTTTGGAAGCCTATAATCGTCAAATCGAGGAAAAGCAATTGTTTTTAAAATGCAATATAAATGAGGCAATTGTGAGTGCAAACGCGGCTCTTTTCGAACTTATTATCTTTAATTTGATATCAAACGCTGTTCGGCATGCGATACGAGGCGGTGCAATAATAATCAACGGAACAAAAGAGTATTTCAGGATTTCAAATGATGGTCCGCCACTTCAATACCCTGAAAAAATATTTCAGCGTTTTCACCGGGAATCAAGAAATTCTTTGGGTAGTGGATTAGGTCTTTCAATAGTTAAGAAATCATGCGAGGTTTCAGGGTTCAGCATTGAATACAAATACTTCTCCGGAATACACGATTTTAAAGTTTCTTTTGGTGGTGTTTAATAGCTGTAATTCAGGTTATATTCAGACTTAGCCGTGATATTTATTGGAAACTCCGGTTTCGAGTTCGATAACGCTTCGAGTATTTCTATTCACTTATGAAAAGAATAACATTGTTAATTGCCGCCACTATATTAATGCCCGGGGCGGCATTATGCCAGCAATCACAACAAGCAGGTTTGTTCACGATCGGGGCTGAATACAGGCACGAATTTGTATTGGATGGATATGTACGCGTTCGGGAATGGGACTTAGTT
>JAEZBX010000003.1 GCA_023412765.1 Bacteroidota bacterium
TGGCGGATTGAAAAAGTCTATCATGGCTCTGATTTTTTACCCGATGAAGAATTGACATTCAGCGGAGATGACGAATTGAGGTCACGGATCTTCTTTCACTACGATGGCTGGGGAAATTTAGTGGGGCGATCGGCCGAGGGAGATAATAGTTGTCCCGTAATAACCAAACGATACAATGGAAAGCTTTTGCTAGAAGAAATCCGTTATCACCCAGGATTTGGGTGCACAGAATGGTCGGTAACCAGGTATAAGTACGAACCGAAATGATCTGGCGTGTTCCAAATTGGAAATTGGAAATTTGATATTTGATGTGCCCGTTCCTTGTTGGGTGTTCCTTGTTCGGTGTTAGTTCGATATTCGATATTCCTTGTTCAATATTCGATATTCGTCCTCTATCAACCCAACGACACTGTATCCTCCACCAGCGATACTGCCTGCCCTGTCCGCACCGACTCATCGCACGCAAAGGCTATGCGCAGACTGTTAACTGCATCCTGCATGTGATCCGTCAAGTCTATATCTTCCTGAATAGCTTTCAAAAAATATCGTTGTTCTCTATTACATAACTCCTGGTGATCAGGTTCATCTTTTAGATTGATCCAGGTATCTTCCTTAACGAAATTATTATTCTTATCAATTTCTGCATGATGAAAGCGAAGTGATTCCGTCTTCGAATGGGCTTCAACGGATGCAGACTTGCCACTTCCACCTGCGTCTTTTGCCACGATTGAAACACATCCCTTGGGACCAATTACATCTTTAACAAAAAATGCAGTCTCGCTCATCATCGGACCCCAGCCAGCCTCATACCAACCCACCGAACCATCTTCAAACCGGATCTGCAATTGTCCATAGTTGTAATTGCCAACAGGAATATCTTCAGTAAGGCGCGCGCCGATGGCCGTTACTTGCAGAGGTTTGCTTCTTGTCATCTGGCACATCACATCAATATAATGCACACCGCAATCGACGATAGGACTCAGGCTTTTCATCAGGTTGCGATGGACGTCCCACATATAACCGTGACTCTGTTGATTGAGGTTCATGCGCATAACCAACGGCTTGCCCAGCTGCTGTGATAGCTCAATGAATTTTTCCCACGATGGATGATGTCGCAAGATGTATCCAACGACAAGTTTCTTTTTTGCTTTTATTGCTGCATCCACCACGCGTTGCGCACCCTCTACCGTATCGGCTACCGGTTTCTCAATAAAAACATGGCAGCCATTCTCGAATGCTTTGATGGCAAAAGTTTCGTGGGTATCAGGGTATGTTGAGATACAAACGGCATCTGGCTTGGTCGCCTTCAGGCCATCATCAAAACTATTGAACAGTGGAAAGCCACCTCCCAGCTTTTCATTCAAGACTTCTTTGCTTTTTCCGGTGGATACGATGCCGCAGATCTCGAAGCCATCAATAGAATGGTATGCAATTGCGTGAGCAGTACCCATATTTCCGCAGCCAACCACCAGGACGCGCAAAGATTTTTTATTTGAATCCATAAGATTTGATGTTAAAAGAACTGCAATTAAAGCCTGTACTTCGGAGTAAAACAAATAAAGTTGTTTAAAATGCTTTATGCATCGGAGCAATGGTACTTTCCAAATAAACATTGATAATAATCAGATCCGATTCTGATGCCAATCATGGTTCAAGGTGTTTAACCAGTATACTTTCACCAGCCGGCCATTGTTAAACCCGGCGTGTCATGGGACGTTTCATAATACCTTTCGCTGATTTGTCTATGCAGGACCTCTCCCTGGTTGGCGGAAAAAATGCTTCTCTGGGGGAAATGATCAGAAAGTTAACTCCAATGGGAATCGAAGTTCCGGATGGCTATGCGATCACCGTCGAAGCTTTTGAGGAGTTTCTTTCACACAATAAAATTAACGGTGCACTTGAACGGCTATTAGCTTCACTTGACCACGAAGCGCTTACAAACCTTCCGGAGGTGGCCAGCACGTGCAGGGACGTCGTCATGCGTAGTGAGCTGCCTGCTAGGGTGGAAGAAGCAGTAAGGGAGATGCATCATCAAATGCTTAAGTCACATGGAGCTGAACTTTCTTTTGCAATAAGAAGTAGCGCCACAGCTGAAGACTCACCTACAGCAAGTTTTGCCGGGCAGCACGAATCTTTTTTGAACGTAGGTGGAATAGATCAGGTGCTTCTCTCAGTTAAACAATGCTATGCATCGTTGTTTAATGATAGGGCAATCAAGTATCGAATTGACAATGGGTTCGGGGACATGTCCGTTCTACTTTCAGTAGGCGTGCAAGTGATGGTTCGATCAGATAAGGGTAGCGCGGGCGTTGCTTTTACGATCGAACCGGAAAATGGGAATGAAAATCTGATCTACATAACAGGTGCATGGGGATTGGGCGAAAGTGTTGTTCAGGGCGCAGTCAATACAGATGAATTCTACCTGTTTAAACCAGCCCTGGATTCAGGCAAAAATGGATTGGTATTTAGTCTGCTGGGGAGCAAAGAGCAAATGCTTGTGTATGGCGATGATGGAAAAAAGACGGTCTGGAAAAAGACTTCTCCTTCGCAACGCGACCAATTTGTGCTTGATAAGGAGGAAGTGAACCAATTGGGAAAGTGGTGCGCCGCTATCGAAAAGCATTATGGGATGCCTATGGACATTGAGTGGGCGAAAGATGGTTTCACACAAAAGATCTTTATAGTACAGGCGCGCCCGGAGACCGTCCATAACATGCAACGGAATATTTCGATGAAGGAGTATTCTTTAAATTCAACGGATCGTCCGATACTTTCCGGAAAGGCGATAGGAAATTCGATCGTCTGCGGTAAAGTGCGTATAATTAAATCACTCGCAGATGGAAGCAAAGTGGAGAATGGCGATATCATTGTTGCAGATATCACAAATCCGGACTGGAATGCATTGCTGCGCAAAGCGATATGTATTGTCACAAACAAGGGCGGAAGAACCAGCCATGCATCTATCGTTGCGCGTGAACTTGGTATTTCGGCAGTCGTTGGCACAGGTAATGCAACTGAGGTACTCATGGATGGGCAGGTTGTGACGGTCTCTTGTGCAGACGGAGATGTTGGTCTTGTTTATGATAAGAAATTGAATTGGGTAGAAAGCGAAATTCCTTTCGAGCCCTTGTCTGATATTCATGTGAAGCCCATGCTGATCCTGTCGGACCCACAAAAAGCATTATTCTATGCGAGATATCCGAGCGAAGGCGTTGGGTTGCTTCGAATGGAATTTACGATCAGCAATTCGCTACAAATTCACCCGATGGCGCTTGTCAGATTCAATGAACTTCCCAATAATTCTGAAAAGAAACAGATTGAAGCGCTAACGAGGCACTACTCAGATAAGAAAGAGTTTTTCGTTGATGAGTTGGCGGAGTCTGTGGGACTTGTAGCAGCCGCATTCTATCCACGGGAAGTGATTGTGCGCATGAGTGACTTTAAAACGAACGAATACGCAAAGCTTCTCGGTGGAAAACTTTTTGAACCGCACGAAGAAAATCCAATGCTCGGTTTCCGGGGTGCAAGCCGGTACTATCATGATTTGTATAGGGAAGGTTTTGGTCTTGAATGTGCTGCCATAAAAAAAGTGCGCGAGGAAATGATGCTTACCAACGTAAAAGTGATGATCCCTTTCTGCAGGACGCTGGAGGAAGCAAAAAAAGTTCTTGACGTGATGAAGAGTTTTGGGCTTAACCGGGGAGACCATGGCCTCGAGATTTACGTTATGGCCGAAATACCAAGCAATATTTTGCTTGCCAAAAAATTTGCGCAGCTTTTTGATGGATTCTCCATCGGATCGAACGATCTTACACAACTTACTTTAGGATTGGATCGTGACTCTGAGATTGTGAGTGACCTGTTTAATGAAAACAATGAGGCAGTAAAAATTCAGATAGAGCATCTGATTGAGCGTGCCCATGAACAAGGCGTCAAGGTTGGGCTCTGTGGTCAGGCACCCAGCGACTATCCTGAGTTTGCGGCTTTTCTGGTGCACCATGGGATTGATTCAATTTCGTTCAATCCAGATGCGTTAATCAAAGGGATTGACAATATTTCCTCAGCCGAGAGGATCGTTCAACAAACTATTGATATTTCTTAATCACACATCGTAAAAAAAATGTTATGAGTACAATAAATCGTGAATTTTTCGAGCAACTGGGAAAACTGTTCTATTCTCTTGCAGTGGATCGTGGCGTGGAAGCTATTGAGTTTTCTGAATTGAAGTTGTTGATAAGCAAGAATTGGATGACGCACCCGCAAGATTCTAACCTGCCGGTGCCGGAGGATGTCCACTTTATTTTCTTTACAATTGACACACTGCTGACCACAAATGTCCCAGCCGATGAGCCTTATAATGACTTCGCCACCTACTATTCAAACAATGAAACACTTTTTACGGCTGAGTTGGTTGATCGGATTCAGCAGACAGCAAACGAAATAGGTGATTTATTCCCGCGCCATAGTTCTGATGGCAAAAATCGATTAAAGGATTTGCTCAACCTGCTCACGACAAAAGTGAAGAGCACTTGATCGAAGGAGCATAAATTGCCTGTGACTTTTTTTTCTTGTTTCGGACGTCCCCAAGTGAGTGTTTATGCCCTGACACATGCCTGTCGCACACCGGCTCTTTATAAATCTTCTTCGCGGTGGGCTTTGGTAGATTGAAAGGACCGGTTGGACGACCAAACAGACCTGAAAACAATTTACCTGAATAAAAAGATCCGGGAAGATAAACTTCCCGGATCGAACAACACCGAATTTACTGACGCTTATGTTACATTAATTCGAGTTGTTGGCTTCGCCTCAGGCTCATTGATCTTGGATATATTGATCTTCAAAAACTTAGACAAACCGGTGGAAGGTCTAAATATCAGATTCAAAATCTTATGTTTTATTTATTTGCTTAACAAACAAAAGTTACCATTATCTCAACTCTGGCGCTATGTTGTTAGTCAGATAAAAGGATGATTTTTGATAGTTATTACGTTAGTGTATATTCTAACGCATTGGGACAACAGTGCTAAGGAAAACTCAGGATTGTTATAATAAACAAGCCTGACTGGCAGGCTGAAGCAGATTTTCAGGTTCTGAAAAAGACCAGTACCGAAAAATAAACTATGTACAATCCAACAAAGGCGCATCCTTCCGTTCGCGATACCATTTTGTCGCTCCGAAAGACAGGATAACAGACTATGGCGACAGCGGCAGCCAGTGGCAAATCCACCAAAAGTATGTCGCGGCTCACATCAGTGCCACCGGGCGCAACGATACAGGTAAGGCCCAGTATAAAGAGTACATTTGTTATGCTGCTGCCGATTAGATTTCCGACAGCCACTTCGCGGTCATCTTTGATGGTAGCTACTATTGTTGTAGCAAGCTCGGGTGCCGACGTGCCGATGCCAAGTATCGTCAAACCTATGACAGCATCGGAGACGCCCAGGATTTTTGCTATGTCTACAGCACCTGCTACCAGCAGATTAGCGCCTAAGATGGTCAGCCCGATTCCTACGATGAGCAATCCGATATTGGCCAGGGCGACCCACGTTCCTTTTCGTTTGAGCAATGCTTTTTGTCCGTATTCTTCTTCGTATTCCTTGCGCAGAGCCGTCGATTCGCGTTTACTTAATCTGATGAGCGCGATGATATACAATATGGCTCCTGCCACCAGAATGAATCCTTCCGCCCTGGAGATTACGCCATCCCACGCCATTGCGATCAGCACGAGAGCAGCGGCAATCATAACCGGCACATCAAGCATGATACTGAGTTGCTCAAGCGGAAGGCGCCGAATAGCTGCACTGAGACCCAGTATAAAGAGGATGTTGAAAATGTTTGTTCCGGCAATGTTACCGATCGCCATGGAGCCTTTTCCTTCGGCGGCAGCTGTAATACCTACGGCGAGTTCAGGCATACTGGTACCCACTGCCACTATTGTAAGACCGATGATCATAGGTTTCATACCCATCAAGGCGGCAAAGCGGGTGGCACCGCGCAACAACAGTTCAGCACCAAGTATTATGATGACCAGGCCGGCCAATAAAATCACCAATGGGGGAAGGTCCATATCATCTGCTTGGGTTGCAAGGCTTCAAAAGTAATCATTGTCAGTGGAGGACGATCAAATTTAGTTTAGATTGTGTGCAAAAGTGAAGCGTGCGCAATCTTGTGTTTTGTATTTAAAAGTAGCCTTGCAGGTAAAAAATGGCAGAAAGTCAATTAAGCACAGTTGGCAAGACGACCATGGGCAAGGAGCCATCATGAATAACTTCGTTGATGAGAAACTTCCTGAAAAGAAGATCGGTAAGATTGCGTGAACCTTTTTGGACAATCAACACGGTATTGGGTGATGACTGCACATAATTTTTGATTTGTTCAAAATGTTTCTTGCCTATAAAAACCCGGTACGATGATTTGAGATTCATGCTGTACTTATCAGATAATTTATTCAAATAGTCCTTTGCTTTATCCTCTTTTTCATCATTATCGACGGAAGATATAAACTCAATTTCCTGGATGGCGTTGTTGTATTGATTTAGGAAATCATTGAGCGCCTCTTCATTGAGCGGAAATTTGTAGTTTAATGAAACAACCAATCGCTTCGGAACCAGATTGCAAAATTCGTTTGGAACCGCGCACAGCTTGTCAGGGACCGCTACCACCGTGCGATTAATTTCATCGATGACCATGGATGCTGTATTACCGATCAACATTTGCTTTAACATGCCGGTACCCTTAATACCCACGAGAATGGTGTCATTGAATCCTTCGGAAAGTAATTCGTTGATCGTAGTGAGAAGATGTGATCCTGTTACCACAAACCTGACATCAATTTCATAAGTTTCCGTTGCTGTAAATCTCCTTAGTTTTTCAAGAGCTTCCTCTTTTTCATTTTTCACTATTTCATCTTTGCTACTTGTATCGGCCATGCTTGGAACCAGTCCGGGTACCTCATGAACGAACACTAATTGTGCTGATGCAATTCGGCCCCAACGCACGGCAAGTTCAGCGAGTGCATGCGAGTAAATAGAAAAATCGATTAATGTGATAAGACGGTTTTTCATTACGTGTGGTTGAGCTAAGAAATTCAGTAGATAAAAAATTCAGTAGATAAAAATAGGAGATGTTGATGTAATGGCCAAAGGAGGTAGGGGATCTGTGATTTTACACTATGTCTCTTGGATAGACCACAATAGCGCGACTCACATTTTGAAAAATAGAAATGCAAGAGGTGATCGTCGACTCGAAATCACTACTTATGAGTTGCAGTCGTGCTGGCTGCACTTTCGTGCAAGGCATTTGAAAAAGATTTTATCGTTTCAGCGGCTCGGGTCTGACTTCATCCGAGACTATTTTAACCGGAAGCCTGAAAACATCACCATCTTTAGTGCAGAAATACAATCTGGATGGCGATGGCTCCAATCCGTGTCCGTCAGCCCAAAATGAATAAAAGCCATCATTCGCGTTCACCGGTTTACGTGAATAACTGTGATTATACGAACTGTTTGCAGTTATCATTGTATCCTTGCGCCAATTCTTTCCCTGATCATTACTGATCCACAAAGACATTTCTCCGCCTGTACTGAAAGCTTGAGGGCCGGTCCCAGCAGGCGCGATGATCCGCCATTGATCATTGTCTTCTGTATATATCGAGCCCATGTCGTAGTTGTGATCCGAAGTCGTAACGTTATAAAAATTCCATTTTCCACCATACCAATGTGCTACATGCCATGTATAAGGACCGTTGGCAGGACCGGGTTCCGGGCCTTTGCTGGTGATATAGAAAATAACAGGGTTTCCCCGTTTATCAAAAGAGACATCGTTGATGTAAACATTCAAGCCTTCAGCCTGGTAGTTGTATACTAAAGCTTTATTGTTTCTTGTGGTAATGGGGAGCGCAACGGGTTCGACATTAGCATTTGTCCATGATCGACCATGATCAGAGGTTTCTATGTAGTAAAGATTGGTGCGATAGTCCAGGCCGCTTGCGTGCTCTGTATCGGGATGGAAGTTGAATGAAGTACCTACTTTATTTTTGTGCTGACCACTGGTTTGATAATGACCTTCTTCTATGTGAGCGATGTCCTTAAGCTCAGACCAGTGGATTCCGTCTGTGCTGGTGATATAGCTTATGGTTCGGCGGGCCTTATTGCTTCCATATTTCAACACACCCCGATCATAGTGGGTCATGAGGTGCAAAAAACCGTGATCGGAATTGTAATGACTTTGCAGATATGAGAAGTTATCAAAGGGCACCGTATCTCTATCGACTATCCTCATCGCACGAATTCTTTCGAATGAACTGATATTATAAGGCTGCTTGCTCTTGTGAGTAAATGATGGTCTATCAGTCCCATGTGAGGTGGAAAATAACCAGATGTAGCCATGCTTGTCGATGTTAAGCACTGGATTGTCATGCGCATCATTCGTCTGCTTATCAAGGACTATGGTTGGCCGTGAAACCATACCGGTAAGGTGATCAAAATAGCCAACTTCATGTAGCAGGCTGGGATTTTCTCCAGTCGAAGAGCCGCCATAGCAAAAGAAAGTTTTTTGTACTGATGGTGCGTACACTGCAAAAGGATGATGGTTGGCGGGGTAAGTGGACAGACCGCCACTGTATTTATATCTATATTGGCCTTGCCTTTGTCCGATGAAATACCATATACCCCTATAGCCATCATCCTGTTTATTAAGGGTAACAACGTCTTGGCAATACGCAACTTGGCCAGGAAAGGAATGCACCAGGATCCAAATGCAGAGTATTTTGAAGGCTAAAATCTTTTCCATGCTTGTCTGGGTATGATTTGGATCTTTCATTCGATGTCGTCCAGCTAGAAATCGAGAAACGTCATTTGTTTAATTTCGCTTAGCTTCTCATCATCACTTTTCTCCGACTTCATAATATCTTCGATTCGACTAAGGCTTTGTTCGAATGGTTCCGATGCTACTCCTTCTGAAACGATGTAATTAAAAGTAACGGTCAGACTACTCAAGTGCTGGTACAGCGGTTCACTTTTCGTCATACTTTGCAACGTGCTTATTCGACGATGTACAGAATGCCGATACTCCTGGTGTGTCATTTTCCTGTTTTGACTTTCCTCCGCGTTTGCGTCCGCTTCTTCCTCTGACTTCATGAGATTTCTGCTGTAATAAGATATTAATACGCGTTTGTAGGCGTTCCCTATTTAATTCTACTTTGTCAGATTACGGGTTTATATAATACAGGGGTTTGCTAAAAATGCAGGGTCACAGTGATCACAAAGAGAGATCACGACGATCACAACGTGGGTCTGCCTCGTGAACATTGTGCCTCCGTTGTGATCAATGTGACCTGCATTCATTCAAATAACTGGAAATAAAAATACAATTTGCAAGTTGACAAATAGGATTAATAATAAACCTTCACAGCTTTTTTCACTTCACTATTTTCGAAGTTCAGCGCTTTGGCCGCCTTGGATGAATCGTTATTTCTTAATGTGAGGTCTTTTGTCCTTGCGCCTTTGATATGGATGAAGGTCGCCGTACCGTCATTAGCAGTTGAATTCCTTACAACACCTTCAACGCATTCATCAAGTATTATAGTCGGATTACCTTTCTTCTTCAGGCCTTGTCTGCCTGAAAACGAGTCAATAGTGAAATCACGTACGTTCTTCAGTACTAATGCTGACTGCCACGCAGGTTCTGTTGATTCCTCATTCCACTTTATTGATACATCGCGCATCTGCAAGCCATTTACGTTTTCAATTCGCATCGCATCTGTTGCCCTTTTGTCTTTTGCATCCTCAACATCCATAAAAAGTCGGACATTTGAAATTCGAATGTTCTCGAGCGGCCGCCCTTCATAACCAGTGATCGTCGAAGTACCCCGGGCGCTTGCACTAATGTTGTCAATGAAAATATCCCGAATTTGTCCGAGTGCCGATGACTCGGTCCTCTTTTTTAGAACAAACTTGCACATTTCGGAATCGCCCCACCAGTTCCAGTGACGACGGTTCGTATCGATAGTAAGGTTGGAAATAATTATGTTGCTGACTACTGCACCATCCTGTACATTGATACCGAAGCCTTTGTTTGAATTGCGTATGACGCAATTGCTAAAGATCACGTGATGGATATCCGCCTCAGTTTCCGTCCCGATCATCAGCGGCGTTGAAGAAGATGTTAGTATGCAGTTCGCGACCGTTACGTTCTCTACCGTGTTAGCCTTTTTCCCATTCCTTGCGATTGCCTTCAGTACTATGGCATCGTCGGCAGTGGTTATCACACAATCTGATATAACTACATTTTTTGACGAACAGATATCGATCCCATCGGCGTTAACACCTTTTTCCAGATCGGAATAGATGTATACACCGCGTATCGTTACCCGGTCGCAGTCATTGAGGCGGACGGTCCAGAGCGGTGCATTGATGATGGAGATGTCGGCAAGATTTACGTTAGTGCAGTCGTTGAGCACAAACAGAAAAATATTCATAGCTTCACGGCTGCGATAGTACCGCTTCATCTCAATTCCTGCCTGACGCGCGATTTCCTGCACCTTAGCGATTTCAGGATCTGCGCCGCGGACGTTGTCATAGTCGTAACGGGCCAGTCCGTCGATAGTACCTTTGCCCGTCACTCCGATATTCTTGGCATTGTCTGCAAAGATCAGGGCGCGCGAATCGGGTATATAGTCGGCGCGTTCCTGACTGGCAAACAAAGTAGCTCCTGCGTAGAGGTGCAATGTAGTGTTGTCCAGTAGCTGTACCGTTCCAACAGTATATTCGCCTGCGGGTACATGTACCGTGCCTCCTCCTGATTTTGCGCAAGCCTCTATGGCGTCGCGAAAAGCTTTTGTGGCGTTGTCTTTGCGCAAACCGCTCGCACCAAAGTTTCTTACACTAAAATCATTTTTTTGAGCAACCACGTTCCCGGCTGTACTCGACAAAAAACCCAGACCCAGCAATGCAGGTGTATATCCCAGTATTTCGCGGCGGCTAGGTTTATGGACGGGGCTTTTTTTCATAATGGTTGACGGTTAGTCGATAACGTTACAAAGTAATCATCCAGGATCCACAGTGTTTTATCTAAATCATGTTAAACAATATTTGGGCGGAATGTTTACTACTGGGATGTCTACAACGAACCCATGGAAAGGTTCTACCATCGCAGCCCTTGTTGGTGTTCTTCACCAACAAGCGCAGGTATGTCAAGTGCGTGAACTTCATTCATCGAAAAGTGAGAAGCCTGCTTCTAGATTTTCTTTCAGATAATCAATATGAGATACGGTAGTTTTGTTGGTGAAGAACACCAACAAAGGCTAATAGCCAAGAACTATCCAAAAAGAGAATCAAAAAATTTAGATTAACCCCGCGGCAAGTTTTAACCAACCCGAGGAAGGTTCTACGATCGCAGCCCTTGTTGGTGTTCTTCACCAACAAGCGCAGGTATGTCAAGTGCGTGAATTTCATTCATCGAAAAGTGAGAAGCCTGCTTCTGGATTTTTCTTTCAGATAATCAATATGAGATACGGTAGTTTTGTTGGTGAAGAACACCAACAAAGGCTAAGATGTTTCGGCGGAATGCCTACTACTGAATAATGAGGTACTATGATGTTTGTTTTCATTTGTTAACAAATGAGGCGAAATGGTAACTGACATAAGTCAGCTTTCGAATGGGCTGATTATCATTTCGTCTAATGTGTATTCTATGGATCTTATGTTCAAATAAATACCCATGAAAACCCTCATCGTGTACTATTCGTATTCGGGCAACAATGAGATCCTCGCCCAGCATCTTCAACAAAAACTCTCTTGCGATATCTTGAAAATTGAAGAGAAAGGTAAACGTTGGGGTATCTCTATTTTTCTGGATCTGATGTTTCAGAGAGTACCGAGGCTTAAATCGCATAAAAGCTCCTTAGATCGCTACGAACATTTTGTCTTCATTGCACCAATATGGGCGGGAAAAATCGCTTCACCGTTGAGAGCCTTCTTGATGAATGAGAAAAATCATATCAGATCATATTCTTTTATTACAGTATGTGGAGGAGGGGTGGGTCAGCTATATACGATCTCAAAAGAACTCAAGGAACTGATCGGTATAGATGCCGCTGGTATCAAAGAACTATGGATTAACAACCTGTTGTCTGCAGACAAAAGAAATACTATAAAATATACTACCGGCTACAGGTTGACTCCTGCAGATTTGGATGAGTTTAAAAACGAAGTTGATGAGTTTGTACAGGAGCTTATGCATGCTGTCGTGAAGTAATTCCAAATATCTAACATCGATTCTACAACGAACCCCTGGCAAGTTCTACTATCGGGGCCCTTGTTGGTGTTCTTCACCAACAAGCGCAGCGTCGTTAAGCCCGAGATCTTCATCATCGAAAAGGATAGCCTACTTCAGGATTTTTCTTTCAGATACAAATC